>CAKPVW010000008.1 GCA_934196075.1 uncultured Anaerovibrio sp.
GTATGGCATTGATGAATGATTTGAACACTGTAGATCCAGAGGTTTCCAAGGCAATTGACCAGGAGCTGAATCGTCAGCGCAACAAGCTGGAGCTGATTGCTTCTGAGAATATTGTCAGCAAGGCTGTTATGGCTGCTCAGGGCAGTGTTCTTACCAATAAATATGCAGAAGGCTATCCAGGCAAGCGTTACTATGGCGGCTGTGAGTATGTAGATGTGGTGGAGCAGCTGGCTATTGATAGAGCCAAGGAACTGTTTGGGGCAGGCTATGCCAATGTACAGCCTCATTCTGGTGCTCAGGCCAATATGGCGGTTTTCTTTGCTCTGCTGACTCCTGGGGACACTGTTATGGGTATGAATCTGACTGATGGCGGTCATCTGACTCATGGTTCCCCTGTAAATATGTCTGGCAAGTATTTCAAGATTGTGCCATATGGCGTTAGTGAAAAGACTGAGATGCTGGATTATGATGAGATTCAAAGAATTGCCAATGAGTGCAAGCCAAAGCTGATTGTAGCTGGTGCTTCTGCCTATGCTCGAACCATTGATTTCCAGCGCATGGCTGAGATTGCTCATTCTGTAGGGGCATATCTTATGGTGGATATGGCTCATATTGCAGGCTTGGTAGCTGCCGGCCTCCATCCAAGCCCAGTTCCATATGCTGATGTGGTTACTACTACCACTCACAAGACTCTCCGTGGTCCTCGCGGCGGTTTGATTCTCTGCAAGGATGAGGAGTTTGGCAAGCAGTTCAACAAGGCTATTTTCCCTGGCATTCAGGGCGGCCCTTTGATGCATGTTATTGCTGCCAAGGCTGTGGCTCTGAAAGAGGCGTTGTCTCCTGAGTTCAAGGCATATGCTCAGCAGATTGTGAAGAATGCCAAGGCTTTGGCTGATACCCTCCAGGCAGATGGCTTCCGCATTGTTTCCGGCGGTACTGACAACCATTTGATGCTGGTGGATTTGACCAGCAAGAATATTACCGGCAAGCTGGCTCAGAATCTGCTGGATGAGGTAGGTATTACTGCCAACAAGAATACGATTCCATTTGAGAAGCTTAGCCCATTTGTAACCAGCGGTATTCGTCTGGGTTCTCCTGCTTTGACCACTCGCGGCTTCAAGGAGGAGGATATGGTAGAGGTTGCCAACATCATTGCTTTGGTGTTGGATAATCCAGAGGATGAAAAGGCTCGTCAGGAGGCAAGCCAGCGTGTAGCTGCTCTCTGTGCAAAATATCCTCTCTACGAGTAATTGCTTCCTGGGGGGAAAAGGAGTATATGATGTCTGATTTGAAAGTAAATGTTATTGACCATCCATTGATTCAGCACAAGCTGACTATGATGCGTAAAAAGGAAACTGGTACCAAGGATTTTCGTGAGCTTTTGGAGGAAATCAGCATGCTGATGACCTATGAAATCACCAGAGATTTCCCTCTGAAGGATGTGGAGATTGAGACTCCTGTGGCCAAGTGTGTAGGCAAGGAGCTGGCTGATACCCGCAAGGTATGTGTAGTGCCTATTCTTCGTGCTGGTCTTGGCCTGCAGAGCGGTGTGGTAAATATGATTCCTGCGGCCAAGATTGGTCATATTGGTCTTTATCGTGATCCTGAGACTCTAAAGCCAGTGGAATACTACTGCAAGATGCCTAGCGATATTGCTGAGCGTACTATGCTGGTGGTAGATCCAATGCTGGCTACTGGCGGCTCTGCGGCAGCAGCTATTACCATGCTGAAGGAAAAGGGCGCCAAGAAGCTGATTCTCATGTGCCTGGTGGCAGCGCCAGAGGGTGTGAAGGTTATTAATGATGAGCACCCTGATGTGCCTGTGTATGTAGCCTCTGTAGATGAAAAGCTGAACGAGCATGGCTATATCGTACCAGGTCTGGGGGATGCCGGTGACCGTATCTTTGGTACTATTTAATTAGCATAAAAATATCTTGGCATAGCCGAGGAAAAAAATACCACGACAAATTGGACTATAGAGCCAGTTTGCCGTGGTTTTTTATTGTATAATCTATTATTTTCGATTGATTTGTGGTACAATCAGAGTATATTAATAAAGGGCTGGCAGCTGGCAATGAGGGTAGTGGTCAGGGGAGTCCTTGATAGGCAATGCAATGTAATAATAGGAGGGGTTTTTATGCAGAGTTTTGAATACTATAGCCCAACGGAGATTGTTTTTGGCAAGGGGGCTGAAGGCAAGACTGCAGATAAAATCAAGAAACATGGGGGCAGCCGGGTGTTCATCGTTTATGGCGGCGGCAGTGTAATAAGAAGCGGTTTGCTGGGCAGATTGCAGAATCAGCTGGATGCAGCTGGACTGCCTTATGATTCCATGGGGGGCGTGCAGCCAAATCCTTTGATGTCCAAGGCTAGAGAGGGGATTCAGCAGGCTTTGGATTTCAAGGCAGATTTTATTTTGGGTGTAGGCGGCGGCAGTGTTATGGATACAGCCAAGGCTATTGCTCATGGTATTGCAACGCCAGAGGTGGATATCTGGGAGTATTGGAGCGGCAGACAGCCTATTACCAGGACTACGCCTGTGGGAGCAGTGCTGACCATTTCTGCGGCTGGCAGTGAAACCAGTAATTCAGCGGTGCTGACCAATGATGAAATAGGCAAAAAATGCGGTACCAATACGGATTTGAATCGGCCTAGATTTGCTATTATGAATCCAGAGCTGACCTATACTCTGCCTCCTTATCAGATTGCTTGTGGTACTGCAGATATTATCATGCATACCTTGGAACGGTATATGACTCATACTGAGGGCAATAATTTTACAGATAGAGTGGCTGAGGAATTGATTAAGAACGTGATGAAGTTCGGCCGCAAGGCTCTGGCCAATCGCAAGGATTATGAGGCTATGAGCGAGCTGATGTGGTGTGGCAGTGTGTCCCACACTGGCTTTACTGGTCTAGGCAGAGCTATGGATTTTGCCGCTCACAAGCTGGGCCATGAGCTGGGGGGCAAATTCAATATTACCCATGGTGCGTCTTTGACCATTATGTGGCCTGCTTGGGCAAAGCATGTATATATGGACAAGCCGGAGCGTTTTGCCCAATATGCAGAAAAGGTTTGGGGAGTTACTTCCGGTACAGTGGAGGAAAGAGCTAGAGCTGGCATCCGCATGAATGAGGAATTCTTCAAAAATGAACTGGGCCTGCCAACCTGCTTCTCGGAATCTGACATTGGGGTGCAGGATGAATCTGTGCTGGAGTATTTGGCTAATATGTGTACCTCTAACGGGACTAAGAAGGTAGCTGTATTCCGGCCAATCGATTATGAAAATGCATTGGCTATTTACAAGCTGGCCAATAGATAATTTTAGCTGAAATTGCAAGGCTGAGGAGAAGAACAAATCTCCCCAGCCTTTTATTGTTGGCAAATTATAACCCCTAGATTATTCAAAGAAAATGCCTTTGCATTTTCTTTCAATGGGGTGACCACGAGGGTGGAGATATTAGCTACACCCTGTCATTAGCACAGCTTTCCTCCACCTATAGAGGTGGGGGATATCGGACACCTCGTTATTATGCAAAAGCTTTCTTTGAAGTGCTTCAAGATGTTATTGAAGTTAATTTGAAAAATGTATATGGCTAGGTGTACTATGCTATTTTTGATTTGCAGACAAGGACATATATGCTATAATAGCAATGCAGGAGGCGTACCAATACGGTAGGCGGTTAATCCAGCCCCTGAAAGGGGGCGTTGCCTATGACTTTGTACGATTTTTATTTCGCACTGGTCTTAGTGTTGCTTATTATTGTTGCAATCAAGGCATAAGAAAAACCGCCAAAGCTTTGGAACGGTAATGGCGGTTTTCTTATGAATATGCTATTTCTTTTGGGGCAACCGTCTATCGGTGCTCCTCTTGCTTTTATTATAACCCATATATTATTAAAAGAAAATGATTTTTTCATTTTCTTTCAATGGGGTTTCGACGAGGGTGGAGATATTAGCTACACCCTGTCATTAGCACAGCTTTCCTCCACCTATAGAGGTGGGGGATATCGGACACCTCGTTACTATGTAAAAGTTTTCTTTGAAGTGCTTCAAGATGTTATTGAAGTTAATTTGAAAAATGTATATGGCTAGGTGTACTATGCTATTTTGGATTTGCAGATAAGGACATATATGCTATAATAGCAATGCAGGAGGCGTACCAATACGGTAGGCGGTTAATCCAGCCCCTGAAAGGGGCGTTGCTGATGGGAAAGTATGAATTTTTATATATACTCATATTGACCATTATATTGCTAACTATTGAAGCAATTAAAGCATAAGAAAACCGCCTTGGCTTTGGACGAGTAAAGGCGGAGTTCTTACAATTTCGTTTTTTGTTCTTTGGGGCAACCGTCTATCGGTGCTACTCTTGTTTTTATTATAACATTTTTGGGTGTATAAGCAAAGAAGTTTTTGATTTGTGAAGAAATGAGGCGCGGTATATAAGTGGGACAGGAATATATTATTATGCTGGCAATTTTGATTTGTGGCGTAGTAGGACATAATATGTCGGTGGCCTATGCGGCTGGAGCAGTTATCTTGCTCAAGGTGCTGGGGCTGAATCAGGTTATAGATGTATTGGGAGACAAGGGCATTAGCTGGGGGATTATTCTGCTGACGGCGGCGATTTTTGTGC
Organism: uncultured Anaerovibrio sp.; assembly: GCA_934196075.1. Taxonomy (GTDB): domain Bacteria; phylum Bacillota; class Negativicutes; order Selenomonadales; family Selenomonadaceae; genus Anaerovibrio. The sequence continues at coordinate 4,640 of CAKPVW010000008.1, forward strand.
CTATTGCCACAGGGAAGATTACCTGGGCGGATATCCTGCATTGCTTCCAAAGTCCGGTGGGCATTGTTTCCTTGATTGTAGGTGCTGGGGTGGCGATTTTTGGCTATCTGGGGGTAGATTATATGAAGGCTTCCCCAGAGGTGGCTACAGCTTTGATTATCGGCACCATGATAGGTGTATTCTTCTTTCGCGGCATTCCAGTAGGGCCATTAATCGCCTCCGGCGTAGTGTATGTGGTAATGACCATTTGGCAGAAACTGTCTTGAAAAAATTCTGTACATAAGGTATAATATAAGAGAAAAGAGGTGGTAGCCAATCCACTTCTAGCCGTTTGAGCTTGAAGTTCATCGCCGCAGATGTAATCAGCGAGGTTTTTGTAGGTTAGCGTTTAGCCATGTTGCGGATAGGAAAATTATTTCTGAAGAAAAAAGCGCATTACGAAAGACAACGCCTTCGGGGGTTGTCTTTTGTATTTGGAGGATTTGGATGGATTTATTGCAAGAAGTGGGCTGGTTTGGGCGGAGGGGGCAAGGTTTTATCCTGCTTTGTTTGCTGGTATGGCTGGCGAATGTTCAGATTTGTTATGGACAGACGGTGGATGATGTGCTGGCGTATTTTTCGGATAATCCAGCTGGCAGGCAGGAATTTTATGTATATGCCGGGGACAAGCTGGGGGTAGGGCAGGTATCTGAAGGGGAAAAGACAAGGGTGCAGAATGTATTGCAGTCTGTAGGGGAGATAGCGGGATTGCCAACAGCAGATTGGCTGATACTGGTGGCAGATAATCCCAAGTTTAATGCCTATGCCCTGCCAGGCTATATTTTTGTGGTGAATAGAGGTGCCCTTTCCCTGTTGACGGATGCTGAACTGCAGGTGGTGCTGTGCCATGAGCTGGCCCATGAGGTATTGGGGCATCCCTCAGCGGGGCTAAAGCGTTCCTCAGAGTCCATGAGGTGTTTGCGCCGGGCCGTACGGCGCAAGGAAACGGCTTCCCTGGCAGGTGCTTATTGGGAAGCCTTGCAGATGTCTGTGGTGCTGAAAAGGGAAGAAAAAGCAGCAGATATCTGGGCGGCACAGCATATGGTAGCATATGGTTTTGATATGTCCATAGCAGTGGGGCTATGGGACAAATTGCGCCGTGAATATGGCGAGGTGCCCTATGATAGCAATCATTTGACCTATCGAGAGCGCAGTAAGATATATAGGCAAAATGAAAAATACAGATGAAAGTCACAATTTTGTGGTTTTCATCTGTATTTTTTTGCTTGATATTCCTTATGCCTAAAGGCATGAAGGGTATGGGGGTTATGGATAAAATAACATTGAAAGAAAATGAAAAAATCATTTTCTTTGAATAATGTAGGGGTTATAATTGATGAAAAAATATTTAGAACAGAATTTCGGGGGGGTAATTTCATTATTTCCTGCTTTATTGGTGCCTTGCAGTCGTAATTGCTGTTGGTAGCCTGTGGCCAACATAATAATCTGTCCCGGCCGGTCGAGGGAATCATAGAGAGAACAAAGCTCAGTATGGTTTTCCTGCCCCTCAGTAAGAGATAAGCTTTGGGGGATTGGTGCAGTATGGTTGTATTGGTGGTCACCGGTCAAAAGATACAGCGGTGAGATTTTTAGGAAATTGGCAATTGCGACAATATACCTAGCAGGAGGATCGGTTTGGCGAAGTTTCCATGTAGATACTGTGCTGGGAGCAATCCCAAGACTCTGTGCCAGAGCACGCAGCTTGGCCTTGTCCTGTCCCATGCAGTCGAAAATGCGTTGACAAATACTCAAAATAGTCACTCCTTTGGATGAAGAATGAACAAATGCAATACACAAATGAACAAAATTAATATTTGTTAAAAAATATACTGGAAAAATAAAGGTTGCTTAAAAACGCAAATGCGACTATAATGAGTACATAGCGATTGTCAATAATGCGTATGATATGGGCATATTGTTTCACCTGCATGTGAAAGTCAACATTTATCATTGCATTTGCGACATAAGCAACGCCTGCGGTGGACTTTTGCTAAAGGAAATACTGCTTCAATTATAGCATATAATTTGTGCTGAGAGTAGTGTTTCTGTCCGCCGCATGTAGCAAAATAGAACTGTTGATTGTTTTCGGGGGGGGTATATGAGAAAGGGTTGGAGCTGTGCAGTTTTGACTGTAATGTGCCTAGGGGTAGGTTCAATGCATGGGGCTGCCATGGCGGCAGAGCCGTCTTCTGCCGAAGCTGCCAAGACTTCGGTGGAGCTTCGCTGGTGGAACCCTACAGTACGTGGTTCTGTAGGGGGAGACAATTACCTCAGTGAACGTACCAATGAGCATAAATTGGATTTTGAGCAGGATTTGGGCACTGACAGCATGAATGCTCCAGAGATTCGAGTGTCTCATGGACCTTGGTCCATTGACTACATCCGTTTTGGCAGTGATGTAAAAGATTACGATTTACCAGCACCGGTTTGGCACAATAACAAAAAGTACAAAGGTGATTTGGACACTGATATGGATATAGACTATGCAGCGGTAGATTATCGTCATACCATGCAGCAGAATGATCAGGCCGAATATTATTGGACTGCTGGGGCACGTTATGTACGTGTGGCAGCCCATAGCACAGGCATTAATGCTTATAATGAATTGGAAAGTGATTCAGATAGTGCTAGTGGTATTTTGCCAGCTGTGGGCATGGGAGCTACATGGCAATCACGAACTGCGGCCAAATGGTCAGGCAGTATGAGTGTCAGCGGTATGCCTTTGGGTGGTCATGGACATATTTGGGACTGTGAGGCCAGCTTTAGCTACAAGCCTGACCAAAATTGGCAGGTATCGGCTGGTTATCGCCTGTTGGACATGAGGTTAAGCAGGGATGACAAAACGGTGAACTTTCAGGCCAATGGGCCATTTTTGGGAGTAAGCTGTTCTTTTTAACAACATAAATAACATAATAGAAAGGATTCTTAGTTATGAAAAAAATTCGTAAAAACCCTAACAAGAAATTGGCGCTTATGATAGGTGCCGCATTAAGCGTAGGTGTAGCATTTGGTGCCATGCCTTATGATGCAGCAGAGGCTGCTTCCTATACTATTAGTCAGGATAGCAGTAAAAACTATGTATTGCAGGACGAACAAGGCAAAGAATTGTCTAAAGACGGCTATGTTAATTTTTTTGCTGCTGGTAGTGAGTTCAATAAAGTATTGGCAGAAGGCAATAATACTATAACTATTAATGATGCAAATACGGCTACTTCCTTGTCTGGAAATGACTTTATTTTAGGTCCTAATACTGTTCTTAATGTTAAAGGTTCCAGCAGTAATGCTACAGTAACCGCCGGAGCTACAGCTTCAAATGTTTCTGTCAATGGCACTGCAATTAGCGGTGACAATGTAAATCTGGGCTCAGTTGATTTGAATATCAAGGGTGGTCAGACAGCTGTTATTAATGTAACTGGTAAGGTAGACAGTATCAAGGTAAATGCTGCTGCAAACCAGGCTGCTGATGTAGTATTTAAGAAAGATGTGACCGTTGGTACTCTGTCCGTAGCTGAGAACGCAAAGCTTAGTGTAGATAGCGGCAAGGTAACAGCTGATAAATTGGAATTGGCTAAAGGCGCAATTGTAGAAACCGGAACTTCTATTGCCGTTAAGGAAATTGTAGTTGATGCCAGTGATGCAAACGCAGTGAAAGCTGTTAGCAATTTGAAGCTTTCCAGTGCTGATGGTGCAAGCATTAAGGTAACAGTTAATAATGCCGATAATGCAACTACCGGTGGCTCTGTTGCTGATATCCAGAAAGCTGTAAGTAATGCAGCAAGTGGTAGCGGCGTCAAGATTGAGACTGTAGCTGCTATTGATGTTAAGCAGGATGTTGCTAGCGGTACTTATACCGTGGGCAACAAAACTGGCGTGAAGGCCGCTGATTTGTCCCAGAGCATTGCTGATGCCTATAAGAATGGTGCAACCCAGATAACCTTGGACAAGGCTGCTGCTCAGACAATTAGCAATGAAAAGGGCGGTGTAAAGGTACCAGCAGGCAAGACCATGGTGGTACAGGATGGCAATGCTACTGTATCTGCTACTCCAACTAACGATGCAACTTTGCAGGTTAATGGTACAACCATTGAAGCTGACAAGGGTACTGCTTTTGAGAACATCACTGTAGATGCTGGCAACAAAAAGATTGTTAACAAAATTGAAGGTGCAACTGTTAAGAACGTTACCGTAAAGAGCGGTGTTCTGCAAACTGAGACCGTAACCGCTACAAATTTGAATGTTGCAGGGGGTACTGTTACAGCAGGAACCGGTACAATTATGGCTACTGATGTAAAGCTCACTGGCGGTGAATTGGTAGCAGCTTCTCTGCAGGCTAAAACTGTAGATATTGGCATGGGGGCAACTTCTAATGTTACTAATATCGAAGCTACTCAGAATGTGAATGTTAGCGGTAGTGTTATAGGTAATATCACTGCTCCTGAAGTAAGTGTCCGGGGTGGAGCTGGCTTTGCTGCAAATTCAACTATTAAGGCTGATACAATTACTGTAGACAATTTAGATGATTTGGGGGCTGCTCAGCTTGCACCTAGATCTGATAAATTGACGATTCAGTCTTGTAACGATTTAGATGCAACTGAGTTGGCCAAGAAGCTGCCAACGGGATTCGTTGCTACTTTAGTGAATACTACTGCTAATACGACAACTACCATTACTGGCACTGGCGGCAGCACTCCTAGCGTGGAGCCAACTGATCCTGACAAGGCCAAGGCCGAAGTTCAGAAAACCTTGGCTAAGGTAAAGGAAGATACTAAGGCTTTGGATCTTCCTATCTACAATGAGAGTCAGATAAAGGCTATCCAGGAAGCTAATCCATTTGACAATAAGACAGCTTTGCCTAATGCAACCGAGATTGCCAAAATGGCCAATGTTTCTGATGCCAAGCTGACTGCTTTAGAGGGAATTAAGTCTGATTTGACAAATGCTAAGCAAACCCTGTTGAATGCTGGCGTTACCTCTGGTGAGGAATGGGATCAGGTAGAAGCTGGTCTGGCTGGATTTGATAGCCTTGAAATTAGCAAGAAGGGCTTTGCAACTATGGCATCTCAGGTTACCTCTGCTGTGCAGTATGCAGGTAAGACCGCAGCTGCTCCTGGTGCAACCTCTGCCCGTGCTGCTGCTGTAATCAACGATGTAATGACCAGCAATGTTACCACCCGTACTACTGAACTGCGTGGTTTGGCATCTGCTGTGGATGAGGGCAGACCTGCACCAGATAACGTATGGTTCCAGTACAAGCATACCAATATGGATGTTAAGAATGGCGATGTTTATGACAAGTCCACCGTCAACACCAACAACTTCCAGTTAGGTTATGATGCCAAGGTTGGCCCTAATGATTATCTGGGTGCTTATATCGGCACTACTACTGGTAATGCTGACTTCCGTGGTCCTGCTGCTGATGGCAGAGTGGATATTGAGAATTCCTATGACTTTGGTGTATATGGCACTCATATGCTCCCTGCTGACCAGTACATTGACTATATGATCCACACTGGCAAGTTTGACAGCAAGTACAATGGCGAGAAGTGGGGCACAACTGATACCGGCCTGATGGTAGGTTATGGCGTGAAGATTACTCAGGATGATCGCCTGACTTGGAACCCATATATCCAGCTGGCTTATGACAAGGTAGGCGTTGACAGCTACATGGCTGGCCTGAACCGCATTGACAGCGATGATTCCGATAACTGGACTGCTAAGCTGGGTGTAAATCTCCTGGACAAGAGCGGTTTCTATGGCGGATTGGCTTATAGCCGCGGCCTGTCTGGCAGCTATAATGCTTATATCAATGGTGTACCTATGCCAACTCAGGATAATAATGCCAATGTTATCTATCTGAGCATGGGCTATCGTGCCAACATGGCAAGCAATGTATTCCTTGATCTGAGCATGGAAAAGACCTTTGCTGATTATCAGGGCTGGTCTGCAGCTGGTAAGATTAATTTCTACTTCTGATAAATATCTACCTAACTTAACAATAACGCAAGGAGTCGTCCCTGAATTTCAGGGACGGCTTTTTGCTGTAATGAAAAAATCATTTTCTTTGAATAATGTATGGGTTATAATATTTGGTTGTAAAGAGAAAACAATTTTTATGGTTCATGCTAACGGGTGCTAAGGCTCTGGATTTATTCGACTAAATTCAGTGGGAGTCTAAAGCTCCCACTGAATAAGTCTCATTTTACACGGGAGTGATATTGATGTTAGAGGTGCAGGAGGAAAAGGTAAAAAGTCAGCTGCAGCAGGAGTTTCTGGAGCTGGTGGCGATAGATTCCCCTAGTTGGGGAGAGGCTGACATGGCGGTGGTGATAAAAGGGAAGCTGGAGGCTCTAGGCTTTCAGGTAGTAGAGGACAGGGTGCATAATCTATATGGTTATCTGCCGGGACAGCTGGACAGGGAGCCGGTGCTGTTTTCCGCCCATATGGACACAGTGGAGCCAGCCAAGGGCAAGGAAGCTATCTGTGAAGCTGATGGTACAATTCGTTCTGCTGGTCAGGCTGTTTTGGGGGCAGATTGCCTAGCTGGTCTGGTGGAGATATTGCAGGGAATCCGCTTGGTACAGCAATCTGGGAAGGCCCATAGACCGGTGGAGGTGCTGATATCGGCAGCAGAGGAGATTTATTGTCAGGGAGCCAGCCTTTTTGATTTTAGTCAAATCCAGGCCAAGGATTCCTATGTGCTGGATTTGACTGGGCCAGTAGGCAGTGGGGCTAGACGGGCACCTACCCTAGTGTCATTTACCGGTACAGTTAAGGGCAGGGCCGCTCATTCCGGCATGGAGCCGGAGAAGGGTATTAACGCTATTGCCATTATGGCCAAGGTGTTGTCCCGTCTGCCTCAGGGCCATTTGGACGAGGAAACTACCTGCAATGTAGGCTTGATTCAGGGAGGCCAGATGATAAATATTGTGCCGGATTCCTGTACCATTCAGGGAGAGGTGCGAGGCTACAATCATCAGAAGGTTATGTCTGTGGTGGAGGATATTGGCAGGTTATTAACCCAGCAGGCCAGCAGTCATGGTGCCCAGGATAGCTTTGGCTACAAGATTCATATTCATAGCTATGCTACAGAGGTGGAGTCCACAGTGGTGCAACGCTTTCAGCAGGCCTGTCAGCAGCTGGGACTAGCCGGAGAGCTGACGGAAACCTTTGGGGGCAGTGATCAGAATCCTCTTTCCCAGCATGGGATTCAGGGCATTGTGCTGTCCAATGGCATGTACAAGATGCATACCACCAGTGAATATACCACCCTAGAGGATTTGTGGCAGGGCAGTAGATTGGTGGCGGCCTTAATCCTGTCTCCGGTGTGATGGCTTAGCCCTAGGTGATTCACCTTAGTATAATTATGTGTACATTGTCTGGTGCTTATATCTGCGGTATGGGCAGTGATTTCAAAACGAGGTAGTATAATGGCAAAAAATCCCCTACATTATCAATTAAGTGAATACGATTGCGGTCCTACAGCCATGTTGGATGCAATCAGTTATTTGTTTCCTAGAGAGGAAATCCCCCCGGAAATTATCCGTAATGTTATGCTGTACTGTTTGGACTGCTATAATATGGAAGGAAGGCCGGGGAAAAGCGGCACCTCTCATATGGCCATGATGTTTCTCAGCAATTGGCTGAATCAATTTAGCCGTATGGGCCAGCTGGCCATTAAGGCTGAATATATTGCTCAGAATCAGGTATCTATTGGCAGGGATGGCCGTGTGGATGATATTCTGAACCGAGGCGGGGCGGTGGTTATCAGGCTGTGGCTGGATGAATGGCACTATGTGATGCTGAATGGACTCAAGGATGGCATGGTGTATATGTTTGATCCCTATTATGGAGACAAGGCTTATGAGGATTATCCCCAGGTGCAGGTGGTGCTGGATAAGCCCTTTGCCTATAACCGCATTGTGCCAGTGGAAATGTTTAATACAGAGGAATTATCCCTCTATGGTTTGGGGCCGGTGGATCAGAGGGAGGCTGTGCTGTTAGGCAATGAAAATACCCTGCTGACAGCGGAAAAGACCATTGAATATTTTATCTAAAAAGCTGTACAGCCTTTGCCTTTAGGCTGGTGAGTATCAAATAGATGGCAAAAAAAGAATCTCCCAAATGCGTTGCTGCATCTAAGGAGATTCTTTCTTGTATAGGAATAATTGGAATTATGGAAGGGCTAAATTATTTGTTCACTGGCTTTTTCAGCACACCCAGAATGAGGCAGCCAACTACAGAGCCAACGGCGATAGCTGCCAGATACATCAGCGGATTGCCAATGGTAGGTACTACGAAGATACCGCCATGAGGTGCTCTCAGAGTGCAGTCAAAGGCCATGGACAGGGCACCAGCTACGGCAGAGCCTGCCACCATGGAAGGGATTACTCTGATAGGATCTGCGGCGGCAAATGGAATTGCACCCTCAGAAATGAAGGACAGGCCCATAATAAAGGTGGTGATACCGGATTTGCGCTCGCTTTCCGTAAAGCGGTTGCCAAAGAACATGGTGCAGAGAGCAATGGCGATTGGAGGTACCATACCGCCAGCCATAACAGCTGCCATAACACCGAACTCACCGCCAGCCAGCAGGCCGGTACCGGTTACATAGGCTGCCTTGTTGACAGGGCCGCCCATATCTACAGACATCATACCGCCCATAATCAGGCCAACCATAACACGGGAGCTGGTATCCATACCCTTCAGGGTATCGATCATCCACTCGTTAATGCCGGCTACAGGAGGAGTAATAATAAACTGCATCAGAAGGCCCATGAGGAAGATACCTAATACTGGATAAATAAGTACAGGCTTGATACCTTCCAAGGAAGCTGGCAGACAGCTAAAGATCTTGCGCAGGAGAATAACGATATAACCACCGGCAAAACCAGCCAGCAGGGCACCTAAGAAGCCGGAGCCGCCAGAGGCTGCCATAGCACCGCCTACAAAGCCTACAGCCAGACCTGGACGGTCAGAGATACTCATGGCAATAAAGCCGGACAGGATTGGCAGCATAAAGCCGAAGGAGGCACCGCCTACATCCTTGAAGAACTTGGCCAATGGAGTATTGGAGCCGAAGTTGCCAGGGTTGGCTGGATCAAAGGTATCAAAGAGGAAGGCCAGAGCGATAAGAATACCACCGCCAATAACGAAGGGCAGCATATGAGATACACCATTCATCAGATGCTTGTAAATCTGACGGCCAATGCTCTCACCATCTCCCTCCTCGGTGGTGGAGGCTGCTCCGCCGCCAGCATGGTGGTAGATAGGAGCCTGACCACTGAGGGCCTTGTCCAAAAGCTCATCGGCCTTGTTGATGCCGTTGGCAACCTTGGTTTTGATCACAGGCTTGCCATTAAAGCGAGCCATTTCTACATTTTTGTCTGCTGCAATAATGATACATTCAGCTTCCTGAATTTCCTGCTGAGTCAGCACATTTTTGGCACCGCCGGAGCCGTTGGTTTCTACCTTAATCCAGATACCACGCTTCTTGGCGTGCTGTTCCAAAGATTCGGCAGCCATAAAGGTATGGGCAATGCCGGTAGGGCAGGCAGTTACCGCCAGAATCTTGCGGGTGCTATCTGCCTCTGGGGCTGCAGGAGCAGAGGTATTGATGGCTTCCCCTTTTTCCTTGGCATCAATGAGAGCAAAGAATTCATCTACGGTTTTGGCATCTACCAGGGCATTGGCAAAGTCTGGATCCATCAGCATGGTAGCCAGCTTGCTGAGAAGCTCCAAATGAGTGTCATTGGAGTTGGCAGGTGCAGCAATCAGGAAAAACAGACGGGATGGCAGTCCATCCATGGAATCAAAATCAGTACCCTCTGGTACAGTTATAGCAGCCAAGCCAGCTGCCTTAACACCGGCGCTTTTGGCATGAGGTGTGGCAATGCCGTCCCCCAGGCCAGTGGTGCCGGATTCCTCACGAGCTAATACATCTTTGAGATACTGCTCCTTGTTGGAAATCTTGCCTGACCTGTCCATCAAATCAACCAACTGGCTGATGATTTCACTTTTACTAGCAGGAGCAGCCTTCAGCTGAACGCTCTCTCTGCTTAACAAATCCCTAATACGCATAATTTTCTTCCTTTCTAGATACCGGCTTCCCTCCGGATCTTTAAAACATAAACCCCTTTTAGTGTATAGTTTTGAGCAGGGCATCTGCCTCGGCTCTAGTGGCCAAATTTTCGGAAAAGGCGGAGGCGGAGCCGGTTGCTACACCCATGTAGAAGGCTTCCTCCAAGGAGCCTGTTTCCTTGTAACCGCAGATAAATCCTGCCACCATGGAATCTCCGGCGCCTACGGAATTGACCAAGGTTCCCTTAGGGGCAGCACTTTCGTAAACTGTTCCCTCCTCAGTTAACATAAGAGCACCATCCCCAGCCATGGAAATCAGCACATTGCGGGCACCCATTTCCTGCAGCTTTTTGGCGTGGGTGATAATTTCGTCCTTGGTCTTGAGAACAACGCCGAACATCTCACCTAATTCATGGTTATTTGGCTTTATTAAAAATGGCTTGTAAGGCAGCACCTTGAGGAGAAGCTGCTTGGTAGCATCTACCACAATGTTGATGCCACGGCCCTCTAGACGGCTCATAATCCGCTGGTAAATATCATCTGGCAGGGTATTGGGAATACTGCCAGCCAGAACCAAAGTATCGCCTGCCTGCAGCTTGTCCAGCTTGGCAAAAAGCTCTGCCTGTGCTTCTGGGGTGATTTTGGGGCCTTGACCGTTGATTTCGGTTTCAGTTTCGGCCTTCACCTTTACATTGATACGGGAGAAGCCCTCAGGCAGTTCCACAAAATCGGTTTGACAGCCAAAGCCATCCAGCTGGCGAATGATTTCCTGGCCGGTAAAGCCGGCTAAAAAGCCTAGGGCAACGCTGTCGTGGCCCAAATTTTTCAGGACGATGGACACGTTGATGCCCTTGCCGCCGCCTAAAACCTGCTCATATTTTACGCGATTGATTTCCCCAGCGGTAAAGCTGTCTAAACGAACAATATAATCCAAGGCTGGATTGAAGGTTACAGTATAAATCATTTTTTTTCACCTGCTTCATAAACATTGGTTAACTTGCTATATTTTGTATCTACTGGCAAATCCGTAATAATATCGGCTTCCTGAATTTTAGCAAAGGTTACAGGAAAAACTTTTTTGAATTTGGAGCTATCTGCCAAAATAAAAGCTTTCTGACAATGGCGGATGGCTTCGGTTTTCACATTGCCTTCACTAAAATCCGGGGTGGAAAAACCTGCTTTGGTGCTGATGCCGTTGGCACCAAAGAACCCCTTGGTAAAATTGTAATTGGCAATACTGCGGATGGCCTCAGTGCCAATCACAGCCTGCGTGTTGGCCTTGAGCCTGCCTCCTGGCAGATATACCTTGCAGCCCATGGCTGCCAATCTGGCTGCGTGCTGAATGCCGTTGGTAACATAGACCACATTGCCGGCGGTATGCCCTAGATAGTCCAGCATCTGATAGGTGGTTGTACCTGCATCCAGATAAATGAAATCATCTGGCCCTATAAGAGCGGCTGCGTATTTGGCAATGAGAGCCTTTTCTGAACTGTGCAGATCCTGCTTGGTGAGCACATCCTCCTCCATGGTGAGGTAGCTGTTGCCATTGGTGATGGTGGCACCGCCGTGCACTTTGCAAAGCTTGCCCATACGATCCAGGGTTATGAGATCCCGGCGGATGGTGGACTCTGAAACATGGAGATTGTCAGCCAATTGACCGACTGTAGCGGTTTTGTGCTTGTCCAAAGTCTGCAAAATCAAGGCATAACGTTCCTCTGTAAGCAATGAACACTCATCCCCTTTCTGCCATAAATTCTTCTAACATAGTTGCGTATCATCTTCTGTAGCTATATAATATCACCATATAAATGCAAAATCAAGCATTTTCTTTCAAAATCAAGCAGAAAAACGCAAAAGTTATCAGATTGATATGAGCAAGTAATATTGCTTGCAGTAATTTAATAGAAATGATAAACTGAAGTGTGATACTTTTTGGAAGTATGTCTTTAATTTAGGAGGAAATTTTACTTAATGGAAAAGTTGATTATAAATGGCGGCAAGCAGCTGCGTGGCCGGGTAAAAATTAGTGGTGCAAAGAATGCGGTATTGCCTATTATTGCGGCAGCCCTGCTGGGACAGGATTCTCCTAGCAAGCTGGAGGAGGTTCCAGCCCTGGACGATGTGCATACCCTCAGTGCGGTGTTGGAGCAGCTAGGGGTTAAGGTAGAGTTTAATGCAGATAAAAATACCCTGCTGGTGGATAGCTCTGAGATTAACAGCTGTGAAGCGCCCTATGATTTGGTGCGGAAGATGCGTGCCTCTTTTTTGATTATAGGTCCTATGCTGGCTCGCTGCGGCCGGGTGAGAATTTCTCTCCCAGGCGGCTGTGCTATTGGCACCCGTCCTATTGATTTGCATCTCAAGGGGTTTGAGGCCTTGGGGGCAAGGATTGATATTGGTCACGGCTACATTGAGGCTACTACCCCTAACGGCCTGAAGGGAGCCAGAATTTATCTGGATTTCCCAAGTGTTGGTGCTACTGAGAATATTATGATGGCTGCTTCTATGGCAGAGGGCACCACTGTGATTGAGAATCCAGCCCAGGAGCCGGAGATTATCGACCTGGCTAACTACCTTAATGTTATGGGGGCTAGAGTCCGTGGGGCTGGTACCAATGTGATTAAGATTGAGGGCGTACAGAGGCTGACTGGCCGTAACTATACCATTATTCCAGACCGGATTGAGGCAGGCACCTATATGGTGGCAGCAGCTATGACCAGAGGGGATGTTTATATTGAAAACGCCATTAGCGAGCATTTGAAGCCTGTTATTGCCAAATTGAAGGAAGCTGGCGTGGATATTGAGGAAAATATTGACGGGATTCGGGTGGTGTGCAATCGCCGTACCAAGGCGGTGGATATCAAAACCCTGCCATATCCAGGCTTCCCGACAGATATGCAGGCTCAGTTTATGGCTATGCTGGCTGTATCTGAGGGCTTGGGCCGTGTAACAGAGACTGTTTTTGAGAATCGGTTTATGCATGTGGATGAGCTAAAGCGTATGGGAGCCAATATTCGCATTGATGGCAGAACCTCCATGATTGAAGGGGTGGATAGGCTTCATGGCTGTAGTGTCAAGGCCACAGATTTGCGAGCTGGTGCGGCTATGGTGCTGGCTGGCCTGGTGGCTGAGGGCGAGACTCAGATTGGCTATATTCATCATATTGACAGAGGCTATGATAATCTGGTTTCCAAGCTGGTAATGCTGGGGGCAGATATTCGCCGTGTGAATGAGTAAGCAGGAAAGGAAACGTGATATGACAAATGTAAAGGGAGATTTGCTTACCATAGGTATTGTAGGCTTCCTGCTTTTTATGTTGGGAAATTGGGCTATTGCTATTACGGATCCGGTGGAGTCTAACTACACCCTGACCGCAGTGGAGATGCTGCGGTCTGGGGATTATGTTTCTCCCCGTATTTACGGAAATTATTGGTATGACAAGCCTGCTTTTTTCTATTGGGAGCTGATTGCAGCCTACAAGCTGATGGGGGTAAATGAATTTGCTTCCCGGTTTTTCCCAGGGGTTTTTGGGGTTATTGGCTTGATGATGACCTATGGTTTTGCTCGGAAGCTTTATGACCGCAAAACGGGCTTGATGGCGGCAGGTATTTTGGGTACCTGCTTTGAATACTGGCTTTTGTCCAAAACCGTTATTACGGATTTGACTTTATTTGTATTTTTCAATGCGGTGCTGATTTTCTTTTTTTGGGGGTATCGCACTGGACAGAGGAATTACTATTATTTGTGTTATCTTTTTGCCGGACTGGCTACCTTGGACAAGGGGCCTATTGGTCTTTTGCTGCCGGGCTTTGTGCTGACGGTGTTTTTGTGTATCAGACGGGATTTCAAGGAGTTCCTGTATCTGAGACTGCCTACAGGCTTGGTGCTGTATGCCTTGGTGGCTGGCAGCTGGTACTATATGATGTACACCATTCACGGCATGGATTTTATCAATAATTTCCTGGGGGTACACAATTTCCTACGAGCTACCCAGTCAGAGCATCCCCGTTGGGATGTGTGGTGGTACTACACCATGATTTTCTTTGCGGGCTGTCTGCCTTGGTGCTGGATTCTGCCGGCAGCTATTGTCAAGGCGGTGAAAAGGCAGCGTCTGCCAGAAATTGATATGACCACAGGTTTTCTTTTGACCTGGGCTTTGGTGGTAAATATTTTCTATCAGTGCATGGCTACCAAATATACTACCTATACCCTGCCGGCCCTGCTGCCGATAGCTATTCTCATGGCTAGATATCTTTATCAGCGGGAGGTTTTGGTCAAGCGTACTGTGATCGGCGCGATTGTGGCCTATGGTATTTTGACCTTTGCCCTGGCGGTACCGGCCTGCTCTGATGAGGGGTATTCTGGCAAGAATATTGCTGCCGTGTACAAGGATGTGGTCAAGGATGATGATTTGGTAGTAAGCTATGGAGATTACAAAACCTCTATTGTGTTCTATGGCCAGAAAATGGTTTATCGGCTGGAGAAGGCGGAGGCTATTCCAGGGATGCTGCCAGATGGCAAAAGCTGGAATGCCAAAAATGTCATGCCTTTTATTTCCTTTGAGGAATTGCCAAGGGATAAGAATGTCTATCTCATCCTCAATAATCGGCGTTTTAAATCCTTTGAAACGGATTTTGATGCTTCGGAATGGAAGCTGCTGGGGGAATTCAAGGCAGCCAGGGTATATGTAAGAGAAGCAAAGCAATAACATAAAATAACATAAAAGCTGCACACAGCTCTGTACCCATCTCCCTAAATTAGATTTTAGGTCTAATTTGATGGGGGCAATACAAATGAGTTTTGGTGCAGTTTTTTTGTTGCCAATTTTGGTGAATCGTTGTACAATAAAAGCCACTGTATTTGTATGTGTCTTGTCACATGCAAAACAGAGTGGTATTTTTCTGGTTTTCTTTAGGAGGAATTTTTATGCTTTTAGAACGATTGGAAAAGCTGCCTGTAGGCTCTTTTCATTATAAGCTTTTGGCGGTAACAGGTTTGGGCTGGCTGTTTGATGCTATGGACACAGGGTTGATTTCCTTTGTTTTGCCAATTTTGTCCAAGGAATGGGGTTTGCACCCAGAGCAGATGGGCTGGATTGGCAGTGTGGGCTTTATTGGTATGGCCCTGGGTGCGGTTATCTCTGGTACCATTGCCGATAGAATCGGCCGCAAGCTGGTATTTTCCCTGACGGTTATTCTCTATAGTTTGGCTACTGGTGCCTGTGCCCTGTCCTGGAACTATGAGTCTTTGCTGGTATTTAGATTTCTGGTAGGCTTTGGCCTAGGCGGTGAGCTGCCGGTAGCAGCTACCCTGATGACGGAATATGCCCCTACCAAATTGAGAGGCCGGTTCATTGTTTTGCTGGAAAGCTTTTGGGGACTGGGCTGGCTGGCGGCTGCCTGCATTGCTTATATGCTGATACCTTATTATGGTTGGCAGATTGCTTTCTTTATTGGTGCTTTGCCTGCGCTGTATGTATTTATCATTCGCCTGCATATGCCGGAGTCTGTAAGATATCTTCTTTCCAGGGGCAAAATTGCTGAGGCTCAGCAGATTGTACTGATGCTGGAGGAAAAGCTGAATGTGAAAAGCGAGCCTTTTGCAGAGGAGCTGAGCGAGGTGGAGAAGGGCACTGAGCATGCTGCGGCACCTAAGCTGAGCACCTTGTGGTCTGGCACCTTTGCTCGTCGTACAGCTATGCTGTGGGTGGCTTGGTTTGGTATCAATTTCAGCTATTATGGTATCTTTATGTGGCTGCCTTCCATTGTATTCCAGCAGGGTTTTACGGTAGTCAAGACCTTTGAATATGTGTTGATTATGACTTTGGCTCAGCTGCCGGGCTACTACTGTGCTGCTTGGCTGGTGGATGTTATTGGACGCAAATATACTCTGTCCCTATTCCTGTTGATTAGCGGCGTGGCCAGCTATTTCTTCGGCAATGCGGCTGGCTCTGCAGAGCTGTTGGCTTGGGGCGCCACCATGTCCTTCTTCAATCTGGGAGCCTGGGGCGTGCTGTACACCTATACTCCTGAGCTGTATCCTACCGCCATTCGTGCTTTGGGCAGCGGCTATGCTGCCGGTTTTGGCCGTATCGGCAGTATGATTGCTCCTGCTATGGTTGGTATGATGATTGGCGGTCAGATGAGCAGTGCCAATATATTTGTGCTGTTTGCTGGCGTTTTTGTAGTAGTATCTGCTGTTGTTATGGGCTTAGGGGTGGAAAGCCGCAAGAAGTCCTTGGAGGAAATTGCTGAGGAGGCAGTTGGCCGTCAGCAGGAAACCGCTCATTGCTAAATTGCTGAGAATTTAAAAGCATATTAAAATCCCGATGGAGAATTGTCTGAGCAACAGGCTTCCATCGGGATTTTTATTTGTGCTGATTTACAGTGCAGTGTATTAATGCTGAGTGCGGAGGGCTTTCTCCATATCAGAGGCCAAATCCGCCAGGGCGGAGGCAGCTGCGGCAATCTCCTGATTGGCGGCGGATTGCTGCTGAGTTTGACCGTTGATTTCCTTGGTGTTTTTGTCGATTTTCTGACAGCTTTGATCCATATTGTCCATGGAGAAAACGATTTTTTCGGCACCCTGAGATACGATATCCACCGTGGATTTGATATTGACAATCTGTTCCTTGATGGAGGCAATCTGAGCGATAATGCTGGTAAAGTGATTTCCTACCTGACGCACAGATTCGGTACCGCTGGCAACCTGAGCGGTTCCCTGCTGCATGGCCTGAACTGTCTGAGTGGTGGCACTCTGAATAGAGGTGATATTTTCCTTGATATGCTTGGCAGCTTCCTGAGATTCTCCGGCCAGCTTCCGGACTTCCTCGGCAACAACGGCAAAGCCTTTGCCTGCCTCGCCAGCTCTGGCAGCCTCAATGGCGGCATTGAGAGCCAGCAAATTGGTTTGGTCAGCAATGGCAGAAACGGATTCTACAATATGGCCAATGGCTTCGGACTGCTCCCCTAGATGATTGACCATATCCGCTGAGGTCTGCACACTGTTTTCGATATTGCTCATAATATCGATGGCATTATTCATCAGGTCAGAGCCTTCGTTGGCAGCAGTGGTCATTTCCTCAGAGGTCTGCTGAACGGTATCTACCTGATTATTCATATTGATAACATCCTCAAATATGCTGTTTAGGAAATCCATGGAGTTTTGCAGCTCTTTGACCTGATCCTCCATAGCCTGAGTAACCCCGGTCATGTGATCCGCTATGCTGATGGCACTATTGGCAGACTGGGTGGCACTGGAGGTTAGCTCCTGGGAGGAGGCGGCAATCTGCTGGGCAAATTTGGACATTTTCTGTGTCAAGCCATTGTTGGAGGCTGACTGCTGGGCTGCTGGCAATGTCTGTATTGGCACGGAGTCCCCGGTATGGAGCTTTTTGGCAGCTACTAGAAGGAAACCGGCAATTAGCAAAAAGATACTGGTGAGAGCTGATGGCAAGATAGAGGCCAGACCTGCCAGGGAAATGAGAATGGCCAAAATACCTGCGCCGGTGAAAATGGCAGAATAAGAATTGGTTGACATAAAAACACCCCTTTATAGATTTGTGAAATACGAGTGAAAACCTAGTAGGCAGATGATAAAAGCGCGTTCAATAACCTACTGTACCCCGCTTAAAATGATACATCAAATCCTTGACAGTGGCAATGATTTTTTTGGCCTAGATAAGGGAAAAATTTTGGTGAATAGGCTAGGCAGGGAGGCCGGTTTGGTACGAAAATCTTGTATTTAAATATTGAATGAGGTATTATAGAAGGGAGTATGTTTTTTTTAATAGGAAAAATTTCGGAGTGAAATTTAATGCTGAGAAATAGGAAAAAAATTTGCGGCATTGCGGCAGGTTTGGCTCTGGCTTCCCTGACAGGAAGCAATGGTCAGCCTTGGGCTATGCCCACAGCGGAAGCTGTATACAATAGCGAAAGTGATACTGACGCAGATATTTTGGATTATGTGGAGAATCGCCGCCGTACTGAACGGGAAAACCGTCTTAATGAGGATGAGAAAAAGCTTTTGCAGGATGCTTATGAGATGAAGGAAAATCTGCGGGAGCCTTTGGATCCTACCAAGAATGTGCCTGTGGCTGTAGAAGGTGACGAGCTTTTTTATGATGAAAACACCGGGGATTTTCAGGTCAAGGGCAATGTGGTGATGACCTCTTTGGACAAGCGTCGTTTTATTACGGCGGAGGCTAAGGGCAATCTGCAGCGTCAGGATGTGGCGGTGCCGGACAAGGCCTATATGCTGCAGCTGACAGATGGCCAGGCGAGAATTGTTTTGAATGGCTATCGGACTCAGTACAACTGGGGCAAGGAAGAGGGCCAGATGGAGGATGCTCAGGGCAAGATTGACCATCAATACGTAAAGGCGAAAAGAATTGAGCTGTACCCTGATAAGGTGGTGCTTTTTGATGCCAGTGCCACCAAATGCAGCGCCAAAAAGCCTGATTACAAAATGACCGCTCAGAAAATTGAATACTACCCTGGCATTCAGACCATTTCCTATGGGGTTAAATATTGGCTAGGCAGTATTCCGGTATATTCTGTGCCCAAGCAGGTAAGCAAGGAAGGGGAAAAGGGGATATATCTGCCGAAGGCTTCCTATGATAATGACAATGGCTTTGGCATTAAAGATACCCTTTATTATCCTATTACAGATAATGTGCGGGCCTATGGAGATTTCTTTATTTCCCAAAAAAGCAAGGTAAAAACCCATGGTGGATTTTTGTATAATACCAAGGGCTTTGGTAATTTTGCTCTGCGGACTGGTTTTTTTGAGGATAGCGATGGCAAATGGATTCACAAGGCGCCTACCTTTAGATGGGATTATGGCGACAAAATTCCTGATACGCCTTTTAACTATAGCCTTGCCTATGAGCATGGTGCCTGGGAGCAGGATGGCAAACATTCCATCCATACCTATTACTATGCCAAGTTTGGGATAGATCCAATTCATCTTGGCACCTGGCGGGTTTATCCAAGCGTCAATTACTCCATTACGGATGAAACCTATGATCATAGCAGAGTCAGCGGTTTGGGCTATGATATTACAGCACTGAAGGAATTCGATGATAGATGGAGCACCTATTTAGGCTATCATTTCAGCAAGAGCAATAGTCAGAACAGCGTCTTCGATTTTGATTTGGATAGCTATTCCGAGAAGGTGACAGCAGGCTTTAGCTACAGCTTTAGCCCTAAGGATCGGGTGGTAGTTGGCTGGGCCTTTGATGGGGAAACCAGCAAGCTGATGGACACAGATTATTATTGGTACCACAATATGCATTGCGCCCAGCTGATTGTCCGTTATCGTGAGAAGCGGGATCAAATCAGGGTAACAGCTCAGTTCGCACCATGGTAAGGGGCTGCTGATGGGATTAGGGCAGTTAAATCAGTTTTTAGGGAGCAGGGCCGGCTGGGAGCAGGCCAGAGGAGGTATATGATGACACCATTGGAGGCTATTGAGAAGCTGTCTGGCCAGCCGGTGCTGGTGCTGGGGGATATGATAGCAGATATCTATCTCTATGGCACTATTGCCAGAATTTCACGAGAGGCACCTGTATTGGTGCTGGAGCAGTCCACGGAGAAAATTGTGGCTGGCGGTGCAGCCAATGTTATTAATAATGGTGCTACTTTGGGAGGCCGGATTTTTGCTGCCGGTTTGGTGGGAGATGACAGTGCTGCCAAAGGGCTGGCTGGTATTTTGCAGGAAAAATCTGTGGATGTAACAGGTTTTATAAGGGATGCCAATAGGGCCACTATTTCCAAAACCAGAATCGTGGCTGGGGGCCGGACTACGGTTAGCCAGCAGATTGTACGGGTGGACAAGGAGTCCAAGGAGCCGATGGGCAAAGCTCAGGAGCAGCAGTTGATGGCATATCTAGCCAAGGTATTGCCACAGGTCAAGGGGGTGGTGCTTAGTGACTACGGCAGCGGCACCATTACTGATAAGTTGTTAGAACAGATTTTTGCTTATTGCCACGGGCATAATATCCCTACCATTGTGGATTCCCGCTATGATATTCTCCGGTTCAAAACAGTGGATTATATCAAGCAGAATGATGCGGAGCTATCAGCAGCCATTGGCAGGGATTTGACCACAGAGGAAGAACTGGTGCAGGGGGGCTGTGAGCTGTTGGTCAAGATGGCGGCGAAGGGCGCTCTGATTACCCGGGGAGAGGATGGCATGAGTCTGTTCCAGATCGTATCTCCTCAGGAGGCAGCAGATTATTTAAAAGCTCAGGAGACTGGGGACTCTGAGGAGGCTGGTCAGTTTGGAGAAGGACTGGCGGTTAAATTGGTGGTAAAGCGTCAGACGGGCTGTCTGTCTGTGGTGCAGATGCTGATTCGCTATCAGGAGAGGGATATTTTGGTCAGCCATATTCCTGTAACAGATAAAAGCGAGGTTTATGATGTATCTGGTGCTGGTGATACCTGTGTGGCTGCGGTGATTCTGGGCTTGGCTGCCGGTGTAGAGCCATTGCTGGCCAGTCAGCTTAGCAATGAGGCTTCGGGGATTGCGGTGCGCAAAATGGGTACAGCGGTGGTCTATGCTCAGGAACTGAAGGAAAGATTTCGTCAGCTAGGGTATGAAGCATAATGGAGATAAATAGATGATTGTAGATAGAAATAAAATAGCAGATTTTTGTCAGGTTTTGCGGGAGGGCGGCCAAAGGGTAGTATTTACCAATGGCTGCTTTGATATTCTCCATGCCGGTCATGTAAGATATTTGCAGCAGGCTCGCTCCTATGGTGATTGCTTGGTGCTGGGGCTGAATACAGATGCTTCTGTGCGGCGCCTCAAGGGACCGGAGCGTCCTATTAATAATGAGCAGGATAGGGCAGAGGTGGTAGGTGCCCTAAAGTCTGTGGATTATGTGGTATTCTTTGATGAACCTACGGCAGAGGCTTTGATTCAGCAGGTACATCCTGATGTATATGTGAAGGGTGGAGATTATACCATTGAAACCTTGCCAGAGGGACAGATTGTTCTGGGCTATGGTGGACAGGTTGAACTGGTACAGTTGGTGGCAGGACGATCTACCACCAATGTTATTGCTAAAATACAGGGCCAAAAATAAGATAGCTGTGGGGCTGACTATGTGAACAGTTCTCATGGGGCTATAGATAATAAGGGAGTTATGGGATGAATATCAAAAGTGTATTGGTGGTCAAGCTAAGTGCCATAGGGGATGTAATCCATGCCCTGCCGGTGTCCTACGCCTTGAAGGAGACTTATCCGGAGGCAAGGGTGACCTGGGTGGTGGAGCCTCCTGCTTACAACATTTTGGAGGGCAATCCATACATTGATGAGATTATTGTTTTTGAAAAGAAAAAATTCAAAAGCCTTGCAGGCTTTGTGGAAAATTATGGCCCCTTTAGGGCGAAGCTGAATCGGCATAAATATGATGCTGTTTTGGATTTGCAGGGGCTGTTTAAATCGGCGGCTATTGCCTGGTGCTCCAAGGCACCTATCAAGCTGGGAACCTGCAATATGCGGGAGATGAGTGACAAAATATCCCGGCCAGTGGCAGGGGTGCATGCTCAGGGACATATTGTGGAACGTTATCTGGATGTAGTCAGAGCCTTGGGCTGTGGCGTTAATAAGGTGGAATTTCCTATTAATATTACCCAGGAGGATGGCAAGATGGCCAGAAGCTATCTTTATACCGCAGGCTGTAAGGGGGATATTCCCTATGTGGTGCTGGCGGTAGGGGCCAACTGGCCCAACAAGCGATGGCCGGTGGCCTATTATGCCAAGCTGGCTGATTGGCTGTCGGAGCAGGGGTATCTGCCGGTGATTATCGGCGGCGGTGCCTTGGATGAACAATTGGTAGAGGATATTTGCCGGGCTGCAGAGTTTCCTCCTGTGAATATGGTGGGTAAAACTACCCTGCGGCAGTTGGCTTATATCATCAGGGAAGCTAAGGCTACCGTAGGCGGCGATACTGGGCCGGTGCATCTGTCCGCAGGCTTGGGAACTCCTACCATTATGGTTATGGGGCCTACAGATGCCAATCGAAATGGCCCTTATGGGCAGTTGGAGAACGCCATAGAGGTGCCTAGAAGCTGTAAGTATTGCTGGAAAAGAGCCTGTCCTAAGGGCTTTGATTGTCTGGATAGGATTACGCCGGCTATGGTGGAGGAAAAGCTGAAGCCATATCTGGTATAGCTGAGATTCTATGTTGGATTGAGGGTTTGGGGCAGCTGGCTCATCAAGGAATATTTTGTTGAATCAATTGTTTGGGGCAGAAGGGCCAGCTGGTAAATGCTGTGCTATGTTTTGCGCGCTAGGAGTTTTTATGCCGGATATAAATAAATTAAATATCAAAAAAATATTGATTATCGATTTAGCCTTTATTGGCGATGTGATTTTGGCAGGGCCTCTGACCAGAGCAGTGCGTCAAAAATGGCCGCAGGCAGAAATTTCTATGCTGACCGTGCCCCTGACCAAGCCCGTAGCAGAAATGCTGCCAGCTATTGACAGAGCCATAGCCTATGACAAAAAGGGTTCCCACCGAGGTTTGGGGGGCATGTGGAAAATGGCTCAGGAACTGCGGCGGGAGCATTTTGATTTGGCTATCTGCATGAATTTTGCGCTGAGGGGAGCTGCTGTAGCTAGGCTAGCCGGGATTCCCTATCGGCTGGGGTATGATGCCCAGCATGCCAGCTGGTTTCTGACCTGGGCGGCCAGCCATATACGTGAGGGCATCAAGCATGAAACGAAAAATCATCTGGAGATATTGAAGCCTTGGGGCTTTAGCACAGAGGATTATAGTTTGGCTCTGGCTCCTTCTCAGGATAATATTGCTTCCTTTGAAGCCAAGGCGCAGGAATTGTCCTTGGCAGAAAAGAGAGAATATTTTGTGATCTGTCCCATGGGCAGCTATGAAAGAAAGAATTTGCCCCTGCCTTTGGCTGTACAGCTGATAAGAAAATTGGAGGCCGAAAAGCCGGTATATTTGATTGGCGGCCCTGGGGAGAAAACAGTTTTGGAGGTTATGGCCAAGGCTGGTCGACTGCCAGCAGGACGGGTTTTGGCCGGGACGCTGAATTTGCCGGAGCTGGCGGTGTTTTTGCAGAGAGCTAAGGCTATGGTTTCGGTAGATACAGGCCCTATGCATATTGCTCAGGCGGTAAAATGCCCTACGGTGGCTGTTTTTGGCCCTACGGATCCGGTTATTTGGGGGCCGGGCAATAGCAATAGCCAGGTTGTATATAGAGGCGAGGAATGTTCTCCTTGTTGGGGCAAGGGAGAATGTGCCAACAATCGGTGCATGGAAGGAATCAAGCTGGAGCAGGTATGGCAGGCTTTGGAGAAGGTGATGGCACAGCAATGAGAAACTATAAAAATATCTTGGTAATCAATCTAATGCACATAGGAGATTTGATGCTGACAACGCCGGTGTTGAGAACTCTCCGAGCTAATTATCCTCAGGCTAAAATATCCATTCTGGTGGACAAAAAGCTGGCGGATTTGGTGCGCTGCAACAAGCATATTGATGAATGTCTTTTGATTGACAAAAAGGGCAAGGATAATAGCCTGCCTAATTTTATCAAATATATTGGTGAAATCCGCAACAAGCATTTTGATTTGGTTATCAATCTGCATCGCAACGAACGAGCTTCAGCCATTGCGGCCTTTAGTGGGGCTGATACCATTGTAGGCTATGCCAAGCCTGGTTTTGGCCTGTTTTTTGACAAGGTTATGCAGAATCCTTCTGTGGCCCATCATATAGGCCGGGGGCCTTGGGGGTTGCTGCCGCCTCATCGCTATGTGCCGGGCTGGAAGCATCAGGTTCATGCCCATTTGGAGGTGCTGAAACAGGCGGTAGGGGTGGAAAAGATTGATGACGGGGGCTTGGAAATGTGGCTGCCTCAGGAGGCGGTACAAAGGGCTGAGGAAATCTGGCAGGAGAATTTTGCCCCAGATCAGCAGGTAATAGCCCTGAATATCGGAGCCAGCTGGGAAACCAAAAGATGGCTGGACAGCTATTTTGCCCAATGTGCTGATGAGCTGATGGAAAAGGGCTATGCTGTGGCTTTCTTTGGAGGGCCTATGGATATAGAGATGGTGGATAAATGCCGCAAATTGATGAAGCAGGGGAATAGTCCTCTTATCAAGGTCTTTACAGGCAAGGTATCTTTGGCGGAGCTGGGGGCCATGCTGGGCAAATGCGCCTTGTTTATCACCACGGATTCCGGCCCTATGCATGTAGGCGTATCTCAGCATGTGCCTGTGGTAACCATGTTCGGAGCTTCGCCGGTGCCGGGATTTTATCCCTACGATGGCCGGGATGTGCTCATCAAGGCTCCTGTTAGCTGTCATCCTTGCGGTATACATCAATGTCCCCATGCCGGGGAGGAGAATTTGGCCTGTATGAAAAAGATTACCCCGGAGATTGTGATGAAATACGTGTGGGAGCTTTTGGACAAATACGGTAAAATGGCTGGCAAAATGCCAGTGGAGTATGGAAATTATGCGTGCAGGGTGGTAGAGGCCAGTCTGTGAAGGGAAGAGTAATATGACTATAAACAAGGAAAAACTGCTGGATTTTGTCTTGAATGGCATTTCCAAAACCAGGATTTTGGTGGTGGGAGATGTAATGCTGGACAGGTATTACTACGGAGAGGTAAGCCGGATTTCCCCAGAGGCTCCGGTGCCTATTAATCATGTCCTGCGCATCGATGACACCATGGGCGGCAGTGCCAATGTGGCACATAATCTGGCCCTGTTGGGGTGTAAA
This sequence comes from uncultured Anaerovibrio sp., assembly GCA_934196075.1. Taxonomy (GTDB): domain Bacteria; phylum Bacillota; class Negativicutes; order Selenomonadales; family Selenomonadaceae; genus Anaerovibrio. The sequence goes on from CAKPVW010000008.1 coordinate 29,511, forward strand.
ACCTATATTGCAGGCTTCGTAGGCAATGACTATCACTGCCAGACCTTGATGGATAAGTTTACCTCTAGAGGTATTGATTACAAGGGTATTATTCATCGGGATGCCCCCACTACTACCAAGTTAAGGGTTATTGGCGGGCATCAGCAGATGCTGCGGCTGGATTTTGAGGACACAGAGCCAATAGGAGAGCAATATGCGCAGCGCTTAATTGATTTTGTGGAGCATATGCTGCAGCAGGGTTTGGATGCGGTAATTCTTTCTGACTATGGCAAGGGTGCCTGCACCGATGAAGTGTGTACCACGGTTATTCAGGCCTGCCGGGATATGGCTGTGCCTGTATTTGTAGATCCCAAGGGGGTAGAATGGGACAAATACGGCGGGGCAGATTATATTACGCCGAATTTCAAGGAGCTGAATGCTGTACAGCCAAAGCCTATACGCAATAGAGATGAATATATTGAGCAGGCAGCCCAGTATGTTATGGACGAGTATTTTATCCGCAATGTATTGGCTACCCGCTCGGAGCATGGTGTGTCCCTGATTCAGCCAGATGATGGGATTGTGCATATTCCCACCAAGGCCCAGGAGGTATTTGATGTATCTGGTGCAGGTGATACCGTAATTTCTGTTTTTGCCCTGGGTATTGCTGGAGGCTTGAAGCCAGCAGAGGCTGCTTATTTGGCCAATCTAGCTGCCAGCGTGGTAGTAGCCAAGCTGGGAACCTATGCTGTTAGCAATGCAGAGCTGCAGAATGTTTTGACGAAGAAGGAGAATGAGGACAAATGATTATTGTAACTGGTGGTGCCGGCTTTATCGGCAGTAATATTGTCAAAGAGCTCAATCGTCAGGGGCGCACAGATATCCTGATTGTAGATGATTTGAATAACCGCAAAAAGGAAAATCAGAGCTATCGCAATCTGCGGGGGTTGCAGTTCCTGGATTATATGTACAAGGATGATTTCCTTGAGGCTATTTTGCAGGACGATATTGATGGCAATGATGTGGATGTTGTTTTCCATGAAGGGGCTTGCTCCGATACCATGGAATATGATGTGAACTACATGATGCAGGCTAATTATGAGTATTCCAAGGCTGTATTGCATTTCTGCATGGATCATAGGATTCCTTTCCTTTATGCTTCTTCTGCTTCTACCTATGGCGGCGGGGAAAATGGCTTCCGGGAGGGGGATGAGTGTGAGGATGCTTTGAATCCATATGCTTTCTCCAAGCTGCTTTTTGATCGCTATGTCCGCCAGCAGATGCCTTATGCCCAGAGTCAGATTGTGGGCTTGAAGTATTTTAATGTTTATGGGCCTCAGGAGCATCACAAGGGCAATATGGCTTCTATTTTCTATCAGCTATATCATCAGGTAAAGAGGGAAGGCGTTTGCCGTCTGTTCAAGGGCTATGGTGAATATGGTGATGGCGAGCATCGTCGTGATTTTATCTATGTGAAGGATGTTGTGAAGGTAAATCTCTGGTTCTGGCAGCAGCAGGGGCCAAGCGGCATCTATAACTGCGGTACTGGTCATGCTCATTCCTATAATGAGGTGGCAGAGGCTGTGATTGAGGCTATGGGACAGGGCCATATTGAATATAGGGATTTCCCAGAGGTGCTGAAGGGTAAATATCAGTGCTTTACGGAGGCGGACAAGACCAAGCTGCTGGCAGCAGGTTATGATCAGGGTTTCTATGATATGAAGGAAGCTGTTAAGGAATATTGTGATTTCCTGGACAATGGCGGATATTTTAAATATGGCAAATAAAGCGGTGTTTTTTGATCGGGATGGCACCTTGAATGTGGATGTGCATTATCTCTATCGGCCAGAGGATTTTCAGTGGACACCGGAGGCGGTGGAAGCCATCGAATATTGTCATCAGCAGGGCTATCTGGTGGTGGTTATCACCAACCAAAGCGGTGTAGCCAGAGGGTATTATACTGAGGCTGATGTGCAGAGGCTACACCAGTGGATGAATGAGGAATTGGCAAGACAGGGGGCAGGGCCTATTGATGCCTTCTATTACTGTCCTCATCATCCCCAGGGCAAGGTGGCAGCATACGCCAAGGAGTGTAGCTGCCGCAAGCCCCAGCCTGGTATGCTGCTGCAGGCCTGTCAGGAAATGAATATAGAGCCGGCCCAGTCCTATATGGTAGGAGATAGCCCAAGAGACGTAGAAGCTGGGGAAAAAGCTGGTATTAAAGGAGTGCTATATACAGGCGGCAGCCTGCTGGCATGTGTAAGGGAAAATATAGATTAGATAAGGGTGGGGTGCCTGTGCGAATCGGCATTTTTGAAAATATAATGACTCCTGGTGGACATGAGGTTGATTTTGACCGTATTTTGGTGGAGGAGCTGCAGCAAAGAGGGCATGAAGTCAGCTTTTATGTACCAGAGAATTTTGAGTTTAATTTTGACTATCAGGTACCTGTAGTGAAGCTGGGCGGAGAGGTAGTTTCTTACTCCAATGTGCGTGGCGTGAAAAAATTATTTTATGCCATGAAAAGAGAATACAACCGTCAGAAGTGGTATGCTCAGCTTTATGAAGCTGCCTACCGCAAGGATATTGATGCTCTGATTGTGCCAACCTCAACATATCGTTATTTACGGGCTTTGAACAAGAATATTCTCCGTCGCAGCAATATACCAATTATTTTTGTATTGCATGGTATAAATCCTAAGGAAGCACCTAAATTTTTACGGGAAGCAAAAAAATTGCTGCCCTATAAAAATATTAAGCCAGTGGTTTTGACCTTTGTTAATCATATTTTTGGTCACAAGCTGCCAAATATTTACACAATTTATCCACCGGCTTATACCGCTAGGGATATAGAATTTGTCCCATCGGTAGAAAAAAAGGAAGTACTGACCATAGGATTTTTTGGACAATATCGCAGGGAAAAAAGATTGCGGGATTTCCTGGAGGTTTATGTTAAGGGAAATTATACCCGTAAGGTAAGGCTTTTGGTTCAAGGCTCTACTATGCACCCAGAGGATGCCGAGGATTTTGAACAGATAATTCAGGAATATAAAGCACGTCCAGAAATCGAATTTTTGCACAAGGGCCTTATCGGAGCAGAGTGGCAAAAAGCTTTAGCGGAAATTGATGTGCTTTTGATGCCATATTCTGCACCAAGATATTTGTATCATTGGGGTGGTATGCTATTTACGGCAATTGGCTTTCAGAAGCCTGTGGTAGCTAGCAATGATATTAATCCAGAGGTTTTTGCCAAGTTTGATATTGGTATGACCTTCAAAAGCGGAGATATGGGAGATTTGCAGCGGGTATTGGAGACATTTATCAATACCTATGATGATAAAGTAAATGACTATGCCCAGGGCTTGGCTCAGGCGGCAAAAAAATTTTCCCCAGAATCCTTTGCTCATAGAATTGAAGCGATACTTACAGGGGAATATCATACCATCAATCCTAAGGCAACTTCAGCAGGTCAGGTTGAGGCTGCAATAGAAAATAAGAAGGAATAGAGAAAGGGCGTACATGTAAATATGGGAGTAAATCTTTCTGTTTTGATTTTGGCAAAAAATGAAGAAAAAAATCTGGAGGCATGTATCAAAAGTGCCCTGTTTGCCGATGAGGTGCTGGTTATAGATGATATGAGTACAGATGGTACCAAGGCCTTGGCAGAATCTCTTGGGGCAAGGGTTTTGCAGCGTTCTCTTAATGGTAATTGGGGTGAGCAGCAGACCTTTGCTATGGAAAATGCCAAATGCGATTGGATTTATTGTCTAGATGCAGATGAAAGAATATCCCATCGTTTGGCTGAGGAAATCAAAAGAGTTGTAGCAGATGATGACAGAAGATATGCTTATCAAACAGCCAGATTAAACTATTTCTGGGAGCAGCCTTTAAAGCATGGAGGTTGGTTTCCAGACCACGGTATACGGCTGTTGCCACGGAATGGCGTCTATGTAACGGGCTTTGTTCACCCGCAGTTTCATTATGACTATGAGCTAAAGACATTGCCAGATGACGCTTATGTTATTCATTATCCATATAGAGATTGGGAGCACTATTTCAACAAGCTGAATTTTTACACAACCTTGGTAGCCAAGAAAAATAGGGAAAAAGGCAAAAAAGCTTCATTTTGGGATATTATTGCACATCCATTATGGGCATCCTTCAGGATGTATTTTCTTAAATCTGGCTGGAAGGATGGTAAAATTGGCTTTGTTTTAGCTAGCTTCCATTTTTTCTATACCATGGCAAAATATGTAAAGCTATATTATCTGGAAAAGACTAATGAACATGTAGGGGATGAAGAATAATGGCTTCCATGAAGGATATTGGCAAAAGAATATATAATTTGAAAAATACGAGAGAAAAGCGCAGGTACTATGTTTTTTTACTGAGAGCCATGCTGCACAGAGGTGAACTGCGGGAGCTAGTAAATTTTTTCAACGCTGTTCCTGTAAGAAGTAAATTACTGGAAGTGAATCCATTTCCTATTGAACAGGTAACACGAGCTTTTTTTTATAATAAATCTACATTTTCAGAGCGTGTACAGCTTGTAAAGAATCACTATGAGCTGTTGGAAAAACTGTTGCAGGAAAAATATTTTTTGCAGATATCTGGAGCAAAATGGCAGCCTTATACCATATGGAATAGCACTTATGAGGATAAGCCTTGGCAAGCACAGCTGGTATTTGAAACTGGTCAGCGCAAGGAAGGCTTGCTGTCGCTGGAATTGAATGTGGATTGTATCCATATATATCAAATCATGTTCTGGACAGGTTATAACAAGGCTGGGGAAGCTGCTATATGGATAGGAGCTATGCAGGGGCCTAATATGGAAAATGCCAGGGATGTGGTCAAGAAAATGACCAAGGTGTGTCATGGCTATCGAACCAAGAATTTGATTCTCTACATGTTGCAGGCTATGGCTAGGGCTATGGGCATAAAGAAGATTTATGCAGTATCTAACTATGGATATTATGCCAATAACCATGTGAGAGCAGATAGAAAGCTAAAAACAAATTTTGGCGATTTTTGGCTAGAGGCTGGAGGCAAGGAAACTGAGGACGAAAGATTTTACGAGCTGCCTTTGGTAGAGCCTCGCAAAACTATGGAAGAAGTACCCACCAGAAAAAGAGCTGTATATAGACGCAGATTTGCATTTCTGGATGAGGTAGATGCAGAGATAGAGCAGGCTGTGAAGAATATATTAAAATAGAATATGCTTATCTACAGTAAAGGGAGGCTGTGGAAAATGAAACATTTTTATAGTGAAATAGACAATATAACTTTAACTTTTGGGGATGTGCACGAAAATGCAGCTGGACTAGAATATATACCTCTATACTTTGAAAAACCGATAGAAAATGGATTTGCATTTTGTGAGATGAATTTGCCTGTGTTAAATCCATATAAATCCTTTGGCTTTAGTGAAATGGATATCAACGAGCTTGTAAAATACGCACGTAATAATGCACCCTTGATATGGGAGATTGCAAGAGAAAAGATGTGAGGTGAATACTATTGCCACAAGTATTTGTAATTCTCGGATATATAGTTTATAGAGAATACTTGCGTGGATTGCGATGAATGATGAGTTAATCATCAAGAAATGGCAATTCCATTTTTCTAAATAACTGGTAGATAATGATAGAAAAGGAAAATGGTTGGTAATTGATGATGGAGAAGCAATATAAAAATATTTTGGTAAATTCGCTAGTTAATTTGGGAGATGTAGTATTGACAACAAGTGCGATTGCGCTTTTGAAGCAAGCATATCCTCAGGCGAGGATTACCATGTTGGTACGCCCTGTAGTCAGGGAAGCAGTGGAAAATAATCCTGTGATTGATGAAGTAATGATTTTTGACTACAAGCCAAAAGAAAATTCTTTAGGTAAGATGTGGGCAATGGTAAAGGAAATAAAGGCGCGACATTTTGATCTGTCTATCTCCTTTGACAGAAAATCACGGCCTGCAATTCTATGCTGGCTGGCAGGTATACCAACCAGAGTTGGAGCAGATAGAATTTTTGATGATAAGCCTAGTAAGATTACCTGGTTTTATACCCATACAGTACATATAAAGCATGATTTGGTTAATACCTTGCAGGCGGAAACTTACCAAGAAATTGTACGTCAATTTACTGGCATAGAAGGACATGAAGTTCCTGTGATGGCAAGGATTCCATCTAGCAGCAAAGAAAAAGCGGATAAATTGTTATCTCAGCTGCCAGCAGATAAAATGAAAATAGGCCTTTGCGTGAAAGGAACTTTTGCCCTCAAGACATGGCCTAAGGAATATTTTGCAAATGTTGTACGAGAATTGAAACGGAAATATAACGCTGCATTTTTCATAGTTGGTGCTCCCAATGATAAGGAGTACGCAGATGAAGTAATATCCATTTGTGAGGAAGAATTAAGAAAATCAGGATTGTCTGAAAAGAAGGAAATTATAAACTTTTGTGGCAGTACAAACCTTCTGGATTTAGCAGCTTTGTTTTATAAAACAAATTTGTTTGTTACAGTGGACACAGGTGCTACACATATTGCCGCTACAACGGGAGTAAAAATGGTAACAATGTATGGCTGTACTAGCCCAAAGCGATGGCATCCATACAACGAAAATGCCAGAGTGTTGTCATATGATCCGGAATGTTGTCCATGCAGCTATGGAGAAAATGACTGTCCTCATAATCCTAAACCTATATGTTTATGGGAGATAACTCCAGAGGCGGTATTAGAAAAATGCTATCATTTACTAGACAGTAAATGATTTTATAGAAAAGGAAGGAACGTAGGTAATTTTGCTAGGGCAATTATCATACAGACATATATGAATATAATTGGAAAAAATGTGTTAATTACAAGTTGTGGTGGGCTAGGTGATCTTATAGTATGTACACCTGCATTGAAAAGACTAAAAGAAAAATTTAAATGCCATATAACTTTTCTATGTCAGGAAAAATATAAGGATGTGTTATTGGGATTACCATATATAGACAAGGTAGTTACTATAGAGAGAGGTAAATTTCTTGGCAGATATAAATGTATTTTGTCAGGAGAGTTGTACAAACAAGATTGTGTAATCTTTACGGATTGGCATCCAATTTTGTTGTTAGCGTGTCATTGGTTTAAAGTCCCTAGAGTAGCAGGTATTTCTAGACATGGACATAAATTTAGCAAATTTATAAGTAAGCCTATAGTTAATCAGGTATTTGAACAGGTACATTATGCTGCATTATCTAATGCTATGACATATGGCATGGCGTTGGATGTGGTATTAGATGGAAATATGGATGATATAGATGTATCATTACCATCAGACAATGATATTATTGCAGTTGATAATATGCTTCAGAAACTGAACGTGGGAGAAAGATACATAGTGTTATCTCCATTTGCGGCTCTCAAGGAAAGAAATTATCCTGTTGAACAGGCAAAGCAATTGGTGCAAAAAATAGAAGCGAAGTATAAGATACCTGTTATTGTTATTGGCGTAAAAGAGAATACTCAAGATGCGATGATTATATCTGAAAAAGTCCTTACTGGTAAAACTAGCATTATGCAAATGATTCAGCTAATTAGAAAGGCTACGCTTCTTATTTCAGTGGATAGTGGCCCTATGCATATAGCGGGAGCAGTAGAAACGCCATGTGTTGCATTATTCAGTAAAGATTTGCCATCACGCTGGGCTCCTAGAAAAAATTGTATTCCAATATATTTGAGTTATGAGTGTTCTCCTTGTGATGATGAAACTGCTAGAAATTGTAAGTATAATGTTAAATGTATGCGCAATATAACTGCAGAAATGATTATGCAAAAAATAGATGAGGTATATGATGAATGAATTAATATCTGTCATAATGCCTGCATATAATGTGGAAGAATATATAGAGAAATCTATAGATTCTGTTCTACAGCAGACATATACAAATTGGGAATTGATTATCATTAATGATGGATCGATGGACAATACTAAAAAAATAGTCGAGAATTATCTGCATATAGATATGCGTATCATATACTTGGAACAAGAAAACAAAGGGGTATCAGCAGCTAGAAATAAAGGGATAGATAGTGCAAAAGGAAAATATATTTCATTTCTAGATGCTGATGATTTGTGGGCAAAAGATGCTCTAGAGAAGTTATACGATTTAATGAAATCAGATTCAAGCCATAAATTTGTTTATGGGCGTACGGTAGAAAAATTTATTTCTGGCAAAGAGCAGCTTATAGGGCCAGAAGGTACAGTTAATGGATTTTTAGAAAGTTACATACACAAAACTAATGAGTTAAGACTTAGGTCAAATACGATAGCTTTGTTAATTGAAAAAAATTTACTCGATATCTATAATATAAGATTTCCAATTGATATTAAGATTTCGGAAGATACATATTTTATTATTAAGCTGTTGTGTGTTGTTCCTGCTATAGGTATGGAAGATGTTATTGCATTTTATATGAGACGAGACGATTCTGCGACTACTAGTATTTGGAAACCAGAACGCTGGATTGGACATGTGGAGATATATTTTTTATTGGAGAATTTTGTGCTAGAACACAGAAAAAAGGCATATATGGCATTTTGCTGTATGAGAAATTATGTTGCTTATAGATTTATATTGACCTGCATCAGAAAGGGGTATGTAAAACAGGCACAGCAGAATATTGTAAAATGGAAAGGTTGTTTAAATGATTTTTGTGCAGGTTCAGGAAAGATAAGAGACCGAATGAAATGTAAGGCAATTTTATTTTTGTATAATAAACCCGTTATGTTAAATCTTTTAGGAAAATTATGATAGTGGGTGATATATAATGAATGATAATGTAGAAAATGCTGTCGTCAAGTTGATGAAGTGTTACCATAAAATTTTTAGAGCTAAAAAGAATCATCAACCTACGAAAAAAATAATGATTATAAATTTTTATAAATTGGGTGATATGGTATGCACGGTGCCATTGATTAGAGAGACAAGAAAAAATTTTCCAACTGCAGAAATAACACTTGTGTGTTCGCCAGAAGTGTATAATTACGTTGAATTGATGCCATATGTAGACAATGTATATTGTTATCAGAGAATAACATCTGGAAAACATATTTTTGAACGACAGGTTGTAGATGCATATAGATTTGTAGAACAAAATTTTGCACACGATATTTTTGACTTTGTTATACTAACCGGCTGGCTCGCTCTTCCAAGAGAAATCTTGATGGCTTGCTTCATGAAGACCACCAAGATAGTGGCTTATTATAGACAAGGTGATGATGTGCTACTATCTAATACATCCTTTAAGGGGAGTATTTGTGATGTTCATCATCAAGTACAAAGGACGCTTAATATTATTAAATCTATGGGGGGCGAGATTACTAATGATGAGTTGGAGCTATGGTGCGATGAAGACGATAGAGAAACTGTTGAGAAACTACTAATAAAGGAAAATATAACAGATTCAAGGATGAAAGCAGTTGTATTTTTGAGTACTAGTGCATTGCAGAAGGACTGGGCGGTAGAAAACTTTGTTGAAGTATGCAATAGATTACAGAAAAAATATTCCGCACAGATTATTTTGCTAGGGGCAAAAAGTGACACAGAAGAATATGGAAAAAAATTTGCTTCTATGTTTAAAGGTGTAATTAACTTGATTGGTAGAACTACTATAAGACAGACCGGTTTGATAATGAAAAAGGCAGATGTCTATTTAGGAGGTGACACTGGTACTTTGCACTTGGCTGCGGCGTGTAAGTTGCCTGGTGTTGTAGTGGTTAAGGATTACGCAGGTGCACATCCGCTTATGGGAGCACCGATGGATGTTTTTTATCCATGGAAATCACCTATTAGAATAGTACGCCCTGAAAAACCATTAGCTGGTTGCGAGATATGCTGTGAAACAACGCAGGCACATTGCATTAATCAAGTAACACCTGATATGGTTTGGCATGAGCTAGATAATGTAGTGATGAATGAGGTATTGAATAGGACTGATATACTTGAAAATTTTAATAATGTTAACAAAAAGACATAATGCCATTTTGCGGGTTGAAGAAACTTTGTTGCATATGGGTTATGAGGTAGAAAAGATATATGTTGACCATTTTCAGAGTAGCCATAGTTATGTTCTAAAAAAATTAGATGAATTTGGTTTTTCAAAGTTTAGAGAACAATATGAGAGAAGTATATACGATAGAGCTTGTCATATTATAAAGAATATGGATGTTAAGAGGGTTTTATGTATAAATTTTATATTGCCTGAAAAATATAGAGAAAAGTTTAAAAAACTCCTAAAAAACAAATGTCCCAATATATTATGGCTGGTTGATCCTGTAAATCGCAATGATGGTATACATAACCGTATGCTTTCTCTATATTTTGATAAGGTCTGCTCGTATGAACAAGCAGATGTGGATTATTTGAATAATAAAAATGGCAACAGTGTATTTTATGTGCCGGTAGGATATAATATGGCATATGTCAAAGACAAGTCAGAGATAAAAACAACTGATATTGTTTTTGTAGGATCGCCATATAAGGACCGCATGGAATTATTGGATAAATTAGCGGAGGAGGCAGAGAAACGTAATTGGACATTGGCGGTTTATGGGCCATTTTATGGTGAAGGGAGATATTTTTGGAAAAAACATAAAAGTAGGATAAAATATCCATATTTATTCAAATATGTTCAAGACGGTGTGTTTTCATCAGAACAAATTGCTGATATTTATGCTAAAGCAAAAATATGCTTAAATATACATCTTGCTAATGCAAAGGGCATGAATCCGCGCAGCTATGAAATTATGGCAACTGGCAGTTTTCAGCTTATGGATAAACGTGATTATTATGGAGATTGCGTGCCAAACAGAGATTTTGCGATTTATAATGATTATGATGATATGGTGAGACAAATAGAGAAATATTTAACAAATGAGAAAATACGCGAACAGATAGCTAATAGTGGCAAACAAAGTGTAAAAAATTTAAGTATGGAAGTTTGCATGAAAAAAATATTGGATTTGTGATAAGGAGACCAACGATGAAAAGTCAAGCTAATTATGGATAAAAAATAATTTTTCCTTTGGTTCCTTAAAAAGGGTAACCTTATTAAAGCTCAGTTAAGGACTATCTTCAAATATGTAGTACTGACTGATTACAAATTGAATACTACATCGTCTGTAAGCATTTTGTGGATAATTCGTACCAGCTTGTCAGCACAATGGCCCAGAGCACTGTAGTGCCCCAGGTTTGTTTGCACGTTTTTTATCGTATAGCTGCTTAAATGTATCGTTGTTTTTCACAGCGTTATGTGCGGCATACATAAGTGCATAGCGAAGGTATCTTGATTCTCGTTTGGACATCCGTGTATGGCTGGCACAAAAATTGCCAGACTGTTTTACAGATGGATCAAAACCAGCAAATGCCAATAATTTATGAGGTTGTGAGAATCTATGAATGTCACCTATCTCTCCGAGAATCATTTCTGCCGCCAATGTACTGATGCCAGGAATGGAACGTATTACAGAATCTGTAGATAGAACTATGGTGTTCATCCTAGATTCCACATCTTTTATTTGGCTATCCAATAACTCAATCTTCTCAATGGTAAGAGTTATTTGAATAGATATGGAGCTGTCGCTGGAACCGACAGACTGCTGTGCGGGAACTCTTAACTCTTTGGCTTTTTACTTCGTGTAGTGGCCTTTGGAAGCTTTAACAAGAAGGTTGGCAAGATGAGTCATATGCATAGTAGAAATCAGCTCTGGCGAAGGCGCCTCTTTTAGGATTGCATAAACTGCCTTATGATGTATTCCTTTGAAGAAATACTGTAGTTCTGGAAAAGCCTGATCAATGTAAGAAGTCAGCAATATCTTATTTCTGGTTCGCTGCTTCATAAGCTTTTGCCGGAACCTTTCTAAGTTCTTTAGATGCATAAGATCTATATCATACTTGGAGAATAGCCTATATGGCTGTGTCATAAGGGGGCAATGATGGTAGCATCAACCGTATCAGTCTTAGTCTTGCGTATTCTGTTTTTACGCATAGATGAAGTCTGGATAAAGTTGATAACAGCTACCTGAAATTGCCTGTTAACAAGAAATTCGACAAGGTTGTTTCCGTAGTGGGCCGTTGACTCAAGACCAATGATGAGGCTGCTTTTGTCGTAACTATTAAGTACGGCTAGCAGCTTACAGAAGCCATAATTGTCATTTGTGAATTTGAACGGTTTTACGAGGACTTTACAGTCAGAAGAAAATACTGAAGCAAAGTGATTGAGCTTGGCAATGTCAATACCTGCGTAAATCATGGGACATACCCCTTCCTTATTATTGATGATGTGACATCCGTTAGCGATTATCATCGTAGAATTGATTGATATAAGTACTCGTGGGTTGATCGCAGTCTCTGGACATCCAACTATAAACAATTCAGATAATGTAACGGCAATACACTCCTTACAGTAGTCAAAGCTACAGGATAAAATAAAAAGTCCACAGCATCTGAATGTATTATAGCTACATACTTAGACAATAAAAAGAAAGGAAGGTATGAAATTTGCTTCTGGATATATCATACAAGAGATGTAATAAAATTTTAAGCCGTTTGTGCTGCGATATATAGATACATATGAAGAATTTCTTAAGCGTTTTTGCAATATAGGACATAAAATAAATGATAGATTCAAGTACAGATGCTTGCTGAAAAAAACAAATTGCTGATAAAGATATTATCAGGATTTCAGATAGAGAATTGAGTGAGTTGCCATTGATTGGTAGTGGCAGGAATATATGAGAGAAAAACTTTATGAATATATATGAGAAATTAATGTATGGAGTAATGATAATTTTTGCATTGGCAAGTAATATATCAACAGGAATTACAAGTGTATGTATAGTAATATCTGTTCTTATAATGACAATACAGTATATAAAAACCAGAAAATTACCATTGCAATTAAATACATTTGGAGGCGTTCTGCTTTTGTATGGTGGGTTACAGTGTATTATAGCTGCTTTATCTGTTAATCCGGTAGCTAGCTTTGGAGATGTTTGGGCAACGATGTATAGATTTATTCCATTGTTCTTTGGTATTTTATATTTAAAAGATAAAAAACAGTTATTCTATATAATGATAGCGTTTTCAATATCTGCATTAGTAAATGATGCATGTGGTGCTTATCAATATATTGTTTTGTCTAATAATCGCCCAGCAGCCTTTAATAACACAGCAACATTTTTTGCCAGCCATCTGTTGATGGCAATACCTATGTTATATTTGCTCTATAATATGTATAAGGACAATGAGGTAATAAAATACTATTCCTTAATTCTTATAATATTTTCAATGATTATGTTAATAGCATCAGGTACAAGAGGTGGATGGATTGCCTTTTTAGTGATGCTAATATTTGTTTTCTTTATGGATGTGATTAACAGAAAAAAATTAATTTCTTTTTGTGTAGGAATACTAATTGCAATGTGCAGTATCAATATCGTAGGTAATGGGTATGTTATTGAAAGAGTTGTTTCCATAAGTCAGATGAAGGATCAGAGCAGTATTGAAAGAGTTCTTATGTGGCAGTCATCAATTAGAATTTTTGAAGATTATCCAGTACATGGGATTGGTCAGGATCAGTTTCAATATATGTATAATACGCAATATATTTCCCCTTTGGCTAAACAAAGAGGAGATGAAGATTATCATAAAGGGCATGGGCATCCACATAATAACTTTTTCAAATATTTATCCGAGGGTGGCTTGATAGGCATTGCGGCGTTCTTTATGTTATACGGATTTTTGGCATATAAATTTTGGATGCTTTATAGGAAGGAAAAAGCTATAGCAAAGTTATCTTATGGAATGATAGGATTGCTGATAATGATAGGAATACAAGTGGAGGGCTTGACAGATACAAATTTAACACAAGTGCCTATCATGAGAGAATTTTGGTTTTTAATGGGATTACTTTTGGCAGCAGGCAAGATGGAATTGGAAGAAAGTAACTAGCATGAAGTTTAACAAGATATTGATTTGTCAAAATAATATGCTAGGGGATGTGGTTGTATCAACTGGGATAGTGAGAGTTATTCGGGAACAATTCCCTAGTAGTAAATTGGCCTTCATGGTTGATCCTGATACAGCTGAATTAGTAGACTTACCGTTTATTGACGAGATAATACCTTATGACAAGGGGATGCCACTGTTGCCAGTAATAAGAAAAATATGGAGATATGATGTGGCCATATTGCTGGATTATAAATATCGCAGTGCTTGGATTCCATTTTTTGCTTGCATACCTGTTAGGGCAGGGTTAGCCCATAAAAGAAATTTGTTCATGACACATGGGGTAGAAAGGCCAGCTGATAGTGAGGAAATGTATTTTACCTACTATATGTCCAAGGTTATTAATAACGCAATTGGTTTAAATTTGACTAAAGATGTTACGAGGCTTTGTGTGGCAGAGCCTACACAGAAAGATTTGGCTTTAGTTGAGGAGATTATGGAGAACGTCCCTAATGATAGGTTAAATATAGCTATTGCGCCATTTTCGTCAACCGTTTTTTAAAATTGGGCTGTTGACAGGTACGATGAATTTATGCAGCGATTGAATGACAAGTATAAATGCACCTTTTATATAGTGGGCGGTAAGAATGATATACAAAAGGAATTTAGCGTTTCTGGGGAAAAAATAGATTTACGAGGCAAACTAAAGTTGACAGCTACAGCTACACTGTTTAGAAAAATGGATTATTTTATTGGCAGCTGTAGTGCACCATTGCATATTGCAGCTGCGGTAGGGTGTCCATCAATGGCTTTTTATGGTCCGACTTCGCCAAAAAAATGGGCGCCATTGCACAAATGCAAGTATATTTTCCATAAGCATCCATGTAATCCATGTGATAGAATTGGCTATGGCAAACCATGTGGCGGTAGCAATGATTGTATGAATGATATAGGTGTGGATGAAGCTGTTGAGGTTTTTGAAGCATTAATGAAGGAATATCCAAGGTAAATTACACTTGCAATTTACCTATTAACAAGAAAGGAAGAGATGATGTTTTGGGCTTCTAACTACATCATACAAGAACTAAATGAAGCAGAAGTTAATAGAGAATTTTTATAAATGTATTTATACATGTGGAGGGATAGCAAAAAAAATTTTCCAAAATATTTGGGAAGAAAGTGATCTTAAAACAAAAATTGCATTAATATCCGTAATATTTGTGCCACTATCTATGCAGATGTTTGAGTGCATGGCAGTAAAAGTTCTTTCAGTTATAGCATATGTGTATCAAATATTATATATAGCGGTAGATGTAAAAAATATCACATTCAAGAAGAGCAGCCTTATGTCTGCTGTGGTATTGTTGGGTTATACTATGGCAATTGTGACAGTATTTTTAGTATGTGAAATGAGTGTGATGAATTACCCAAAGATTTGGGAGACAGACAACAATTTAATATTCTATATGAGAATATTATTAATAATAGTTTTTCAGTTTTTAGGACCATATTTTTATACGTTTTTTTTATTGCAAAAAATACCAACTGATCATGCTATTTTGACTCCGATTCGAGGATTGATATGGTCACTTTTTGTTTATTTGATATCTAGTCATACATTGTTTTATTTTGGAATAATAGATCAAATGTTACTTGATAGTAGTCAGATAATTATACGTGATTATATGGATTTGCCAAAATGTGCTTCGGTTGTGATATCATACATATCTTTAGATCATTTTGAAGAGGCTAATGAAAATAGACTGCCTGGGATTTGGTACATGTTACACCTAATATTGCCAATTATGTTTACAGGGTTATTTTCAGGAATCCCCAAATATAAGGATACAGTAATCGTTGGAGAGTGTAATGCTCGTAGAAAAAAATTTAATAAAATGTTTCGTTTTAAAAGAAGAATAAGTTTTGCAGATAAAGTGAATATTTTTGTTAAAAAGCTTTTTAGATAAGGGGAATTATAATGTGGAAAACAATATTTAATATGTAAAGGTTATGATTATGTTCACATCAACATTAGCATTGGTGCTATACTTTTTGCGGGGGATGGCGCAATGAGATTGTATTGGTTGATTATGGGAATATGTGCAGCAGGTATATGTTGTACGTGTAGTAGTGAAAAGTAGTTTTGGGACTATGTACGTTTATAATATTGGCTGTATTAAAGGATGGAAACTATAATATTTATTAAGGTGTTGCAAATGGTAAACACTGTACTATGGGTGGAGTGATTTTAGGTTGTTGATAGGTATTTTTGCTAATATATTATCTGAAAAGATGAATTGTATTGTAAAAAAATATATTATACCTGGTCTTAAAGCACATAGTATGTATGACAATATTACTCATATATTAATATTTGTTGCTATAACGTGTGTATTAATAAAAAGTGAATATTCGGGATTGGTGTTTGCGATTATTTTCTTAATATGGATGTCATACATGCTTTATTGTATACGAAAAGTAAATAATTTGATAAATTTGACAATATTTATTGTGATATATATTGTTATAGTATTTGATTATTGGTTCTGGGGTATAACAACATATATAGATGTTGTCTTTATAAATAGAGCGGTAGAATCGCCCAAAATAGAAATAATATCATTGTATATGTTCCTTGTTGTGTATGTGGCTACATATGGACTTGCATATAGCATAGAAGAAAAGATTAAGGATAATGACATAATTTTTGATTTGTTAAAGAAAATAATTTGGGGAATTTTTTCTCTGTGGATAATCGGACATACATTGTTTGTGTTTGGACTGCTAGATGATGTATTTTTCCTTGACAAAGAATGTAAATTTGGCCAATATGAGGATATAATTAAATATATGTATCTTGGATTAAAAAATATGAATATAGCTCAATATGTTGAGACATATAATGCAATTCAAATGAAAGAAATTGATACAAAGATTATACCTGCATGGCTGTTTATAGTTCAATATGCTTGTTCATCTGTAGGGTTAATGTGTTTGAAAGATGTACCTAAATATAATGAGAAAAGAGAAGTGAATAAGTAGAAGTATGCAAGTGTGAAAAAATACATATCTACATTTATATCAATTATTTTTTGTAAGGTGATTTGTCGTTTTTATAAATTACGTTCGAAGAAAGACAAGGTATAATTAATAGCCAAATTCATTTTTACTAAAGAATATACATTGTTATGTCTCCTCAGATGTAGAGTTAAGCTATCACATAAAATCTATAGTGAAGTTATAAATTGTAGTTGTAATGCAAGTGACTTATAAAATATAATAGTCATGGAAGGCAGCATTAATGCTGAACCAGATTCTCACACCAATAAGGAAATGGATCGACAGGGTTATATAACCACGTCAGCTTATTATGGTCAAGTATGCAAAAACTAAAGAACCGCCATGTACCAGAGACGGTACGCGCGGTGGTGTGAGAGGTCGGGATTTCTAACCAGGAATCCCTCCTACTTGATGTTCGATTTCACAAAAAAATGGGCACCATTGCACAAATGCAAATATATTTTCCACAAGCATCCATGCAATCCATGCGATAGAATAGGCTATGGCAAACCATGTGGAGGTAGTAATGATTGCATGAATGACATAGGTGTGGATGAAGCTGTTGAGAATTTTGAAGCGTTAATGAAGGAATATCCAAGGTAAATTGCACTTACAATTTACCGTTCAATTAATTTCATGGGAAAGGGGAAAAACATTGGGTTAGTTTGTACATTACTGTATGATGCTATGCGATTTTGTGAATTAGTTTTATTTATGACTGATGAGGATGAAATAACTGCTATATTGGAAAAAGTTCGACACAGATTGTACAGAAAGAATGTTTTTAGAATATCCGAGCATTTTAACAATTCAGATTGAGTTTATAGAATTGCTTTTGAAGGATGATATTTTTGCTGCAATATGTAAAATGAGAGATAATGGTTGTGACATTGATGAAAATATAATAGATACAAATTAGTATAAAACCAATGATACTATATGGTTGGTTCAAAAACAAGGTATTACAAAATTCAAATTTTTAAATAATAGCTAATAAATGCTATGTTTGTAGGGAGATGAGCATATATCTATGTTGACTCAAGATGAAGCGGACACACTGATGAGAATTGAAAAATATCTTACAAATCCTACTGATATTGAATTGCCACCACCTAGAAAAAATAAAAAATACAACATTGCCTATACAAGAGATAATCAATATTGTGAAAATATGAACTTATTGACTTATCGTGGTAGAAAAAATCCACAGAAAGTATCTTATAGAATTTTATATGCTGGACGCAATATATTAGTTAGAATTGATACACAGGATGCTACTCCGCATAGAAATCCAGATGGAAATATAATAATACCACCATATCAACCACATATTCATATTTATACAGAGGGATATAAAGATAAATTTGCATATCCCTTGCCTAGTAGTTTTGGTAATGCAGATGATATAATACAGCTTTTTATGGAATTTTTATCGTATTCTAATGTTATTAATACTGACCAAATAAGCATGGTCAGGCAGGAGGTGCTGTTTGATGACTACTGATTTTGCATGGATTGATGAATATTATAATTGGTTGCGTGGTAATGCTTCTGCTAAGCAGCTGCAGAATGGGTGGACGGAGATTGGAACACCTTTTATGGATAGACATAATGATGGTTTGGTAATATATGCAAAATTGGAAAATGATAGGATTACTTTGTCTGATGATGGTTATATTATTGGAGATTTGTTGGCAGATGGAGTTATGTTGAGCGGAAAAAAACGAAAAGAATTATTAGAAAATTTTTTGTTATCTTATGGTGTTCAGAATATAAATAATGAATTAGTAATGCGTACTACAGTAGATGACTATCCAGTCAGTATGCATATGTTTATACAGGCGATGTTATCTATAAACGATATGTTCATGTTAAATAATGCATCTGTAAAAGGTATATTTTTGGATGATGTAGCATCATTTCTGGATGAACAACAAATTATATATACTCCTAGTTTTATTGCTAAGGGCAGTACTGGACTGGAATTTAATTTTCATTTTCAAATCGCAGGAAAGCAATCTGAGATACTTATAAATGCTTTTAATAAAATTAATAAAGGTAATATATCTTCATTTTTGTTTGATTGGTTGGATATTAAGGAAGCTAGGCAGAGACGAGCTAGGAAAACAGTTATGGGGTTGGCGTTTATAAATGATGATGGTGGTGGAGTAGATGGTAAATTTTTGGAAGCTTTGAAGGCTAAAAACACAGATTATATATTGTTTTCAGAAAGAAGTAATCCTGAAAATATAAAAAAACTAAAAGCTGCTTAAAATATCAAACATATGGTGATTTATACCGAACTTAAGAGTTAGATTAGAAGTGCTAACTTTTGAGTTCGGTATTTTTTGCGACAAAATCGTCTTTTAAACGCTGACCAAGATGATATTATGTATTTGAAATGAAAAGAAAGGAGGTTTAATAGCAAATTTTAGGAGTAATATAACAAAAAGGGGGTATATTTTTTATTATGCGAATTCTCTCGTATAGGACAATTTTTTGTAGTGTAGACTGTATAATTAAAATGTGAAAATGGAGGTTATGTTAAATGAATATTTTTTTTGATGTATTGAAAACAGTATGTAATCCAGAGACAATATATAATATGTATAGTGTTATAGAAACAAATTATGTCAGTAGTGGATTGCTATTTATATATTTTTACTATATAAAGTCATTTTCTATTGCATTCTGTATTACAGTTGTTATCAGTAGGGCCAGTCAATGTATTTATAGCTGCTATCGATATTTGAACCAAGAACATCAAGGGATAGATAAAAATACGTTTAGCAGGAGTAGAAAATCGGTATATTTTGCATTGGGTTCGATAGTAGTAATTGGTTGGCTGGGCTTCGCTGTGCTTTGTAATCAAAAACATATAGAGAATGAATATGAGCTTATTAAATTCATATTCTTGATATTTGCAATAGCATTCTTAGCAAGTATATATTTGTATAAAACAACAGGAGCTAAAACAAATACCAAATTGAAGGTCAGTATGCTGGTATTTTTTATCTTTTGTATAACAAGTATTGATACTTATAATTTTAGAGAAACGTTATTACATCAGCGGATATATGATATGAATCAACAATATATAAAAATTGATTTACCTTTGAATGGAGTAGAGTATAATTATACAATTGTTACACCTGTTGCAACACTGATAGATGTGCCTATGTATTCTAAAACATTTTTTGAATGGTACTTAGAATTAGATTTGACTCAAATTGATTGCGTAGCAGGTACATATTGTATACGTAAAATAGATAGAAATACAAAATTGGTGGAAAATATTATTATAGAAATTGTGTTTAGAGGAACTGAGGAAGAAAAATCTAAATATGCTGATCGGTATATTAGATTAGTATCTCGTTGCGATGAAAAATTTGCCCAGGACAATATGGAGAAATTATTGAAAATGAAATCAGCAGCACTGAATAGTGATACAAAAACTTTTAATAAGTACATGAAAAGTATGGAAATAAAAGATCCTCAAATTGAGATTATTTTAAATACAATGCGTTTAGATAAAACTTTTAATATGCCATTCCGTCAATAATAAATATGGTAAATTAAATGAATTGATTTGATTTGTTGTTGAAAAAATCCCAGCCACAGATAGTCCTGCGGCTGGGATTTATAAATGGTAATATAAAATGTGTATTTAGTGGAAAATAAAAATGTACACAATAGTCTAATATGCTACACCTATTGTGAAGGTCAAGTCTATGATTGTGGGGTATAAGGAAATCTGGGCTAATTTACATTGTGAGATTTTGGAAATTAATCATTATAATTTGTTTGACATTGGTATGGTAATTTGATAACATAACATGCATCATAACAAGTTGTTTTATTAAAGAACAGAACCCACCACGCCTCTGATTTATGCGCAACTCGGTGGGAGTTAAAAATCCCTGTTAAGAGTTATGCTATCATGCCTAGCAATGATAGACATTCTCTAACAGGGATTTTGTATATGATGGTATAATTATTATTCTCCTATATTTATGTATGTGGAGCTAATTTGAAATCATGGCATAGTATATTGTGTATTTTGTGAGATTGGGGAACAAAATTAAAGATTTATTTGTAATATGTACCCCAATTTATATTGACTATTGGGGTACAAAACAATATAATATTCAAAGAAATTGTTCCCCAAAGGAGGAGCTGCAATGGCAGCACAATATAGCGAGATACAGGAATTGCTTAGAAGCTGCGCTGACCTCAATGCAAGATTGAATTTAATGCCTTATGATGGCACACCCGAGATTAAGGAACGCGGCGACGGAAAATACCTTTATGTAAGAAAACGTGTAGCAGGAAAACAGACATCTACTTATGTAGGCGCATATACTGAGGAACTGTATAATCTGCTTTTGCGCAATTCCAGAGAGGCCCGTGAAATCAGAAAATCCCTTCGCAGCATTGAAAAACAACTTGTTGCAGCTGGGTATTCCGAGGATGAACTTTCCGCTGATGTTATAAAGAATATCGAATTTGCCCGTGCCAATATGAAAATGAATATCTATGATCAGGCTGTCTTGGAGGGGGTTGCAACATCGTTCCCTCAGACGGAAGAAATCATAGATAACGGAAAAGTATACGGTATGACAGCTACCGACGTGCAGAAAATTTTGAATTTGAAACATGCATGGGAGTTCATTCTAGATCGTGATGTGGTTAGCAGCCGTTCTGACTATTATATGCTCAGTCATATTGCAAGGCTTGTCAATGAAGGTTTTTTTGCGGAAGGCGGTAGAATCCGCGGTGTTCCAGTTACTATAGGTAGTTCATCCTATATTCCGCCCCTTCCGAATGAATTGGATGTGAAAGACAGAATTCGAGAGATCGTGGAGGAAGAGGATGAAGCCATTAATATTGCTATCAAACTTTGCCTTTACTGTATGAAGACTCAGATATTCTTGGATGGCAATAAGCGTGCTTCAGTTATCTTTGCAAACCAATATCTTATTGCCCACGGCGGAGGTTTCTTGGTGATTCCCGAAAACGAAGTTCCGCAGTTCAAAAAAATGCTTGTAAAATATTATGAAGGTGAAGACATATCTGTTATTGCGGGTTTTATGAAAGAACACTGCTGGAAAACAATAGAGCGTTAAGCATCATATATATTGGGGTACAAATCAATATAATCTTTAAAGGAATTGTTCCCCAAAGGAGGTGCTGTAATAACAGCACATTCGAAAGCAAAGAACGCAGTGACGAAAAAATATCTTTGTTAAGGAATAGAACTCACCACGCCTCTGATTTAAGCGCAACCCGGTGGGACTTAAAAAATCCCTGTTAAGAGTTATGCTATCATGCTTAGGAATGATAGATATTCTCCTAACGGGGATTTTGTATTTTATAACGAGGTGTCCGATGTCCCCCACCTCTATAGGTGGCGGGATGTTGTGCTAATGACAGAGTGGAGTTAATATCTCCACCCTCGTCGAAACCCCATTGAAAGAAAATGCAATGGCATTTTCTTTGAATAATATAGGGGTTATAATGCTGGTGGGCTTATGTGTTTTCTGTATGCAGATTCATGGGCAAAATATACATGGTAGCAATTTTTTTATGTTTCTGCCTGGATATGTACAAGGTGGGATTATTATCCCGTTCTGTTAGCACGATGTAGGATGTGGGCGCATGAATATTTGATTTGGGTGATTCTCTCCTATCTTTCCACAAATAAAACAGGGAGGATGCCAAGGCAATCCTCCCTGCTCCGAGCAGCGACGAGTTTCCCTACCCTCGCCGACGGTCAACTCCGCTGTATCTTTATTGTCCCCAAGCGGAAGGGATGGCTATAGCCGCTCATAACAGCCATACATTTTCTTAATTTGAGAATACATGATATAGGAGTTTCTTTCAAGAAATTTATTTTTAAAATTCATATTCATTAATATGCTCTTTTATCTAACTTTTATTCCCAACTAAAAGAATTTTAACATGTGGGGAACAAAGTTGGGAATAAAAAAGGCAAGTTGAACTTGCAATTTACCACTTATAAGTATATATTAATTTCTTGAGGGGAAGGTGACAACTTTATTGATATCATCTCAATAAAGTTGAAATTTCAGAAGTATAAAGAAAAGGTAAATTATAAATGTAAAAAAATAAACTATTGCAGGCTAAATAATAATTATCATCCCCGCTTTAGTTGTGAATAGTATATCACAAAGATAAACGGAATTTAAATTTCCAACAAGGAGATTAATATGTCTAAGCTAAATGTAGATCAAAAAACTGTTATGGAATTGTTTGCTAATGCAAAGGCAGATTTCCTTATTCCAGATTATCAACGTCCATATGCCTGGGGAAAGGAAGAATGTCAAACTCTTTGGACAGATATTTTCACTTTCTCTTTTCCAGATGATAACTATGAAAATTTTGACGAAGATAATGGAGAATATTTTCTAGGGCCAATTGTAACCTTTAAAAACAAAGAAAAACAGCAGGAGATAATAGATGGTCAACAGAGATTGACTACATTGATGCTATTATTGAGAGCTTTTTATGCTAAGTGCGTTAATATGCAAGATAGTAATAGCAAGAAAACAAGTAAATTTTTGGAAAAGTGTTTATGGAAAACGGATTTGTTCGGCGAACCGGACAAGTCGAAATTGAAGATTAATTCAGAAGTGGCCACAGATGAGGAAAGAGAAGATTTTCTTGGAATATTAATAACTGGTGAGGCCATAAATGCAAAGAGCCGTTATGCGAAGAATTATAGATTTTTTCAGGAAAAAATTCAAACCTTCGTGGAGCAATATCCTACATATTTTCCATATATGCCTATGCGAATTCTTAGTAATTGCATATTACTGCCAATTGAAGCAGAATCGCAAGACACTGCTTTGAGAATATTTTCAACTTTAAATGATAGAGGAATGCCGCTATCAGATGCCGATATTTTCAAGGCTCAGTTCTATAAGTTTTACAAACAGGCAGGGCACAAGGATGAATTTATCACCAAATGGAAATACCTTGAGGGTGTGTGCAATGAAATATTTCATCCAATATCAGGTACACCTATGGATGAAATATTTACTCGCTACATGTATTATGAAAGGGCGAAGAAACAGATAAAGTCGTCTACAACAGAAGCGTTGAGAAAATTTTACGAGAGGGATTCATATCAATTATTGCATAATGCAAGGACGCTTGAAAATCTTATAGAATTGGCAATGTTTTGGCACGATGTAGAGAATCAGGATGAAGATAGGTTTTCAGAGACAGTGTTGAAGAAGTTGCTTATCTTGCGATATGCACCTAATAGCATGTGGACATATATTTTGTCAGTTTATTTTATGGCAAACAAAAATGCAAATGGAATGTTGGATGATAAATTATTGTGTGAATTTTTGAATAAGGTTATAGCTATTGTTTGGGCATATGCAGTTTACAATCCAGGTGTTAATGCACTGCGTACACCATTGTTCTCTGTTATGGTGAATATTGTCAATCATGAAAACATTAATTTAGATGTTTTCAAAATTGATAGCGATAGGCTGAACAATATATTGAATAATTATAATTTTAGCAATAGACGTGGTATTACCAAAGCTATGCTTATTTGGTGGGCTTATCAAATTCAGGGGCAAAGTTTATGGTTACAGGAAAATGTGTTAGAAATAGAGCATATTTTTCCCAAGAAACGGCAGGAAAATGAACATTCATTGAAGGATCCGAATAGTATAGATTCTCTGGGAAATAAGGCTATATTGGAGAAAAAAATAAATATTCGTGCGTCTGATTATAGGTTTGAAGATAAAATCAAGTATTATATTGGATATGAAACTGCTAAGAACCAACATAAGGAAGGCACAAAAAATATAGAACTTGTTCAGATGGCAAAAACGCAGAGTACATTTACTGAAAAAGACATCCAGGCAAGACATGATAGAATTATAGAAAATTTCATCAAGTACGTTGGTGAAAATGGTTTGATCAATTACAAGATTCAGTCTATATGAGAATGTCAATGAAAACGTGAGCCGTATGATATGATTTTGTATAAATAAAGTTGTCACTTTACTCTCAAGGAATTAATATATACTCATAGGGATAAGAAGGACGAAAATACATGAATGAATATTTTATTAAATTGAAGAATTTTACGCTGGATTTTTGGCAGGATAGTGATGTGAGGATATATCTTTTTGGTTCTTGGGCTCGAGGAGAGGCTAGGCAAAGTTCGGATGTGGATATTGCCATAGAGAATAAATCTGGTGTGCATATAGATTCTTCTTTAGAGTATAAGGTTAATGAATTTCGAGAGGCTTTGGAGAATTCAGATATTATCTATATTGTTGATGTTGTTTATATGGGGATGGCGGCAGAGAGTCTGAGAAGGACTATTCATCAGGAGGGGATTTTGTGGAAAAGCTAAAGGAACGATTGGCTTTGGCGGAACGGGCGGTGTCTAAGCTAGAGGAGTTAGCTTGTAAAAATGAATGGTCTGAGGTAGAGCGAGATGCCATGATACAGAGATTTGAATTTTCTTACGAAATACTCTGGAAATGTGCTAAGGATTATCTACGGGTTTTTGAGGGCATAGATGCTGCTTCGCCACGGCGAGTTATACGTGAATGTCAACGAATTGGCATATTATCCCCTGAACAAACAGAAATGGCCTTGCGCATGTCAGGGGATAGAAATATGACAACTCATATCTATGATGAGGAATTTGCCGTGGAATTATCAGCTCGTATGAAGGATTACGGAAAATTATTGCGAATTTGGTTAGAAAAAATCCGTTTTGATAGGCAGTGATTCAAAAAATCCCTGTTAAGAGTTATGCTATCACGTATAGAAATGGTAGCTATTCTCCTAACAGGGATTTTGTATATAATGTTGTGGTGTAATACGTAATGGATTAAAAAAAGATGGACCTCCTAAATATAGAACACCAGAAAATGATAATAAAGCAAGAACGTTAGTACACACTTTGCAAAAAAATAGGTACGGACAAGACGATAAGTTTTTGTTTCACAGATGATTGTCAAAAGCCAAAAACGGAAATGGAAATTTTGGCAAATTTTACCCACAAATGCAATCTCTCCTGCCTTTAGGCAGCAGTAGTGTCAAAATGTATTGAAAAATTGTTAATCATATGATACAATCTAACCATAAGATTTCACGAAGGACATTGTGGAACCATAAAGAGCCCTTGGGGAGTGATGACCCCCAAGGGCTTTTTGCATAGTTGATGAGACTACACTCTGCTAGGTGCCACAATATGGCTGGCTTACCATCCTAACAGTTGCATTGTCAGGGAATTGAGAATACTCCCAATTATGCTAATGACTAGATTAACCAATATTTCGTCGAAGGACATTTGTGGAACCTCCCTCCCTTGCCGTATTAGCTTGATGAGGGCTGTGGCATATTTAGTATATCATATGGACTTTATACGAGGAAAGCAAATTTTGGTTTGTTATTACCTAGAGAAGATGGTAAATTTTTGGAAGCTTTGAAGGCTAAAAATACAGATTATATATTGTTTTCAGAAAGAAATAATCCTGAAAATATTAGAAAACTAAAAGCTGCTTGAAAATAGTAGATATATGGTGATTTATACCGAACTTAAGAGTTAGATTAGAAGTGCTAACTTTTGAGTTCGGTATTTTTTGCGACAAAATCGTCTTTTAAACGCTGACTAGGATGATATTATGTGTGTGAATAGAAAAGAGAGGAGGTATAACAGCAAATTTTAGAGTGATATTGCTCAAAGGAGATGTTTTTAATTTTGTGATTACTAAATAAAATTTCTGTTATTGAAAAGAGTTATGAAAAAATGGAGGATTTTGTATGAAATTAATCACAGAAGCGTTAGTAGGTATGGTAATAACTAAAATAGATGAAAGTATAATATATTATGTGAATGGCATTTTTGATGTATTGGGGATTACAAATGAATGGTTATTTGCAAAATGTTCCCCAATGAATATTGACTACAGGGGAACAAATTAATATAATTTTCAAAGAAAATGTTCCCCAAAGGAAGATGAAAATATTATTTATATTGTTGATGTGGTTTACATGGGGATGGCGTCAGAGAGGTTGAGAAGGCGTATTCATCAGGAGGGGATTTTGTGGAAAAGCTAGATGAGGGCATAGATGCTGCTTCACCACGGCGGGTTATCCGTGAATGTCAACGCCTTGGCATATTATTCCCTGAGCAAACAGAAATGGCCTTGTATATGTCAGGGGATAGAAATTTGACAACTCATATCTATGATGAGGAATTTGCCGTGGAATTGTCAGCTCGTATGAAAGATTATGGGAAATTATTGAGAACTTGGCTAAAAAAAATTAATGATGCTATATAAAAATGAATGGTAAGAGGACGTATATGAAATTTATAGATTATGTGTGTGAAGCAACTCAGTATGATAAAAAGCGCTCTGTGGAACGGAAGAAAATAAAGAGTTGGCTCAAAAGCATTAGCGCATTTGCCAACACAGAGGGTGGGGTATTGATTTTTGGTGTTGATAACGATGATGAAATTGTTGGCCTGGAAAATGCCAAAGAAGATGCAGAGTTTATCAGTCAAAAAATCAAGGAAAGAATATCGGTATTTCCTAATGCTAATTTAAAAGTTGAACAATATGAAGATAAGACTGTTTTATTTGTGTATATACCTAAAGGGCATGAAACACCATATTACTATAGTGGTGATGGTGTAACAGAAGCTTATATTCGCATAGGAAATGAAAGTGTTATTGCCAATGCCATAGAGATAAAAAGATTGGTAATGTGCGGTCAGAATACAACCTATGATTCTATTATTTCATCATACAAAGCAGAGGACTATGCTTTTAGTAAATTACGGGAAAGATATAGACAGTGGAGTGGTAAAAGCATGGAGGAGAAAGTTTTTGCCTCCTTCTATTTGGTAAATAGGGATGGTTATTTGACCAATGCAGGAGCGTTAGTGGCAGATGATTCTCCTATACGCTGGTCGAGGCTTTTCTGTACAAGATGGAATGGTTTGAACAAAAGTGGTGGTAGAATAGACGCTCTGGATAGTATGGAATATACCGGTAGTATTATTTCTTTGCTACAAGAAGGCATAGGTTTTGTGCGGCGCAATATGAGAAAGATGTGGCGAAAAACTTCTAACTCACGTATTGAAATGCCGGATTATAGCGAAAGAGGTGTTTTTGAGGCATTGGTAAATGCTTTGGTACACCGAGATTATATGATTATGGGTAGCGAAGTGCATATAGACATCTTCGATGATAGGATGGTTATTTATTCGCCTGGTGGTATGGTTGATGGTGTTGAAATACAGGATAGGGATATAAGCAATGTGCCATCCATACGTAGAAATCCAGTTTTGGCAGATATTTTTGATCGTTTGGGTTATATGGAGCGTCAAGGCAGTGGCCTGGGGAAGATTCGTGAGGCATATATAAGTGAGACAAATTACTCTGATAAAATGGAGCCTGTATTCTATTCAGATAGATCACAATTTACAGTAACACTATCTAATTTAAATTATGAAGCTCCATTAAGTGGCACTATGGATGGTGCTTTAAATGGTGCTTTAAATGGTGCTTTAAATGGTGCTTTAAGAGATAAAATATCGGAAGAAGAGATGCAGCTGTTAGAGTACATAAGTAGAAACGCTGATATAACTCAAAAGGAACTGGCAGAAGAATTTAATTTCTCTAGGAGAATTATCCAGCGTATGATGAAAAAATTACAGGACAAGGGGGTTCTAGAACGTATCGGTGCTAAGAAAAGCGGCAGATGGATAGTGTTGTACAAGAAATAATAATGGGTTGTTACGTAAAGTGGCTAGAGTTGGTCATTTTGCTCCTCAAAGTTGATAATTTCCATGAAATTTTGTTCCCAAACGGTGTCTGCCTATTGGCAAATGCTTAAAAATAATGCATAATAATATAGAAGAAAATTGATTGTCAGGAGGCCTATTATGGAATACCGGTTAGCCCATAGCTGTCTAAAGGTAAGAAATCTCAATAAATCCTTGCAGTTTTATACAGAGATTCTGCATATGCAGGAACGGGGCCGGGTTCAGATTGGTGATACTATATTGGTGTACCTTGGTGATGAAGGGAATTCTGCCCATGAACTGGAACTGAATTATCATCCGGAACATGGAGAGGCCTATCAGCTGGGAGAGAATCCTGTTCATCTTGCCTTTGCTGTAGATGATTATCCAGGGGCCTTGGCTCAGCATAGAGCTGCTGGCTGTATTAGGCTGGAACTTCCTCAGCATGGTATTCACTTTTTAGCAGATCCCGATGGCTATCTGATAGAAATTCTGCCACAAAAACATTTTTCACTTACGGAGAGGGGATAAAAAATGAGAATTAACGAAGCACAGTTAAAGAGCATTATTGAGGAATTGACCTTGGACAAGGAGCAGCTGAAGGAGATAGCTTCTGCCCTGCGTTTTGATATGGAGCTGGCTCTGCAGGGCAAGGAAGCTAGTATGCCAATGCTGTGTTCTTACATAGGTATGCCTACCGGTCAGGAAAAGGGTGAATTTCTGGCTTTGGATTTTGGCGGCACCAATTTGCGGGCTGAGCTGGTAAGCCTCAAGGGGAATTGCCAGTATGAGATTGTGAAGATGGTGGCCAAGCCATTGGTTACAGAGGAATACAATCTGATTAATGGTTCTGCTTCTGCAGAAAAGGTTTTTGATTTTATTGCAGATATGTTTGCAAAGCTTTTGGAAGGGGCAGAAAAAAAGACCTATTATCTGGGCCATACCTTCTCCTTCCCATCTCAGCAGACTGATATTTATAATGCTCGCCTGCTGGTATGGACCAAGGAATTTGCGATTCCTGGCGTAGAGGGTGAGGTTGTCAATGATTTGCTGCAGGCTGCCTTCAATCGCAAGGGTTTGGAGAATATTAAGGTTGTAGCTGTTATCAATGATACTGTAGCAGAGCTGTTGACTGCTGGTTATCAGTATCCTGATACTCAGATTGGCTGTATCTATGCTACCGGCAGCAATAATTGCTATATGGAGCGTACTGCTGATGTGGGCCGTCCTGCTGCTATTATTAATATGGAATCTGGCAGCTTCAACAAGCTGGTTCCAAGCCAGTGGGATAACAAATTGGATGAGGCCTCTGAGAAGCCAGGCCGTCAGCGTCTGGAGAAAATGGTATCTGGCCGTTATATGGGTGAGCTGCTGAGTCTTACTGTACAGCATTTGCTGAATTTGCAGGAAAAGCCAGAATTTACAGCTATTGATATGTCTGGCATTATGGCAGATTCTACTGCTGCAGCCAGCGATGCTGCCAAGGTTATCAGCGCCAAGGTAGGATCACTGGAGCCAGGGGAGGCTGCCTATATTCGTGACCTGACGGAAGCTATTGCCATCCGTTCCGCCCGTATTGTGGCTGCCTGCTTTGCCGGTATTCTCTGGCATGTATCTGGCTCTGGCAAGATTGCCCAGCAGCATATTGCCATTGATGGTTCTGTTTATGAGCATATGCCTCATATCAAGGAAAATGTTCAGAAGGCTCTCTACGAAATTCTGGACGAGGAGGCAGCGGCTGTTGAACCAATGCTGTTGAAGGATGGTTCTGGTTTAGGGGCTGCCATTGCTGCAGCTGTAGCCTCTAAGAATATCTAAGCAGCGTGCAACGAGGCGTCCGATGCTCCCACTTATAGGGGGTATAAAATAAAACAAGAGAAAAGAGCCATGCTCCTTGCTGGTTTGGGCATAATTGTCAATATTTTCTGACGAAATCTACAGAAATGTTTTGACAGCAAAGTGCCTGAAAATAGTAAGGACATGGCTCTTAATAATATGTAGGAAATGGAAGTAATATTTACATCAATAAATAAATTTTATTTATTGAGTGAATATATAAAAACCTTTAGATTATACTATCATAAAATAATTTTATAACCAATGGGTATTGCCAAAACTGATATTTATGACTATAATTTATGGAAGAATTGAGAAACGCGCTGTTAAAAATGCATTGCTGTTTTTAGGAGGGGTTTA
>CAKPVW010000009.1 GCA_934196075.1 uncultured Anaerovibrio sp.
TTCGATATATGGTGGCATAGATAAGGCAGAATGATTCGCCAACAGCCGGAGGGGCATGACACTTTTGCGTCAGGAGGCTTCCTGCTTTTGCGAAGCAAAAGTGAGCCCGGTGGCACTCTCTATCATTCCGGTCACTGTGAATTGGCTCAGCGACAAGCGGTATCTCTGCGTAAGGATAAACTACCAGGTAGGGTCATTTAGCCGACAGAGCAAAAGTCGTTATGACCGCAGGCTGTCTTTCGGAAAAACTGGAAGGTATTGCTCTACAAATCAGAAGTTGAAGTGATAGGCCAGAAATATTCTTGAAAGTACGAGAACTATGTTGTATGATAAAATCAACAAAAGAAAGGCAGGTGGCGTTTATGCTGGTTAGAGAACGGGTTGAGGAGCAGGAATATCTTTTGCTATCACCATTGGCGGCCAAAAGCCGTGAAGCTCAGAGGGATATGCTTCAGGAAGAATGTCCTTTTCGTACCAAATTTCAAAGAGATAGGGATAGAATCCTCCATTCCAAGGCATTTCGCCGCCTAAAGCACAAGACTCAGGTTTTTATTGTTTCTGGGGATCACTATCGCACAAGAATGACTCATAGTCTGGAGGTAGCTCAAATTGGCAGAACCATTGCCAGAGGACTGAGATTGAATGAGGATTTGACAGAGGCTATTGCCCTGGGCCATGATGTGGGACATACTCCCTTTGGTCATTCCGGGGAATCAGCTCTGGACAAGTTATGTGGTCATTTTGCTCATAATGAGCAAAGTCTGAGAGTATTGAAGTATTTGGAAAAAAATGGACAGGGATTGAATCTGACCCAAGAGGTACAGGACGGGATTCTTCATCATAGCGGGGCTGTATTGCCGGCTACTATGGAGGGAAGGATTGTGCACTGGGCGGATAGGATAGCCTACCTTTGTCACGATTTGGATGATAGCATGCGGGCCGGTCTTTTGCATGTGGATGATTTGCCAGAGCTAGTACAGCAATGTATTGGTACGGTAACTTCCCAGATGATAACTACCATGGTATCGGATGTGATTTGCCAATCAGAAAAGTCAGGAGATATTGCTTTTTCTGAGAATATGACAGAGGCCATGAATCTGTTTCGCAAGTTTATGTTCAAGAATATTTATCACTCCGAGGCTTTGGCAAGAGAAAGGCGTCAAGGGGTATTTGTGTTGGAGCAGCTCTACAAATACTTTATGGAGGATATTAGCCATCTGCCTGAGGAATTTCAGCGGAGAGAGCAGCAATGGGGCCGACAGCAAATCGTGGTTGATTATGTGGCTGGACTTACAGACAGTTACGCCGTACAGCTTTTTAACCATATCTTTATGCCACCAGTGGGAGAAATGGTGCGCTAATAAAAAATAAAAGCCTTTGGAGCAAATCAGCTTCAAAGGCTTTTGTTTTTTATTCTACAATGCGTTTTATAGTTTTGTGTCCGGTAATAATTTCCTTGCGGTGGCAGTGTGGGCATTCATTTTCAATAATGCCGGTGTAGCCACAGACAGGATCCCTATCTACCGGATGGTTAATGGAGAAATAGCCCATATTGGCATCGTGCATAGCTCGTACCAGAGCCTCAAAGGCTTTTACATTCTTGGAAGGGTCACCGTCCATTTCCACATAGGCGATATGACCAGCATTCTCCAAGGCATGATATGGAGCTTCGATACGAATTTTGTCCAAGGCACGAATTGGATAGTACACAGGAACATGTGAACTGTTGGTTAGATAATCTCTATCTGTTACCCCAGGAATGATGCCAAATTTCTTGCGGTTAGCCCGCTGGAACTGACCAGCAGTAGATTCAGCCGGAGTGCCAAAGGTACTCCAGTTAATAGATTCCACCTCGGTATATTCATCGGTTTTCTGACGAATATGTCCCACAATTTTCAGACCTAGCTCCTGAGCTGCTTCACTTTGACCATGATGTTTGCCAGTGAGAGCCACCAGACATTCTGCCAAGCCACAGAAGCCAATGGAGAAGGAAGCGTGCTTTTTTAGTACGTCCTCAACTGTATCTGTTGCTTTTAGCTTGTCGCTATCCATCCAAACTCCTTGTCCCATAAGGAATGGGTAGTTATAGACATGCTTTTCCTTGATGGTTTGGAAGCGGAACAGAAGATAGTCGTGGCTAATCTGAATATATTTATCCAGCAGCTTCCAGAACCTGTCCAGATTACCCTTGGATTCCAGTGCCAGCTTTGGCAAATTGATGGTAGTAAAGGAAAAATTGCCACGACTGCCAGCTTCACTTGGCCCATTGACATTGCCAATTACTCGGGTACGGCAGCCCATGGTAGCTACATAGGAATTGTAATTGCCAGGCTGATAGTATTGCAGGTTATACGGCGCATCTATATTGACAAAATTTGGGAACAATCTCTTGGCGCTTACCCGGCATGCTTGTTGGAACAGGTCATAATTAGGGTCGTCTGGATTGTAATTAACGCCTGCCTTTAGCTGGAATACAGAAATAGGGAAAATAGCGGTTTCGCCATTGCCTAAGCCAGCCTGGATAGCATTCAGCACTTCTCTAACTGCCAATCTGCCCTCTGCACTGGTATCCATACCGTAGTTAATGGAGCTAAATGGCACCTGAGCACCAGCCCGGCTGTGCAGAGTGTTGAAATTGTGAATCAGGGCTTCCATGGCCTGATGTGTTTCTTCCGTAGTATCAGCACAAGCTAAATGATAAATATTTACAGCATCCTGAGTTAAATCTCCTACGGAAGCCTCATTAAGTTCATCTGGCTTGGTAGCTTCCAAAGCATTGAGAATCATTTCCACAGCTTCTAAAGGCGCTTGAGCTTCACCATCAGTAAAACGGCAGCAATTATAGTCCATATGACTGCGGAATTTGCTGCGGAAGGCTTTGGCATCTCCCATGACCTCTGTGCCAAAACGGTATACCATGGCCTTGTAGGCTTCATCAGCTACAGCCTTGCAGAAGGTTTTGTGTACGCCTTCTGCCATGGCAAAATCAAAGGCGTTGATGCTCTGCCCGCCAAACATATCATTTTGATTGCTCTGAATGGCGATGCAGGCCAGAGAGGCGTAAGCTCGAATGGAATTTGGTTCTCGCAGGAAGCCGTGACCAGTGGAAAATCCTCCATGGAACAACTTCAGCAGGTCAATCTGACAGCAGTTCAAGGTAATCAGAGAAAAATCCTTGTCGTGAATATGAATGAAGTTTTCCTTGTCTGCCTGAGCATATTCCTCTGGCAGCATGTAGTTATCTACAAAATGTTTGGCCCCTTCAGCACCTAGCTTTAACATAATACCCATGGAGGCATCGGTATTTATATTGGCATTGTCTCGCTTCATGTCAGAGTCAATGGCATCGGCAAAGAAAATATCCTTGTAGCTCTTCATAAGATTTTTTTGAGCTTCCCGTCTTTCTGCATGGCGCTGACGATACATGATATAGTGCTTGGCTACCTCATAGAAGCTCTGCTTCATCAGAACTCTTTCTACTACATCCTGAATTTCTTCTACAGTAATGCTGGTTAGGTTGGCAATGGTGTTTTCCACCTGATTGGTGATAGCCTCCATCTCCTCCTCTGTCATGCTGTCAGGAATTTCCTTAGCAGCTCCAGCAATGGCATTATAAATTTTAGAACGGTCATAGGCAACGGTAAGGCCGGACCTTTTGATAACGTTTTTTAGATTCAAGAGCGAACCCCTCCTCTATAGAAATTAACTATTCCATTATATAACAAAAACAGCGGTAAGAGAAATATTAATTAAAAATATTTAATGATTATTAATAGATAATAGTTATCGATGAATCTAATAATTTGCTTTAGTCCACCAAACAAAAACATAAAATATATAAATGTACATTGAATACACACAAGAAAGTGTTGACATGTGTAAACTTGTAAACTATAATAGTGCCATTAGCATAGAGTGGATATAAAAATGTATGGGTAATCCGCTAATAGATGACTAATAAATAGGAGGAATAATTATGTTTTTTAGTAAAAAACTACGTCTGGCAAGTGCAGTTTTAGGTGTAGCTATGCTGAGCACAGTATTTGCAGGCTGTGGCGGGGATAGCGCTTCCAGTGATGAAATTAAGGTCGGTGCCAATATTGAGATGACTGGCAACCAGGCTAACTATGGTAATGCAGGTTTAGAAGGTTTGCGTTTGGCTATTAAGGAGGCCAATGAGGCTGGCGGTATTAATGGCAAGCAGATTAAGCTGGTGGAGGCAGATAATAAATCTGAATCTGCCGAGGCTGTAAACGCTGCTACCAAGCTGATTTCTGATGATGGTGTAAAGGTTATTGTAGGCCCTGCTGTAACAGCTAATGTTATTGCTGAGTCTCAGGTTGCTACCGATAATAAGGTGCCTGTAATTGCCTTTGCAGCTACCAATCCTGATGTTACGGTTGAGAATGGTGCTGTAAAGCCTTATATTTTCCGTAGCTGCTTCATTGACCCACAGCAGGGTACTGTTATGGCTCAGTTTGCCAGCAAGGAGCTGAAGGCTAAGACCGCAGTTATGTATATTGATTCCAGCTCTGATTATTCCAAGAGCTTGGGCAAGGTATTCCAGGAGACCTTTGAGGCTGCTGGCGGCAAGGTGGTAATGCAGGAGTCCTTCCTGGCCAAGGATCAGGATTTCAAGGCTGCTCTGACCAAGATTAAGGCTGCTAATGCTGATGTAATCTTCGTACCAGCTTATTATGAGGAAGTAGGCAAGATTGTAAAACAGGCTCGTGAAATCGGTATTACTGCTACCATGCTGGGTACTGATGGCTGGGATGATCCAAAGGTTGCTGATATTGCCGGTGCTTCCGCTTTGAATAATACTTACTTCTCCACTCATTATTTTGCAGAGGATCCAGGTGCTAAGAGCTTTATTGATGCTTTCAACAAGGAATATGGCCATGCACCAAATGTATTTGCCGCTTTGGGTTATGATGCCGGCAAGCTGCTGGTAGATGCTTTGAAGCGTGCAGGCAGCGACGATCCTGAGGCTATCCGCAAGGCTATTGAGGAAACCAAGGATCTGCAGGTTGCTACTGCCAAGGTTACTATGGATCCTGCCACCCATAATCCAATCAAGGATGCTATTATCATTGAGAATGTTGATGGCAAGTATGTATTCAAGAGCAGAATCGCTCCAAGCAAATAATATGTATGATACGCTCTGTTTAGCAGGCGATATGTGCATAGATGTAAAAAAATTCTGCCAGGGAACACTAGGTTAGTGTTCTGTCCAGAATAGAGGTCACAGCTGATGGTATCAATAGGGATGTCATGGGCTTGACCTCTTTTCTAGGTTTTTAGGCGTTTTTGTATTTATGTTTTTTATCTTATGAATTAATTAAAAAGTTCGGAGGAATATTTATGGACTTTTTTCATCAGTTTGTCCAACAGCTGATAAATGGTGTCTCTCTGGGCAGCATTTATGCACTGATTGCCCTGGGCTATACCATGATTTACGGTATCATCAAGCTTATTAATTTTGCCCATGGTGATATTTATATGGTAGGTGCCTATATTGGCTTTTTTGCCATTACCAGAGCTGGTTTATCCATTGTGCCGGCCCTGCTGATTTCTATGGTGGTAACTGGTATCTTGGGTATGATTGTGGAAAGACTGGCCTACAAGCCTCTGCGTCATGCCCCAAGGATTTCTGTCCTGATTACGGCTATTGGTGTATCCTTTTTCTTGGAATATGCCAGCATGTATTTTGTTAGTCCAACTCCAAGAACATTTCCAGAGGTTATTCCCAGTGTAGCATTTAATATTGGGCCATTTATTGTAAACGGTCAGCAAATGCTGATTATGGGCATTACCTTGGTGTTGATGTTGATTCTTACCTATATCGTTCAAAAAACTAAATTGGGAAAGGCCATGCGGGCTGCCTCCTTTGATGTAGAGACGGCTCAGCTGATGGGTATCAACGCAGATAGAGTTATTTCCTTTACCTTCTGCATTGGCTCTGCCTTGGCTGCGGCTGCTGGTGTGCTGGTTGGTGTTTATTACAACTCTATTGACCCATTAATGGGTATTATGCCTGGTCTGAAGGCCTTTGTAGCAGCAGTTCTGGGAGGTATTGGTATTTTGCCTGGTGCTGTGGCTGGCGGTATTATTTTGGGTGTGATTGAGGCTTTGGTTTCCGGTTTTATTTCCTCCACCTTCCGAGATGCGGCTGCCTTTGCGATTTTGATTCTGGTATTGTTGTTTAAGCCATCTGGTCTTTTTGGCAAGAATACCCGTGAGAAAGTGTAGGTGACAGGATATGAATTTGCTGCGTAAAAATGATTTGATTATGCTGGGCCTGTCTCTGGTGATTTTTGCTATATTGCAGGTTTTGATTACTACCAAGGTGCTTAGTTCTTTCTGGGAACTGAATCTGATTATTATCGGTATCAATGTTATAATGGCTGTGAGCCTGAATCTGATTAACGGCTATACAGGGCAGTTTTCTCTGGGCCATGCAGGTTTTATGGCGGTAGGTGCTTATACCGGTGTTGTTATGACCACCTTCTTTCATTTACCTTTTATTGCGGCTATTGTGGCAGGAGCTGTTTTGGCAGGTTTGCTGGGCTTTTTGATTGGTCTGCCAACTTTGCGGCTGAGAGGTGATTATCTGGCTATTGCTACCTTGGGATTAGGCGAGATTATCCGCATTGTCATTATGAATTTGGATTATGTAGGAGGAGCTGCTGGTTTCAAGGGCATTACCCATCATACTAATTTTGCCTGGGTCTTCCTGATTATGATTTTCACCCTGTTTGTGATTAAGAACTTTGTTAATTCCTCTCATGGCCGGGCTTGTATTGCCATTCGGGAAAATGAAATTGCGGCGGAGGCTATGGGGATTAATACCACCAAATACAAGGTTATGGCCTTTACCATTGGTGCGGCCTTTGCCGGTGTAGCTGGCTGTCTTTTTGGACATAATTTCTATATTATCAGCCCTGGTTCCTTTACCTTTTTGGCTTCCTTTAATTATCTGATTATGGTGGTTATGGGCGGACTTGGCTCCATTACCGGCTCTATTGCTGGTGCCTTTGTGGTAACTTTTATTTCCGCAGTTTTGGCGCCTTGGCCTGAGTTCCGTATGATTATTTATGCACTGGCCTTGATTTTGCTGATGTTCTACCGGCCTCAGGGATTATTTGGCTATATGGAAGTTACCAGTATGGGTATTTTCCGTCGTATTTTCAAAAGGGGGCATGAATAATGAGTGAGGTACTTCTCAAAGCAGAAAATGTCTCCATTGTATTTGGCGGTCTGAAGGCTGTTTCTGATTTTGATTTCTATATTAATAAAGGTGAGCTTATTGGTTTGATTGGCCCTAATGGTGCTGGTAAGACCACTGCTTTCAATTTGATTACCGGGGTTTATCAGCCTACCACTGGCAATATTGAATTTGATGGCAAAAGTATTGTGGGGAAAAAGCCTTATGAGATTACTCAGCGAGGTATTGCTCGTACCTTCCAGAATATTCGCCTTTTTTCTGAGCTTAGTGTGCTGGATAATGTAAAGATAGCCTTTCATTCCCATGTTAAATACGGCTTGGTAGAGACAGTTTTTCGTTTGGGCAGATATTTTTCTGAGGAAAAGCAGATTGAGGAAGAAAGCATGAAGTTATTGAAAATCTTCAAGCTGGATGGTCATGCTCACGAGCAGGCTAAGAATCTGCCTTACGGTGCTCAGCGCCGTTTGGAGATTGCCAGAGCCTTGGCGGCCAAGCCAAAGCTGTTGCTTTTGGATGAACCGGCTGCAGGTATGAATCCTCAGGAAACCAAGGAGCTTATGGAAATGATTAGCTGGATTCGCAAGGAGTTTGGCCTGACTGTCCTTTTGATTGAGCATGATATGAGCTTGGTTATGGGTATCTGCGAGCGTATCTATGTATTGGAATATGGTATGATTATTGCCAATGGTACACCAAAGGAGATTCAGGAGAATCCAGAGGTTATCAGGGCATATTTAGGCGGGGAGGCTTGATGGAAATATGGGAACTATGCTAACAATAAATGACATAAATGTCTTTTATGGGGCTATTCATGCCATCAAGGGTGTTTCCCTAGAGGTAAATGAGGGGGAGATTGTAACCCTGATTGGCGCTAATGGCGCTGGCAAGTCTACCATTCTTCGTACTGTTTCTGGCCTTTTGAAGCCAAAGACTGGTACTATTCAGTTTGAGGGACAGGAAATTGCCGGTATGCCTGCCCATGAGATTGTTAAGACAGGTATTTCTCAGGTGCCAGAGGGACGGCGGATTTTTGCAGAAATGTCCGTGTTGGAAAATCTGGAGTTAGGGGCTTTTACTCGGAAGGATAAGGATGGCATTAAGGCGGATATGGAATTGGTATTTAATCGTTTTCCTCGCTTGAAGGAGCGTATCGGCCAGCTGGCAGGCACTCTTTCTGGTGGTGAGCAGCAGATGCTGGCTATGGGCCGTGCCCTTATGAGCCGACCAAGGCTTTTGCTGTTGGACGAGCCATCTATGGGCTTGGCGCCGCTGCTGATTAAGGAGATTTTTGCCATTATTCAGGATATTAACAAAACAGGTACTACTGTGCTGTTGGTAGAGCAGAACGCCAATATGGCGCTGTCTATTGCTCATAGAGCCTATGTCTTGGAAACCGGCCGCATAACCCTAAGTGGTGATGCCAAAGAGCTGGCTGCCAGTGATGAGGTTCGTAAAGCCTACCTGGGCGGTTAAAAGCACATACCCTCTGTTATGTAAGAAAGCTAAAAAAGCTTCTCAATACAGAGGGTATTTTTGATTTTGGATATAAGATGTTTTTGAGTGATATCGTTAAATAAAGTTTTGACTATAAGTGAAACATTTGTTATAATGCAATCATATTGTGGGTTTCATGCCTGCAGAGCGAACACAGTATGTAAATACTGTTATCAATGATACAAATGATGGTCACCCTGCAAATAAGTAAATGTTCTGCTTAGCAGTTTTGTTTACAGGGAGATGGTAGCATGAATAATGTTATCAACAGAGGTTTTGATAATAGTGTTCCCAGAAAAGGGAAGCGCCTGTGATGAGGCATTGGCTGTAGCAATATATGCTCTTGTGCCACTTGTTACTTTTGCGGTAATAGTGGTTGCAGTAATGTTGTTAAAGCTAACAGTCACAGGTGAACTATCGCTGATTTTACTAAATTAGTGTAATTGTCACATATCGACCGGCATCTTGTATACACGAAAAAAGCTGTCCTTGCCGGGACAGCTTCATCGTAAGATGTTGTGACCATCAGTGTTGACCCACTGTTTGACGGTCGAATTTAAAAGACCCAAAAACATGTAGTGGCGACCATCATTGTGGTTCGCTCTTTTTTTATACTACCATTTTATATCACATTAAATGCTTAGTCAAGTTATGGTTGATACTTACCATGCCTAAAGGCAGGGAGATATAAGGCGTTTTTGATAATATACTTTGTTAAGCTAACGAATACATCTCACTGGCCGATTTTGGCGATGTGGATAATCTTATATCCCTTGGCTTCGATTTTGTCTTTGATGTCATCTACATTATCGGCATCCAGGCGGATGACGATTTCAAAGTGACCAGACATGGCAGCCTGCTTGCAGGTAACCATACTATCAATATTGTAGCCTGCATCGGCAATGATGCCAGCCAGCTCCTTTACTACGCCAACCTTGTCTACCACATCCAGGGTAAGGCGGGTTTTGCCATCAGCCAGGCCCATAACATCAACAAAGGTTTTGAATACATCAGTCTCGGTAATAATACCTACCACAGCTCCTACACTGCTGACAACAGGGAGACCGCTAAGGCGTTCATTGTACATAACCAAAGCGGCCTCCTCGATGGTAGCCGTATCAGGCAGGGAAACCACATCCTTGGCCATGATTTCAGCTACAGTCATTTTGTCCAACAGGCTCATAATTTCAAATTTGGAAAGAGTGGTGGCTGGGGAGGGAGCTACCCGCATTACATCACGATCGCTGATAATGCCAACTAGATGGCCATTTTCCACAACAGGCAGACGGCGGATTTTACGTTGTTTCATTAGCTTGGCAGCATCGTTGACGGGAGTAGTAGGCTCCACGGTAATAGGATTCTTGGTCATACGGTTTGCAACAAACATATTTCTCATCCTTTCCTGATTTACGAAAGTTTTGCTTTTATATTGTATGGTATATTAATTCGCTAAAAATTATCAAAATCCTGCTAAAAATTTCAACTGACATAAAATAACCTTTTTCATATAACGAGGTGTCCGATGTCCTCCACCTCTATAGGTGGCGGGAAGCTGTGCTAATGACAGGGTGGAGCTAATATCTCCACCCTCGTCGAAACCCCATTGAAAGAAAATGCAAAGGCATTTTCTTTGAATAAACTAGGGGTTATAACGAGGTGTCCGATGTCCCCCACCTCTATAGGTGGTGGGAAGTTGTGCTAATGGCAGTGGAAATTATTGAAAATGCACAGCTTTAGGCCTTTACAAAAATCGTGTTTTGATATAATCTGTAGTAAAGTGTACAAAGTATACATTGTTTACAACGACTTATGGACAGGGCTTTACAAGTATAGATTTATCATATATAATGCACATGAATGAGGAAGTAAACTATATATATCATTTATA
This sequence comes from uncultured Anaerovibrio sp., assembly GCA_934196075.1. Lineage (GTDB taxonomy): Bacteria > Bacillota > Negativicutes > Selenomonadales > Selenomonadaceae > Anaerovibrio. Next base: position 10,611 of record CAKPVW010000009.1, read on the forward strand.
GTTCAATAGAGAAAATGTATGAGTGTATTGTGCGGAAGGAGTGTTTTGCACTATGTTAAAGAAAACTAAAATTGTATGTACTATGGGACCAGCTACTGAGAAACCAGGTGTGGTTGAAGGCCTGATTGCCGCAGGTATGAACTGTGCCCGTTTTAATTTTTCTCATGGTGATCATGCTGAGCATATGGGCCGTATCAAGATGGTAAGAGATGCTGCTCGTCATGCTGATAAGATTGTAGCTTTGCTGCTGGATACCAAGGGCCCTGAGATGCGTCTGGGTGAGTTCAAGGATGGCAAGGTTCAGCTTACCAAGGGTGAGGAGTTCGTTCTGACCTATGCTGATACCCCAGGTGATGAGCATCAGGCACCTATTAGCCACAAGGAGCTGTACAAGGAAGTAAAGCCAGGCAATACCATTCTGCTGTCTGATGGCTTGGTTGGCCTGAAGGTAAAGGAAATCAAGGGCAAGGATATTGTTACTGAGATTTTGAACAGCGGCCCTATGAGCACCAAGAAGCGTGTAGCTGCTCCTGGCGTTGCTGTCAGCCTGCCGCCTATTTCCGAGCAGGATGAAAAGGATATTATCTTTGGCGTAGAGAATGATATGGATTATGTGGCTGCATCCTTTATTCAGCGGGCCAGCGATGTTAAGGCTATCCGCAAGCTTATTAAGGAGCACAAGGGCCAGATGAATATTATCTCCAAGATTGAGAATCTTGAAGGTGTTAAGAATATTGATGCCATTATTGAGGCTTCCGATGGTATCATGGTTGCCCGTGGTGACTTGGGTGTTGAGATTCCTGCTGAGGATGTACCATTCCTGCAGAAAGAGATTATCAGCAAATGTAATCGTGCTGGCAAGCTGGTTATTGTTGCTACCCAGATGCTGGAGTCTATGACCAATAACCCTCGTCCTACCCGTGCCGAGGTTTCTGATGTAGCTAATGCTGTATTTGATGGCACCGATGCCATTATGCTTAGTGGAGAGACTGCCAGTGGTGATTATCCTGTAGAGGCTGTTCAGACCATGAGCAAGATTGCTATTAAGACTGAGAGCACTATTCAGTACAGAAAGCGCTTTGCTCATATGGGTATTGAGGAGCAGAAGCATATTACCGATGCTATTGCTCATTCCAGTGTACAGCTGTCCTATGAGCTGGGGGCTACGGCTATTTTGACTCCTACCCATTCCGGTTATACCACCAAGGTGGTTTCCAAATATCGTCCATTGGCCAATATTGTGGCCTATGCTTCCACTGCCAAGGTTGCTCGTCAGCTGAGCCTGTATTGGGGTGTACAGCTGATTAACGGCCGTATCTGGGAGGATGATGATACTGCTACAGCTACCATTTCTGCGGCTCTGAAGGAGGGCTATATTGAGGCTGGTGATATAACAGTTATTACCTCTGGTATTTCCTCTGGAGAAGCAGGCTTTAGCAGAAAGGGTAATAATACCACTAAGATTCAGATTGCTATTGCAGACTAAATGTGATATGATAAAGGGACTTTGAAAATGATAGAGGAGGTCCCCGTAGATGATTACGGTTTTGATGGTTTTAGATGCTGTAGTGGGTTTGCTGCTGATTGCTTCTGTAATTATGCAGACTCCCAAGTCCGCCGGTATGGGCATGGGCGGCGGCAGTGACACTGTATTCAGCAGCAGTGCCAGAGGCTTGGATGCTCTTTTGGCTCGGGTAACTGTGGTATTGGCAGCAATATTTGCTGTGCTTACCCTGTTTATTGCCAAGACAACAGCATTCTAAATTTTACAGATTTAACAGGTAGGCGTTCTCAATATAAATTGAGAACGCTTATTTTTTGTGGTAGAATAGTAGAGGAAGTATTGACGAACGAGGTGGTGTAATGGTTTTACAGGGAGGGGAGCCTTTCTTTCTTCAGGGAGGAAAACATGGCGTAATTTTGACTCATGGCTTTACAGGTACACCGGCAGAAATGCTGCTGTTGGGAAGATATCTCCATGAGCAGGGATATACAGTATTGGGAATACGTTTGGCTGGACATGGTACTACGCCGGAGGCTTTGGCTAGGACAGGCCGGGAGGAATGGTATGATTCCGTTTGCGATGGCTATTCTCTGTTGGCGAATTGCTGTGATAAAATATCTCTGGTGGGACAATCTATGGGAGGGCTGTTGACCTTGAAGCTGGCTGCCAATGCAGCTATCTATAGGGCGGCTGTGCTGGCAGCGCCTATTTTTATCCATGAGGATAGGCATTTGTATCGTCTGCCTCCTAGAGAGGAATGTGTGGGACGTTATAAGCACAAAAGACGTCGTAATCTGCCAGGCATACCAGATATTTGCAATAATTCCTATGGCGAAATGCCATTGTCATCTGTGCATGAGCTGCTGGATTTGATTGATGATGTTAAAATTGAACTGCCTAGAGTGCATTGTCCTTTATTGATACTTCAGGGACATAATGATCACACGGTGAAGGAGCGTAGTGCTCAGTACATTTATCGCCGTTGCGGCAGTGAGGAAAAAGAAATTTATTGGTTGGATAATTCTGGTCATTTGATAAGCCTGGACTGTCAAAGACAGGAGGCTTTTGCAAAGATAGCTGAATTTTTAGCTAAATAAAATTTATATGTGTAAATAATATCAACATATTTCCTATGTTGTTGAAACAGAGAATAGGGGGGAGACCCATGAAAAAGCAGACCTTTAGAAAGGCTCGTTCCTCTGCTGCAGGCAGAGGAAAAAAGAGAAGCAAGGCTATTAAAAACAATAATGTATTAGCTGTTGGCGGTAAAGTAAATAGTGAAAATAGGCCTCAGAGACAGGCCAGCTATACTGATGAGTATATTGTAGGCAAGGTGTCCATCAACAGTAAAGGTTTTGGTTTTGTAACTCCAGAGGGCATGCTGAAGAATCAGGCAGATGTTTTTGTGGCTGGTCATGATATGGGAACAGCTATGAATGGTGATACGGTAAAGGTACAGCTGGCCAAGGCTCCCTTGGTACCTCAGGCCAATGGGCATGCTAGAGAGGGACGTATTGCGGAAATTATTGAGAGAGCAAATAGTCGTGTGGTAGGTATATATTCTGCCAGCCGCCGTTTTGGCTTTGTGGTGCCGGATGATACCAGATTAAAGAATGATATTTATGTTCCAGAAGAGGCTTCCATGCATGCAGCCACTGGAGCCAAGGTAGTGGTGGAAATAACCCAATGGCCGGAGAATAATCTCAAGGCTGAGGGTAAAATTATTGAGGTTCTAGGCCAAAAGGGAGAGCCTGGCGTAGATATTTTGTCTATTATGAGGCAATATGATTTGTCTGAAAGTTTCCCTGAGGAGGTTCAGGAGGCTGCCGATGCTATTCCGCAGTCCATCAATGGAGATGATTATATTGGCAAGCAGGGACGGCAGGATAGACGTCATCTCAAGATTGTTACCATCGACGGTGAGGATGCCAAGGATTTGGATGACGGTGTTTATGTAGAGAAAAAGGATGATGGCAGCTTTTTCTTGGGCGTATATATTGCAGATGTAAGCTGGTATGTTAGGGAGCATGAGCCTTTGGATGTAGAGGCTGAGGCTAGAGGCACCAGTGTATATTTGGTTGATAGAGTTGTTCCTATGTTGCCGAAGGCTCTGTCCAATGGTATTTGCAGTTTAAATGCTGGTGTGGATAGACTTTCCATGGCTTGTGAAATGCATATCAGCCCAGAGGGCAAGGTAGTAGATTACAAAATTCTGCCGGTGGTTATCCATGTATATCGCCGCCTGACCTATACCTTGGTCAACAAAATTCTGGTGGACAAGGATAAGGAATTTATTCGAGATAATGGAGATATAGTAAACTTCCTGCACGATTTGCAAGATGTGCGGAATGCTATGTACAAATATCGTCGGCGTCGGGGCTCCATTGAATTTGAAATTCCGGAAATCAAGGTTAAGCTGGATGAAAATGGCAAGGCTGTAGGTTTAACCAAGCGGGTAGGCAATTTGGGTGAGTCCATTGTAGAGCAATGTATGTTGGCAGCCAATGAAACGGTGGCGGAGCATATGTGCCGCCGCAAACAGCCTTTTGTCTACCGTGTCCATGAGAATCCAGAGGAAACCAAGATTACAGCCCTCAATGGATTGCTGGGCACCTTTGGACTGCATATTCATACTGCACATGATGGCAGTATTCAGCCAAAGGATTTGCAGGCTGTATTGGAGAAAATAGCCGGGGGTCCGGCGGAGAAGATAGTGAGCACCGTGGCTCTGCGTTCTATGCAGCAGGCACGTTATGCAGCTGAAAATCTGGGCCATTTTGGTTTGGCAGCTAAGTATTATACCCATTTTACCTCTCCAATCCGTCGTTATCCTGATCTGATGGTACATCGTCTGTTGCGGGAATCCTTTGAGACAGGCTCTATTCCTAAGGAAAAGCGAGAAAAGATTATTGAAAAGCTGGCAGAGCGGGCAGACCATGCGTCTCAACGGGAAAGAATTGCCGTTAATGCAGAACGTGATACTACTGATCTGAAGAAGGTAGAATACATGCAGCAGTTTGTAGGTGATACCTTTGAGGGCATCATCAGCAGTGTTACCAGCTTTGGCATATTTGTGGAGTTGGATAACGGGGTAGAGGGATTGGTACATATTACTACCCTGAAGGATGATTATTATGAGTATTTGGAGAACCAATATGCTCTGGTAGGAACTCATCACAAGCGGCGCTATCAGCTGGGTGACAAGGTAGAGATACTGCTGGCTAGAGCTGATTTGGAGGCTCGCTCCTTGGATTTCCTTGTCAAGAATAATTGCGATCATGCTGCTTTGAATATGGAAAATAGCCAGGATAGAAAGGGCAAGGCCGGGGAAAAGGATTCTACCAAGGATGAAAAATCCCGTCGCAAAACCAAGGTAAGCAAGGCAGGCAAGAGAGATAAGACTGGCAAAAAGAAGAAAAACAAAAAATCCAAACTGGGGGCTCAGGAGGGCTTACAGTTAGAAAGAGCCGACAATATCTCCCGCAAGAGAAAAGATAAAAAGGATAAGCACAGAAAGCGTAAAGGAAAGCGCAGAGCCAAGCAGGATATTATAGCAGATTTTAATCCCTATAGTATCTGAGGCAAAAAGGAGATTCTATGGGACGTAAAAATGCAGCCGTAAAAATAGCCTGTGAAAACAGGAAGGCACGGCATGATTATTTTATACACGAAACCTATGAGGCTGGTTTGGAGCTGAAGGGCACCGAGGTAAAATCCTTGCGGGCTGGCAAGGCAAATCTGAAGGATAGCTACGGCGAAATCAAAAATGGCGAGGTATTTATTCAGAATATGCATGTCAGTCCCTATGAGCAGGGGAATATTTTTAACCATGATGCCCTGCGGCCAAGGAAGCTGCTGCTGCACAAGGCAGAAATTGTGAAGCTGTTCAGCAAAACTAGAGAAAAAGGTTTTACTCTGGTTCCCCTGAAGATTTATTTTAAAAAGGGTCGAGCCAAGCTGGAACTGGCCTTGGCCAGTGGTAAGCACAATTATGATAAACGTCGTGATTTGCAGGAACGAGCTGTCAAGAGAGATGTGGCTCGGGAACTGCGGGATCGGCAGAAAGGATGATTTTAATCCCTGTCACCTGCTTCAAGGAAAGATTGAGGTTATTGCCCCAAAAACAATAAAGTGCAAAGGTATTTTCTTTGTACAATCTAGGTGTTATAATAGTGTAATGGAAATTGCGCCACCTGCAGGGCGGAGCTAATAGCTTTGCTCTTATTACAGAAATCATAAATGTGGAGGTATTTACAATGCTAAATAATATTGCAATTTTGACAAGTGGAAATGACTGCCCCGGTTTGAATGCTGCTATCCGTGCCGTAGTGCGTACTGCTAGACATGATGGCGTGCGTATCTGGGGTGTAAGAAATGGCTTTAAGGGCCTGCTGAAGGATCAGATAGAAGAGCTGAACACCCGCAGTGTGGGGGATATTATTCAGCGTGGTGGTACTGTATTAGGTACAGGCCGCTGCCCTGAGTTCATGGAAGAGGAAAGCCGCAAAATCGCTTTGGAGAATCTGCAGAAGCGTGGTATCGAAGGGCTGATTGTTATTGGCGGTGCTGGCTCTCAGGCTGGTGCTATGGAGCTGGGCAAGCTGGGCATGAATGTAATCGGTATTCCTGGCACTATCGAGAATGATGTATGGGGAACTGATTATACTATTGGCTCTGATACTGCGGCCAATACTGTTGTAGATGCTATTAACAAATTGCGTGATACAGCCTGCGCTCATCGCCGCATTATCCTTCTTGAGGTAATGGGCAAGACCTCTGGCTGGCTGGCTATGGAAACCGGTATTGCCGGTGGCGCTGAGTATGTATTGGTACCAGAGGCTAAGTACAATCTGGATCGCATGTGCACCGAGATTCGCCAGGCCTATGAGGCAGGCAAGCGTTACAGCATTATAGTTGTATCTGAGGGTGCAGGTTCTGCTGTAGAGTTAGGCAAGCAGGTAGGGGAGAAAACTCAGATTGATACCCGTGTAACTGTACTGGGCCACATTCAGCGTGGTGGTTCTCCTACCGTTCAGGATCGTATCAATGCCAGCCTGCTGGGTGAGAAGGCTGTATTGGGTCTGATTAATGGCAAGACTGGTATTATGTATGGTTTGGACACTGGTACGGTTGTAGAGATTCCTTTGGAGGATGCTGCCCGCAATACCAAGACTCTGGACCCTGAGTTTATCCGTCTCTCTAGAGTATTGGCATAAACTAATTTCATAAAAGCTTTTAGAAAAAGCAGGATTACCTTGAATGGGTAGTCCTGCTTTTTTGGGGTTTTCTATCTATGCAGCTATGACCATAGTTTTATTAAATTGTTGCCAAAGAAAAATAATTGAAAAATTAGGAAAAATGTATTAAAATAAAACCAATTATGTCGGAATTGGAGAATTTATTGAGAAATATGTAGCAAGATAAATTGTCCAGGATAAATATGAGGGGATGAGAGGTTATGGACAATATCAAGGTAAATGTCAAAATTCTGATTATGGTTGTAATTGCTGTTATAGGTATGGCTATCATTGGGATTCGAGGAGCGATATCTATTCAAGCCGGCCATGAGCAGATGCAGCAGATGTATGATGTGGAAATGAAATGCGTAGAGCTGCTGGGAGATGCTGAGGGCAAAATGCGTACTATTCAGGTACGTTCCATGCAGACAATAGCAGATCCTGCTCGACAGGGAGCGTTGGCCCAGGAACAGCAGAAAGATATTTCTGAAATGGAGAAAATTCTGCAAGAATATGTAGTTTTGGCCAAGATGGGCGGTTCGACTGATGGCTTGGATGAAATGCTGAGCCATTGGGATAGTTTCAAAAAATCCATGCCAGCTGTTATAACAGCTGTTCAGCAGGGGGGGGCTCAGGCTGGTATTGATGAATATAACAGAAAAGGCAAGGATGATACTGTCAAGCTAAGGGATTCTTTGAAAAGTCTGATTAATATTACCAAGGAAGAAGCAAAGACCGCCAATGAGGCTGCAGCTGAGGCAGGCCGCAGCTCCATGATGGTTATGTTGATTACCACCATAGTTTGTGTGATTCTGTTATTGGGATTTTCTTACAAGCTGATAAATTCTATTCGCAGTGCTCTGAATATTATGGTTCACGTTTGTGACAAGCTTAGCAGTGGCAATTTTGTTGTACATACTGAGCCGTCTCAGCGGAGGGATGAGTTGGGAGATTTACAGAGAGCCTTGTATTATATGACCATCAAGATTAGTGATTTGCTGAAGGAGGTTTCTAAAACCACAGAGCAGATGGCAGCGTCTTCTCAGCAGTTGAATTCCAGCTCTATGGAATCTGCCAATGCAGCTACTTCAGTTGCGCAGTCTGTGGCAGATGCAGCTTCTGTTGTTGTTCAGCAGCAGGGAGCTGTTACCAATGGTACAGACAGTATGGCTTCTATTAGTCAGTCTGTAAAATCCATTAGTCAGGAAACTGAGGAAGTATCTCAGGAAGCAGATCAGGCTGCCAAGAAGGCTGAGGCTGGCAATTTGGTAGTGGAAACATCCGTTAATCAGATTCATAGTGTGGAGGAAAAGGTGAGAACTACTGCTCAACTGGTGGATGAATTGGGAGAGCGTTCTCAGGAAATAGGTGCCATTGTAGATACTATTTCTAATTTGGCTGGTCAGACCAACCTATTGGCTCTCAATGCAGCGATTGAGGCCGCTAGAGCGGGTGAACAGGGTAGAGGCTTTGCCGTAGTTGCCGAGGAGGTTCGCAAGCTGGCGGAGCAGTCTGGTGAGGCAGCCCATCAGATAGCTAATTTGATTGGCAGGATTCAGGAAGATACCTCCAAGGCTGTGGCTTCCATGGATTCTGGACGTCAGGCGGTAGTACAGGGAGCAGAATCCGTGGAGGGTTTGCGTCAGGTATTTGAGGAGATTAATGGTCTGGTTGTTGGTGTGGCTGGCAAAATTGAGAACATGTCTGATTCCATTCAGCATGTTGCCGATCAGAGCAGCGAGATAACTAATCATATGGAACAGATTGATACCGGGGCAGCCAAGGTTGCAGAAAATATGCAGTCTATTTCTGCTGCCACTGAGGAACAGTCTGCCTCGGCTCAGGAGATTGCTTCCGCCAGTGATGCTTTAGCTAAGCAAGCTCAAGAGGTACAGGAAAATCTTCAAAAATTCAAATTCTAAAGATCTTTAGCAAGGAAAATTCATACAAAAAAATGTCCTTTGAAAGCGTTTTGCATGACGCAATCAAAGGACATTTTTGTTAATAGGATGAGGACATGGAACACATTGTTAGAAAAATCTTGATTTTTGGGATAGAAACTCAATGTAACTATCTGAGGTAAGAGGTTTGGAGTAGTAAAAGCCCTGCATGGTATGACATCCCATATGAAACATTTTGCTGGCCAGCTCCTTGGTTTCTACCCCTTCGATAATTACCTTGATACCCAGCCTATTAGCGAGCTCCACAATAGTACCAAGAATAATATCAGCTCGTTGGTTTTGGGGCTGATTATAGAAACTGCGTAAATCTATTTTTATCATATCAATAGTTAGGTTTTGCAGCAGTTTTACAGAGCTGAAATTGCTGCCGAAGGCATCCATAATAACCTGAAAACCGCAGCTTTTGAGACGACGCAGTGTCTTGAAAAATTGCTCTGGAGAATGACTGTAAGATTTTTCTGTCAGCTCCAGCCATAGCATCCATGGTTTTAGGTCGTATTTTCGCAAAAGTCGTTGCAAATAATCTACAAAGGAAACATCATAGAAATTTACATGAGAGATGTTTATGGACACAGGATAGACAGGCAGTCCCCAATCTTTTTGACGGCTGAGAAAATGACAGGCCTGTTCCCAGGCATAGCGGTCAATGCGATTGATGAAGCCATTTTTTTCAAAGATTGGTATAAATTTTTGGGGGCTTATCATACCCTGCTGAGGATGCTGCCAGCGCAGCAATGCCTCTCCAGCCAGAGGAACTGTTTGCTCCATATCATCTTTTAGTTGATAAATTGGCTGAAATTTTACGAAGAACTGACCATTTAGTAAAGCAAGCTCCATTTCTTTGGCGATAAGGCGCTCCTCTCTAAGCTTGTTTCTCATATCGTCATCATAGGTCATATATCGTCTTAATTTAAGTTTTCGGGCTGAGGACATAGCTAGATGGGCTCGATCCAGCATCTGCTCTGGGGAGAGATATATATTGTCAATCGGATATACCCCAGCGTAAAAGGTAATGTTACGATAAATGGAAAGAGAATGCATCATGGCATCTAAACCTTGTACGAGCAGATCCATGTCCAACAATTCATCAGGCATTAGCAGAGCAAAAGCATCAGCTGAAAGATGAGTAGCAATACCTCTTTTGCCTATAATGGTGTTAAAATAGGAGGCGGCGGTTTTGAGAATAATATCCCCAGTCTCCATATTGAAAAGTTCATTGATTAGCTTAAAGCTGGCTATATCAAAATAAACGATATAATATTTGGTATGATTGTCATCACTGATAATTTCTGGCAGCTGCTGCAAGAAGGTTTTTTGGGTGAGCAGGCCAGTTAATTGGTCAATATCAATAGCTTGCTGCATTTCATTAATGCGCCGTTCCTGTTCACTCTGATGTATTTTGAGCAGCTCATTCTCCCGCCGTCCTAGAACGTTAAAGACACGGCAGCGTACAATCACAGGATTGTAGGGTTTGGTAATATAGTCTGCCGCTCCCTTTTCCATGGAAAGGGCTTCGCTGGCAGTGTCATTGGCTGTTGTTGTAACTATAACGGGAATATCGTTATAGCGTATGGTGGTTTTTAGGATGTCCAATACCTCTATACCGCTTATTTTGGGCATCATTAAATCCAACAGGATAATATCTATAGGCTGGCTGTACACATAATCCAGCGCCTCCTGTCCGTTCTCAGCTTGGAGAATATGAAATTCTTCCTGAAAATAGCTGGCCAAGATGATACGGTTTATTTCCTTGTCATCAACGATCAGCATGGTTTGTTTATTATCCAATGCAAATCACTTCCTCTTGTTTCTCGCCTACAGATTATTTCTACAAAAAATCCGTATATCCTGCTTTTGCAGCAAATATTTTGTTTTAAAGGGAATATTTATAAAAAAGTTTAGAAATAATAGCAAAATATCAAAATTATTAACCAGATTGAAAATCTGTAAAAAGTGTTGAGGAAAAATACACAATTGTACAAATATAAAAGAACTATGGACATATAAGCCGAAAAGCGATAAAATAGGTACATAAACATATTGTATACAAGTTGGGGGGCAGATTGAATGAATATTCATGAGTATCAGAGTAAGCAGGTACTGAAATCCTTCGGAGTCAATGTTCCAAATGGCAAGCCAGCTTTTACCGTTGAGGAAGCTGTTGAGGCTGCCAAGGAGCTGAATGCCAAGGTAACTGTTGTTAAGGCACAGATTCACGCAGGTGGCCGTGGTAAGGCTGGCGGTGTAAAGATTGCTAAGTCTCTGGATGAGGTTAAGGCATATGCAACTGAGCTGTTGGGCAAGGTATTGGTAACTCACCAGACTGGTCCTGAGGGCAAAAAGGTAAATCGTCTTCTCATTGAGGAAGGTTCTAATATTGCCAAGGAGTATTATCTGAGCTTTGTAAATGACCGCAATACTGCCAAGATCGTTATGATTGGCTCTGAGGAAGGCGGCATGGAAATCGAGAAGGTTGCTGCAGAGCAGCCTGAGAAGATTATCAAGGAGTACATTGATATTTCTGTTGGTCTGCTGCCATTCCAGGCTACCCGCATGGCTTACAAGATGAACTTCAAGCCAGAGGTTGTTCGTAAGGCTGCTGCTACTATGCAGAAGCTGTACAATGCTTTCATCGGCAAGGATTGCAGCCAGGTTGAGATTAACCCATTGGTTGTTACTGCTGAGGACGATGTAATCTGCTTGGATGCTAAGCTGAACTTTGATGATAGCGGACTGTTCCGTCATCCTGATATTGTTGAGCTGCGGGACAAGACTGAGGAGGATCCAAAGGAGCTGTGGGCAGCTGAAGAGGGCCTCAACTATGTAAATCTGGGTGGCGATGTAGCCTGCATGGTAAACGGTGCTGGTTTGGCTATGGCTACTGTAGATATTCTGAAGTATTATGGTGGTGACCCTGCAAACTTCCTGGATGTAGGCGGCAGCTCCACTCCTGAGAAGATTGCTACTGCATTTGAGATTATGCTGGATGGCGGTCAGGCTAAGGGTATCTTCGTAAATATCTTCGGTGGCATTAACCGCTGTGATGTTATTGCCGAGGGTATTCAGAAGGCAGCTCAGATTATTGCTGAGAAGACCGGTACTGATGGTATTCCTGTTCCTGTAGTAGTTCGTCTTGAGGGTACCAATGTAGAATTGGGCCGCAAGATTCTCACTGACAAGCCTGTAAAGAACGTTATCATGGCTCCAACCATGGAGGGCGGCGCAGAGCAGATTGTGGGTCTCGTTAAAGAGGCTGAGAAGAACGCTTAAGGAAAAGGAGGATTTCTAAGATGAGTATTATTTTAGATAAAGATACAAAGGTTATTGTACAGGGCATTACCGGTAAAACCGCAATGTTCCATACCAAGCAGATGCTGGAATATGGCACCAAGATCGTAGCAGGTGTTACTCCTGGCAAGGCTGGTCAGGTTGTAGAGGGTGTACCTGTGTTCAACTCTGTTCAGGATGCTGTTGAGGCTACTGGTGCTACTGCTTCTGTAGTATTCGTACCACCTCGTTTCGCTGCTGATTCCATCATGGAGGGCGTTGAGGCTGGCTTGGATTTGGTTGTCTGCATTACTGAGCATGTACCTGTTCAGGATATGATTAAGGTTCGTGCTTATATGGAAGGCAAAAAGACTCGCTTGATTGGACCAAACTGCCCTGGTATTCTTACCGTTGGCGAGGCCAAGCTGGGTATTATCCCAGGCTATATCTACAAGAAGGGCCATGTTGGTGTAATTTCCCGTTCCGGAACCTTGACCTATGAGGCTTCCTTCCAGCTGTCTCAGGCAGGCTTGGGTCAGACTACTGCTGTTGGTATCGGTGGTGACCCAGTTAAGGGTACTGATTTCATTGATGCTTTGAAGCTCTTCAAGGATGATGATGATACTCTGGCTCTCATTATGATTGGTGAGATTGGCGGTACTGCTGAGGAAGATGCTGCTAAGTGGATTGCTGAAAACATGCCTAACAAGCCAGTTGTAGGCTTTATTGCTGGTGTTCAGGCGCCTCCAGGCAAGCGCATGGGCCATGCTGGTGCTATTATCGCTGGCGGCAAGGGCACTGCTGCTGACAAGATTAAGGCTCTCAATGCTGTTGGTATTCCAGTAGCTGAGAACGTAGCTCAGATTGGTGAGACCATGGTTAATCTCCTGAAGGAGAAGGGCCTATATGAGAAGTGCCATACCTGCTAATCAATCAGGCAAATAAATAATAGACAAATTGCGGGATGCTGTTGAGCAGTGTCCCGTTTTTGTTTTTTATTTTTGGGGTTTGTGGTATAATGGTGTAGAATTTGTTTTTTAGGGGTGTGATTTTATGGCAAGGATTAAAAAGGCAGTTATTCCGGCTGCTGGCTTTGGTACCAGATTTTTGCCGGCTACCAAGGCAACACCAAAGGAAATGTTGCCCATTGTAGATAAACCAACTATTCAGTATATTGTGGAGGAGGCTTTGGCCAGTGGCATTGAGGAAATTCTGATTATCAGCGGTCATGCCAAAAGAGCCATTGAGGATCATTTTGATTCAGCCCCTATCCTGGAACGGGAGCTGGAGGTCAAAGGCAAGGAAGATTTGCTGGCCATTGTAAGGGAAACAGCAGATATAAATGTTCACTATATTCGCCAGAAGAAAATGCGGGGCTTAGGGGATGCCATCTTATGTGCCAAGTCCTTTATGGCAGGTGAGCCTTTTGCGGTGCTCCTAGGAGACGATGTGGTTTATGCAGATGCAGCCAAGGGACAGCAGCCAGCCCTGCGTCAGTTGATAGATGTCTACGATGCCTATGGTGGTTCTGTATTGGGTTGTCAGCAGGTAGCCCCAGAGAAGGTTTCGTCCTATGGTATTGTGGCTGGCAAGGAAATTGCTGGCTCCAAGCTGCTGAAGGTAGCAGATATGATAGAAAAGCCTGAGCTTAGCGAGGCTCCTAGCAATATGGCTGTGTTGGGTAGATATATTATATCTCCTACTATTTTTGAATTGCTGGAGCATACGGCTCCAGGCAAGGGCGGCGAAGTGCAGCTTACTGATGCTTTGAAGCAGCTGGCACTGGTTGAGCCGGTTTGGGCTTATTGCTTTGAGGGTAAAAGATATGATGTAGGAGATAAGCTGGGCTTTTTGAAGGCCACTGTGGAATTTGCCCTGCGTCGTCCGGATTTAGGTGGTCCTTTTAGAACCTATTTAGAGGAACTTATGAAGGAGTGATACAGATATGAAGATTTTTTTGGCAGGCGGTGCTGGATACATTGGTACCCATACTGCTGTTGAATTGCTGAATAATGGCTATGAGGTTGTTATTGTTGATGATTATGCCAATAGCTGTCCAGAAGCTGTGGCAAGAGTAGAGGAGCTAACAGGCAAAAAAGTGGCTCTCTACGAAGCCGATGTACAGGATGAGCAGGCCATGGAAAGAATTATGAGGGCTGAAAAGCCTGATAGTGTAATTCATTTTGCTGGCCTGAAGGCTGTAGGTGAGTCTGTGCAGCAGCCTTTGCGATATTACCGTAACAATATAAATACTACCTTGTCTCTGTTGGAAGCTATGGAGGCAGTGGGAGTGGACAAGTTTATCTTTTCCTCTTCAGCTACGGTATATGGTGAGCAGAATCCTTCTCCATACAAGGAGGATATGCCAAAGGGATTATGTACTAACCCTTATGGTTGGACCAAATCCATGATGGAGCAGATTCTGGCAGATGCGGTCGTAGCCAATCCTCGTCTGGGTGTGGTTTTATTGCGGTATTTCAATCCTATTGGCGCCCATGAATCTGGTCGCATTGGTGAGGATCCTCAGGGAATACCCAATAATTTGATGCCTTATGTTTCTCAGGTAGCCATTGGCCAGCGGGAGCAGCTGACTATTTTTGGCGGTGATTATGATACACCAGATGGTACCTGCCTCCGGGATTATATCCATGTGGTGGATTTGGCTGAGGGCCATTTAAAGGCTGTGGAGTTCGCTAAAACGCATCAGGGCATAGATGTATTTAATCTTGGTACAGGCAAGCCATATAGTGTCCTGGATATTGTCAATACCTTCCAGGATGTTAATCAGGTACCTGTTAAATATATCATAGGGCCTCGTCGGGCTGGCGACCTGCCTATCTGCTATGCGGATGCCTCCAAGGCTAAGAAAATTTTGGGCTGGGAGGCCAAGAGAAGCTTGGCAGATATGTGTCGGGATAGCTGGAATTGGCAGAAGCACAACCCCAGGGGTTATAGAAAATAAGTAAATAAAAGATAAAGGTGGAAATATATTTTGAGTAACTTAGAAGTTGGAATCGTTGGTTTGCCAAATGTGGGCAAAAGTACGTTGTTTAATGCTATTACCAAGGCTGGTGCCGAGGCAGCAAATTATCCCTTCTGTACCATTGAGCCTAATGTGGGTATTGTAGATGTACCTGATAAGAGATTGCAGGTTTTGCATGAAATGTACAATTCCAAAAAAACTACTCCAGCAGCTTTTCGTTTCGTGGATATTGCTGGTCTGGTAAAAGGTGCTTCCAAGGGTGAAGGACTGGGCAACAAGTTCCTAGAGCATATTCGTCAGGTGGATGCTGTGGCTCAGGTGGTACGCTGTTTTGAGGATGGAGATATTACCCATGTAGAGGGTTCCATTGACCCAATTCGTGATATTGAGATTATCAATACTGAGTTGTGCTTGGCTGATATGGAGGTATTGGAGCGCCGCATGCAGAAGCTGGTAAAGCTGGCTAAATCCGGTGCCAAGGAAGCCAAGGCCGAGCAGGCGGTTTTGGACAAAATAAAAGCAGCTCTGGATGAGGGCAAAACTGTCCGCAGTGTAGAGCTGTCTGATGATGAGAAGGACATGATTAAGGAAATGAATTTCCTGACCATGAAGCCTACTCTTTATGTAGCTAATGTAGGTGAGGATGAGGTTGCTACAGCTGATGCCGAAAATCCATATGTACAGAAGGTACGGGAATATGCTGCCTCTGAGAATGCTCAGGTAGTTTCCATTTCTGCCCGGGTAGAATCTGAGATTGCCGAGCTGGATGATGATGAAGCCAAGGAATTTTTGCAGGAAATGGGACTGAAGCAGTCTGGTCTTGAAAAATTGATTCATGCAGCCTTTGATTTGTTGGGGTTAATGACCTTCTTGACTGCTGGCCCTGATGAGTGTCGTGCTTGGACTATTGTCAAGGGAACTACTGCACCAAAGGCAGCAGGCAAAATTCATTCTGATATTGAGCGTGGCTTTATTCGGGCTGAGATTGTGAATTTTGATGATCTGGTAGCGGCAGGCTCCACAGCCGCAGCCCGTGAAAAGGGACAGGTACGGCTGGAAGGCAAGGACTATATCATGCAGGATGGGGATGTAACCTACTTCCGGTTTAATGTGTAAACATCGGGACGTCTATCCTGAAAGATATTTATCTGACTGCGAATCTGGGCAATAACACCTGGCTGTAGATTGGCCTGAAGGATTTCACCTTTGAGGTTATCTGTACTGCCTTGGGCCAGGAGGCTTCCCCATGGGTCATAAATGGCGGAGCCTCCTCCTAGATGCAGGGATTCACCCTTGTGGGTGGATATACCATTGGCAGCAGCTACGAAGAATTGGTTTTCAATAGCTCTGGCTCGCAGCAATATATCCCAATGCTGCAAACGTTCTACTGGCCAGGCGGCCACCACAAAAAGAATGGAGATGCCATCCAAGGCAAGCTGGCGTATTAGCTCTGGGAAGCGCAGGTCATAGCAAATAATAACACCGCATTTTATGCCATCCAGCATAAAGGTGGTTACTCGGCTGCCAGGAGTGAAGTCCTTATGCTCCTTGGAGGGAGAAAATAGGTGGATTTTATCATAGACGGCTATATTCGTACCTGTCCGATCAAATACGTAGCAGGTATTGTAAATATGACCATTTTTTTCCACAGCCATAGATCCAGCAATAATATTGACGGTGTATTCTGAGGCCAGACGGCCCATATGGTTTTTCCAATTGTCCTGACTGTCGACGTATTCAGTGATAGGATGGGGATAAAAGCCTGTATTCCATAGCTCTGGCAGAAGAACAGCATCTGGTCTGTTACTGCTGTTCATGGTTTCCTCCAGCATGGCAGACATGGCATCAAGATTATGCTCGATATTGCCCTTTTCAATGGGCATTTGTAGAATAGATACTTTCATATAACAAACTCCTTTTTTAGTTAGGATGATTTTTATGGCTTTAAAATTTAATGTAGGCGATCAGGTCAAAATGAGAAAGCCTCATCCCTGCGGCAGTGATATCTGGCAAATAACCAGAGTTGGTGCTGATTTTGGCATGAGGTGCCAAGGATGTGGACATTTTGTTATGGTGCCAAGAGCGAAATTTGAGCGAATGGTAAAAGGTATTGTAACCACTGCCTAATCATAAAAAACATAAATTGTAAAATAACCTATACATACATTATATAACATTTATACCCTTGGAAGGAAGTCTGCTTAGTGGATTTATATAAGAGAAGATGGAAAAAAATATTTTTGGCAGCAATAATGGCCTGTTTTTGCCTTAGCTGGAGCAATATCCAGGGTGTAGAAGCCAAGGCGGATAGGTATTTTGTTGATTACGAAAATAACACTGGCTATTATGTAGATGTAAATTCCATTGAAATGCTTAGTGATCATGAGCTGGAGTTGGATTTGTATCTGGTAAAGCTGCATGGCGGATATATGTATCGCTATAGAGCTTACTTTGATACTGTGGAAGGCTCTTATCAGTATAGACGAGCAAGGGTATATAATTATGAAACGAAAAAACTGATGACAGGGACAGAGTTCGTGCAGGATAAGCTGTCCTACCATAGAAGCCCTATGTTGGAGCAGGTAGTAGATTTTGCTCTTGAATGGAGGGGCAGTCATATTAATAAAACCCCCTATGGCGAAACATGGGAGGATTAATAAATTTTCGATATAAGGGTTATAACGTTGCTGCCTACTGGGCAGACCGGAATTCTATATTGGCATGGAGTGAGTATTTTGGGAATCTGGAATGAATTAATGTATCTGGTCATGATGCTTTTTGCTCTGACATCCAATCTATCTATAGCAGCCACCAGTATTTGTATTGTACTGGGGGCTATTCTGGTTATTGCCCAACGTATCTGTACTGGCAATTTGCCGGATATGGACAAGGGCCTAGTCAAAGTGGTGGGAATTTACTGTGTTTTGCAGATCGTGGCAGCTTTGATGGCACCAGATGTTTCTGGCAGCTTGGAGGAAGTTTGGGGGACAGTTTACCGCATTAGTCCTCTGTTTATGGGTATTGGCTATCTCCAGACTAGACGCCGCATGGCGTGGATATTGGTGGCCTTTGCCGTATCTGTTTTTGTAGGGGATGCTATGGGAGCCTATCAGCTGATAGCCTGGGATGATTTTTCCCCAACAGGTGCCAGCAACCAATCTGCCTTTTACGCCACCCATCTTTTGATGGCACTGCCTATTTTTTACCTTATGTGCAGGCAGGATGAAGGGGTTTTGGCGGCCAAAACAGTGCCGTTATTTTTGCTGGTATTTTCCTTGCTTATGTATGGCGTAGTATCTTGGGGGGATTGGAATTTTAACACCTCTTTGGATATGATATGGCAGCAAAGCAGTTTTAGCAAAATATTGGTGGAAACAGGGCCAGTGGGACTATTTTCCTTTCTGATGCTGCAGGGGTATGTACTTTATAGATTAGTTTGTCTGTATCAGGCGGAAAAATCCATCAGTCAACCAGTGAATACTGCTTCCTATGGTATGATTGGTATCTGGATATTGGCGGGTATTCATTTGGAAGGTATGCTGGAATCCAGCATTTTGCAGGTTTCCATTATGCGGGAGTATTGGCTGTTAATGGGCTTGCTGCTGGCAGCAGGCAAAATGAGATTATTGGAAGCGGGGAAGGTTGAATAATGGCTATACCTGGATTTGAGGCATTTTTTGCAGGCTGGCAGCTGGATTTGCGTTTGGCAGTGGTGCCACCTATCTTGTGTGCTATCTTTAGATTTATTTTTATTTATGTGGATGGACCGAGGAAGATATCAGAGTGGAAAAAATCCCAGCTATTTACCTGCTTCCGCTATGGCTTTTGGTGGGGAATGGATATAAATTCCAGATTTTATTTGTTGACCTTGGCAGCTGTTACCTTGCCAGCCAGCTTTATAGAAATTTATTGGGGCATCAGTCGAGAAATAAGGCTGGTGCTTTTTGTGCTGTATGGCTTGGTTCTATATTGTGCCTTTGTGGGCAAGATGCTCTTTTACTATCATTTTCACGATGTATATAATAGAAATATGTGGTTGGGAAAAAACGCAGACAAAAAGAACCTGCTGGACATTTTCTTTAATCAAAATCACGGGGCTTTGTTGTTGGCAGGAGCAGCTATTTATAGTGCAGGTATTTATTTCCTAGGCCATTGGCTTTTGGCTATGCCTACTATGGCTTTGCCCAAATTGGACAGTGCTGCTGGTCAATATGCCTTGCATACAGGAATTTTTCTTTTTACCATTGCTATTTATTATTGGTTTAATTTCGGCGGAACTTTCCGCCATCGTTTGAAGCCGGAATGGGACGAGGTGCCAGAGGAGGTAAAAAACGATGTATTTCTTGGCAAGGCCACTATGGATGACTTGGTGGCTCTGAAAATAGTTTGGAAGCATCCTGCACCAGAATTTGCTACAGAATCTGATGAGGCTGCTAAGAAAAACATCAATCTTGTCTTGCCTGAATTTACTGGTAAGGAGAATCCCTTGGCAGGTTTTTGGCGCCATGCTCAGGGGGAAAAAATCAACAAGCCAAAGCATATTTTCTTTATTTTGGAGGAAAGTCATTGTCAGTCTCTTTATGATGATACTTATAATATGCTGAATGTGGTGAAATATACCAAGAAGTTGCGCAGTGAAGCCGGCAGCTTGGTAATCAATAATTTCCAGCCAGCAGGTATGATTTCTCAGACAGCTTTGGGTAGTTTACTGTTGGGAATTTACGATTGTGATGTGGAGCTTAATGAGAATAAGGTTATTTGGGATGCCTCTTTGGATTGGCTGCCTACCACTATGGCAGGGCAATTGGCAAAATTGGGCTATGAAACCAGCTTTTGGTATGGCGGCAGCTTGAATTGGGGCAGTTTGGTGCATTTTGCACCAGCAGCAGGTTTTTCTCATGCCTATGGCGGTCCGGATTTTTGCCCACCAGATGCACCTCAAACCTGGCTAGGAGTTTATGACCATATTTATTTGGCAGAGGTAGCCAAGAGAATCGAGGCAGAGGATGGGGATAAGCCTCAGTTCCATTTTATTTACACCACCTCTAATCACGGCCCTTATAATATTCCCTATGAAAAATATGGCATAGAAGAGAAAGATGCGGTTGACCTTCCTTTAGGTAAACTGAAATCTGGGGATATGGATATGCGTCGGTTTGCAGGTATTCTCTATGCAGATAAGGCCGTGGGAGATTTTGTGGAAAGGATGAAACAACTGGATCCTGATAGTCTGTTTATTTTGACTGGTGACCATTCTTCTGCGGTGGCTCCTTTTGACAAGGAGATTCTGCCTCGAAAGGATATGCTGCTGAGGGAACGGATTCTCACCTCCTTCTCCATGCATCATCCTCAGCTAGAGCCGGAAATGTTTGCCGGCAATGTACTGGGAGAGCATCAGAATATCCTGCCTACCATTATGGAGCTGATTGCTCCAGCTGGATATGAATATTATAGTTTGAAGCCACCTTTGACAGAAAAAATTCAGCATGTGGTAACTCCTTATAGTTGGATGACGGAGGATAGGATTGGTTATTATAAGGATAATGTATGGCAACAATTGTCCCCATCCCCTCAGGAAGTACCCATGGAACACGGGGAGATGAAATATCAGCAGGAGTGGCAGGCCTGGCAGAGTATTACCGGCTGGCTGCTGCGGCACCCAGAGGAGGAGCAGTAATGGAAAAAGGAAAAAAGGGCTTGCTGGCCTTCTTAACAGCAGGAGAGCTGCCCTATAAAATTTTGGTAATTGAAAGCAGGGAATATCTGCAGGATTTGCGGCAAATGTATCCCTATGGGGAAATTTACTGCGTTACAGCTGATAGGGATGATGTTCAAATATATGAGGATTTGCATATAAAATGGTGCTTTGCCAATTATTTAGCAGAGCAATTACCCTTGGGTAAAAAGTCCTTTGACTATATTATTTGTGAGGATTGTTTGGAGCAGGCTGCTAATCCACAGGATATTGCCACAGGTTTGGGCCTGTATCTAAAGGATACAGGCTATTTGCTTATGAGCTTTAAAAATATTCGCTATTGGCGGGTAATGCAAAATCTGATGGAGGGACATTTTTATCATATTTGTTCTCGTATATTTGCTAAGAATGAAATGATAAATCTTATGTCTGCTTCCTTTTTTAAGGATGTTAATTTTCTGCCGGAATGGGGTACAAAGCCATCAGATAAATTATTGGCCAGCTTGGAGAGGGCTGGTTTTGAAAATATTGATAATGATTTGCTGGTGAAAAAATGGCTGCTGCAGGCGGCCAAATCCATGCCGGAAATTATGGAATTGAAGCGGATGTATACGCCAGAAATAAGAGCTCAACTAGCTAGATATTTGCGAAGGCTGGAATATGGTATTGAGACTGACCACACCAGACAGAAACTATGGCAGCTATGTCAGGAACAGATGATTTTCCCTGCTTATCTGGCCAGTTTTATTCGGGAGGTTATTGTTCATCTCAATGACTTGTTGTGGCAATTATCCTCTTGGCAGCAGGGAGAGAAAATAGATTTTTGGCAGGAGCTGTTGGAAGAATTGTATCGTCTCTATGCTGAGGAGCAGGAATTGGCAGCAGATATATCCGGGCAGGATGATGATGGTCAGCTGTTGCAGCAAATGGTACAGCTGGAGGCATGGCTGTCAGGCAAGCCTTTGCCAGCATATGTTTATGAGGCACCGCCAGAAGAATTGAAAAAAGTATCTCATGCCGCCATTGCCTTTATTACCTGCGTAAACGATGAGGAACTATATAGGGAAGCACGGCGGTATTTGGAAGCCTTGACACTGCCAGAAGGTATGAAGGCTGAATATATTCCTGTCCGGGATGCCAGTTCCATGTGTCAGGGATATAATCAAGGAGCATCTCAAACTCAGGCTAAATACAAGGTTTATGTTCATCAGGATGCCTTGATTGTAAATCGGCATTTTGTTTTTGATTTGCTGAAAATTTTTCAGGACAGCTCTGTAGGAGCACTGGGGGTTATTGGAGCTAGACGGCTGCCTGCTTCTGGTATTTGGTGGGATGCCATGCGCAGCTATGGCCGGGTGCTTCATGCCTGTGAGCCAGAATGTATTGTGGAGACTGCCTGTATGGAGCCGCCAGAGCCTTGGCTGGAGGTGGAGGCTGTAGATGGCCTGATGATTGCTACTCAGGTGGATATTCCTTGGCAGGAGCAGCTTTTTGATGGTTGGCATTTTTATGATATCAGCATGTGTAAGGATTTGCAGCGGCAGGGTTACAAGGTGGTAGTGCCCCATCAGCAGAGATGCTGGTGTATTCATTGCCCCAAGGAGAAGCCCCTTGATCCAGCTTATAAAATATATCAAAAGAGATTTTTGACTGAATATGGCGGGGAGCTGGAGCCGGAAATTTAAATGGTACTAAAGACCGATAAAATTAAGATATTTGAAGATGATATTAATTTATTTGCTTTATGCATAATAAATTTAGGGGGGGGTAAGCGAGTATTGAAAAATATTTTTGTTAAATCAATTAAAATACTGAAAAAGTAAAAAATATATGCTATAATGGTCATAAGGAACAGTTCTAGGAAAGAAGGGTTTTTTATGCAAATTAAAACAAAGCTTTATGCTACATCGGCTGTAATGGTAGTGGCAATGCTGATTATGGCGATATATGGTTCAATTCAGTTTATCAGAGTCGATTCTCTGTCTACCAATATTGTAGATAATAATCTGCCCCGAATAAATCTTATGACCAGGATTGATGTGGATATATCAGATTATCGTGGCTTTGCCTTGAATCATGTTATAGCTCAGGATGCTGTTACCATGCAGAATTATGAGTCTAAGATGGCTTCTACCAAAAATAAGATTGAGGATAATTTGAATAAATATCATAGTATGTCTACCATGCAGGACAAGGTGCAGCAGCTAAAATCCGAGTGGCAGGAATATAATTCTCTTGTAACTAAGATGGTAGCGGCCTCTAGGGGAAATGATACTGCCAAGGCCATGGAGTTGGCGGCAGAGTCAGAAAAGCCTTTTAATGATTTGGTAGAAACTATTTTGGAATTGGAGCAGGCCAACACTGATGCAGCTCAGAGGGATTCCGATGAAGGCACTGCCATGGCTCAGACTGCCATCTATACTTTCTGGGGTATTTGCTTGGTAATCATGCTCATTGCTGGTGTTGTAGGCATGAAGATGAGCCGTTATATTATTAACATGCTGAAAAGGATGGAGGATGTGGCCGAAACATTGGCTGCTGGAGATTTCCGGGATCAGCCTCGTACTATCAATAGCAATGATGAATTTGGACTTTTGGCCAATACCTTGGCCAAGATGCGGGGGCAGGTAAATGCCGTGCTGCGGGAGATTATTAAGGATGCAGAAACGGTAGCTGCGTCCTCTCAGGAGTTAACAGCCAGTGCAGATCAGTCTGCTCAGGTTATTCAGAACATTGCTCAGTCCGTTACGGAAGTGGCAGAACATAATGACAAACAAGGCCATGCTGTGGATACAGTAGGTTCCGCTGTGGAGCAAATTTCTGCCAGCATTCAGGAGATTTCCAGCAATGCTCATGTGGCAGATGACCATGCAGCCAAGGCTATGGATATTGCCAACGAAGGCGGTCGTTCCATTAATATGGCTATTGACCAGATGAATAAGATTCGGGATGTGGTTGATAGCTCTGCTGATGTGGTTAATGAGCTAGGGGAGGCCTCCAAGGAAATTGGCCAGATTGTAGAGCAGGTTTCTGCTATTGCCGCCCAGACCAATTTGTTGGCCCTCAATGCAGCTATTGAGGCAGCAAGAGCCGGGGAGCATGGCCGTGGTTTTGCCGTAGTAGCTGAGGAAGTTAGAAAGCTGGCAGAGGAATCTCTGGCTGCTGTGGACAAGATTAACAATATGATTACCACTATTCAGGCCAAGACTATGGATGCAGTAACTGCTATGAAGTCTGGTTCGGAGGAAGCTGCCAAGGGTGCAGATGTGGTGAGAAATTCTGGCGAAGCCTTTGAAAATATCATGAAGGTTAATGGTGAGGTGGCTAGTCAGGTTAAGGAGATTGCTCGTACTACTGAGGAAGCTGCCAAGGCTTCTACCAATGTAGTGGCTGCTGTACAGACTGTGGAGGAAGCGGCTAAGAATATTTCTGACCGCACTCAGACGGTTTCTGCTGCTACAGAGGAACAGTCCGCTGCTACAGAGGAAATTGCTTCCAGCAGCCGCGGTTTGGCTGAAATTGCCCAGACTCTTAATGAGACTGCCAGCAAGTTTAAAGTTTAATCCGGAAGTTTAGGAAAAAGGATTCAGATGGCATTTGGCTGTTTGAATCCTTTTTGCTATAATTAATGTTAATATGGGTAATAGAACCTAAGCAATTGTATTTAGGCATGATATAGAATGGTGGTAGATATATGAAATTACAGCTTGTGAGTGAATGGTTAAAATCAGCTGAGGATTGTTTTGCCTCTGGGGATATATCCAGTATGCGGGCCTGTGGCAGACAGATGCTGGAGGAATTGCCAGAAAATCCTGTGGCTATGGCTGTTATAGCAGAGGCATCTATCTATATGCAGGATTTTGAGGAGGCAGAAAGCTGGCTGGAGAAAATGGATCAGGCTTTGGGTAAGGGAAGTTCCCAGGGGTGCAAGCTGGATAATGGTAATTTGCGTATTCTCTTTGCCAAGGCCTTGTATTATGGAGCCCAGTATGAGCTGTCTCTGGCTATGGAGGCTTATGAGAAGCTTTTTGCTCAGTATGAGCAGACGGTTCGCCGGGGACTTTCTGGCAGTTATAGATTTACGACTAATAATCAAAATTGGCAGGGAGAGGCTCGGCAAATGCTGGCCAGGGCCTATAGCTTTTATGCTGATACCTGCTTGCTGGCAGGGGAAACGGAAAAGGCTGCCAAAGGGGCTTTTGCTGTTAGCAATATGGTACAGGATGAGATGACAGCAGCCAGCTATTTTAGCAAGGGGTTGTTTATTAGCAATTATCGGGAGGCTGGTTCTCAGGCCTTGGCCCAGAAGCATAGACAGTATGGGGCTATGTTTCCCAAGCAGGTGGGGTTTCCTCATGATGTAAGGATTCGGCGCAGTGCTCATGCTATTAGGGTGGGGTATATTTCCCCTGATTTCCGTCTCCATGCGGCGGCCTACTTTTTTACGGCTCTCTTGAAGTCTGGTAATCATACGGATTTTACGGTTTATGGGTATTCCACGGGGCGGGAGGATCATATTACCCAGCGTTTCAAGAAAATGGCGGATTATTGGCGGAATGTGCATGGTCGAAGTCCACAGGAAATTGCCAAGCTGATTCATGATGACCGCATAGATATTTTGGTGGATTTGTCTGGTCATAGTCAGAATAACTGCCTGCCGGTAATGGCTTGCCGTCCAGCACCGGTGCAAATATCTGGTATTGGCTATATCAATACTACTGGTTTGCCTATGGTGGATTATTTTCTTACAGATGAAATCTGTATGCCTTCTGTTTATGATAAGGGAGGCTTTAGCGAAACACCTTTGCGGCTGCCTCATTGCCATCTTTGCTATCAGCCGGAAACTATGAGGGAGATAAAATCTGTGGGGCATAATGCGCCGGCTATGGAACGGGGCTATGTGACATTTGGCAGCTTTAACAGCTTTGCTAAGGTAACAGATGAAATGCTGGTGCAGTGGCGAAATATTTTGCAGGCTGTGCCTAATTCCAGATTGGTAATTAAATGTAAGATATGCAGTGTTCCTTCTGGCCAGGAAATTGTAAGGCAGAGATTCAAGCGGCTGGGCGGGAATCCTGATGTATTAGAGCTGCGCCCCTTTAGTCCTGATTATCTGACTCAATATGGGGATATTGATATTATCTTGGACACTGCTCCCTATAATGGTGGCTTGACTACCTGTGATGCTCTGTATATGGGGGTGCCAGTGATTAGCTTGCGGGGTAAAACTCATGGTTCTCGTTATGGAGCGACAATACTTACGGCAGCGGGGGTGCCAGAGCTCATAGCTGATAATTTACGGGAGTATACGGCCAAGGCGGTACAGCTGGCTAAAAATGGGATGCTGTTGAATAGGCTGCATCGAGAGCTGCCGGAACAGGTAAAGAATTCCAGGCTGATGGATGGAAAGTCCTATATGCAGGACTTGGAGGAGGCTTATAGGCAAATCTGGGCCTTGTATTGTCAGCAAGGTTAATTTGTATACAGCTAAAATCATGGAAGTTTGTGTATTTTTGTGTTATAATTTTAATTATTCATTGTATAACTTTTTAATATAGGAGCGGATATTTTTATGCCTGAGATTTTGCAAAATCCTTCTAATTTTATTCAGAATGAAATAAACGATGACCTTAAGAATGGCCGTTACAGTGAAGGGATTCATACCCGTTTCCCTCCAGAGCCTAATGGCTATCTTCATATTGGTCACGCCAAATCAATTTGCCTGAATTTTGGCTTGGCACAACAGTATGGTGGTATGTGCAATCTGCGTTTTGATGATACAAATCCTGTCAAGGAGGATGTAGAATATGTGGATTCCATTCAGGCTGACGTGAAATGGCTGGGCTTTAGCTGGGACAAGCGGATGTATTATGCTTCCGATTACTTTGAGAAGCTATATGAATTTGCTGTACAACTTATCAAAAATGGCAAGGCCTATGTGGATGATTCCAATGCGGAAGAAATTCGTGCTATGCGTGGTACCCTGACTGAGGCTGGTAAGGAAAGTCCTTATAGAAATCGTAGTGTAGAGGAAAATCTAGCTCTCTTTGAGGCTATGAAGCAGGGGGAATTTGGCGATGGTGAAAAGGTTCTCCGGGCCAAGATAGATATGGCTTCTCCTAATATCAACATGCGAGATCCTGTTATCTATCGTATTGCCCATGCAACTCACCATCGCACCGGGGATGCTTGGTGCATCTACCCAATGTATGATTTTGCCCATCCATTGTCTGATGCTATTGAGGGAATTACCCATTCCGTATGTACTTTGGAATTTGAGGATCACCGTCCTCTTTATGACTGGTGCTTGGAGTCTCTGGGCTTTGATGTAAATACTCGTCCTCGCCAGATTGAATTTGCCCGTCTGAATCTTACCAATACTGTTACCAGCAAGCGTAAGCTGCGTCAGTTGGTAGAGGAAGGTTATGTGGCTGGTTGGGATGATCCTCGTATGCCTACTATTTCTGGTTTGCGTCGTCGTGGCTATACTCCAGCTGCCCTGCGAAATTTTTGCAGCGAGGTAGGTGTGGCCAAGGCTAACAGCTTGGTAGATGTAGCTATGTTGGAGCATTGCATCAGGGATGATTTGAACAACAATGCAGATAGAATTATGGCTGTATTGCACCCACTGAAGGTTGTTATTACCAACTATCCAGAGGGCAAGAAGGAATATATGCTGGCAGAGAACCATCCTACCAAGGGGGGCCATCGTTATATGCCATTCAGCCGTGAACTGTACATCGAGCAGGAGGACTTTATGGAGGATGCACCTAAGAAGTTCTTCCGTTTGAAGCCAGAGGGCGAGGTTCGCTTGAAACATGGCTATATCATTAAATGTGAGGAAGTTATTAAGGATGCAGAGGGCAAGGTAGTGGAGCTGCATTGCACCTACGATCCTGACTCCAAGACTGGCGGTGCTACTGCTAACCGCAAGGTAAAGGGAACCATTCATTGGGTATCTGCTGCAGATGCTTTGGAGGCAGAGGCTCGTCTTTATGATTACCTTATTGAGACTGACGAAAAGGGGGAGGTACCAGCTGATTTCCTCAATGCTGTCAACCAGAACTCTCTGGAGGTTCTCCATCATGTTATGGTGGAACCAAGTGCAGCCTTGACGGCTGAGGGAACTCATTATCAATTTCTGCGTCAGGGATATTATGTAGTGGACAAGGATTCTACCCCAGATCATTTGGTATTTAACCGGGTGGTTGGTCTGAAGGATTCCTGGGCCAAGGTAAAGAAGGGATAATTATGGCAAAAATTCCTAAGGGGCTGTCTGATAAGGATATGCTGCAGGGCTACGTGGAGCAGGTGACCATGGAGTCTCAATTTTTGGCTGCCGAGGAGGCAGAGGATAAAAAGCGCCGAGCCAAAGCAGGTTTAGGCAAGCCAGAAAAGAATATTGCTTTGACTGGCTTTAGTGATGAGCTGGTGGAGGAATTAGGCCGCAAGCTTTTGGAGCTAAAGATGGAGCTGTTCCGGGAAGGGGTAAAAAATTATACCCTGAAGGTAAAAAAGGATGGACAGGTTATTACCATCAAACCAGTAGCTCTCAAAAATAAGGGAGAAAATAAATCCCGTAGATAAAAAGAGATTGACATAGAGGATAATGGGCGATGCGTGAGGGAAGTGTTGTACCGCAAGCCTAAGCCTTGCCTGCTGGCTATATATTTAGTCTCCAGACAATGGATTGGACAAACGATATAATGCTTAATTTTAATTTATTAAAAGGGGGCAAAAACATTGTTTGACTCAACTTCCATTGCAGTAACGATTTTTGTCGTTGCCTATGCACTCATTATTTCTGAGAAGGTACACCGCACCATTGTGGGTATCTTCGGCGCCATGCTGATGATTATGCTGGGGATTCTTTCTCAGGAAACAGCAGTTCATCACATTGATTTCAACACCTTGGGGCTGTTGATGGGCATGATGATTATCGTAAACATCACTGCCGAAACTGGATTGTTCAACTATCTTGCTATCTGGGCGGCCCAGAAGGTCAAGGCCAAGCCAATGAAGCTGCTGCTGGCCTTGGCAGCGCTGACGGCTGTATGCTCTGCTCTGTTGGATAATGTAACTACTGTATTGCTGACTGTTCCTGTTACCTTTAGCATTACTTCTCAGCTAAAGGTGGATGTAAAGCCATTCCTGATGGCTCAGATTATGGCATCTAATATTGGTGGTACTGCTACTTTGATTGGTGATCCGCCGAATATTATGATTGGCTCTGCTGTAGGCTTGAGCTTTATGGATTTTGTGGTAAATCTGGCTCCTATTATCGTGGTAATTTTTGCTGTTACGGTATTTATTTTGGAGGCTCTTTATGGCAAGAAGCTGCATACTACTCCTGAGCTGCAGGAACAGGTTATGAAGCTAAAGCCTGAGCGTCAGATTAGCGATACTGTACTGCTGAAGAAATGTCTCTTTGTTCTTGGCCTTACCATGTGTCTCTTTGTTATGCATGGAGCCTTGGGGTTGGAGTCTGCCACTGCCGCCATGTTTGGTGCTGGCCTTTTGCTGCTGCTGACCTTTACCAGGGATGAGGAAAAAATTGCCAAGGTACTGAGCAAGATTGAATGGACAGCTATTTTCTTCTTTGCTGGTTTATTTATTCTAGTAGGAGCTTTGGTGGAAACAGGTGTTATCAAGATGTTGGCAGCTGAGGCTATGAAGATTACGGAGGGATCTGTAAATTCTACTGCCGTCCTGATTATCTGGATGAGTGCCATTGCCTCTGCTTTTGTGGATAATATTCCTTTTGTAGCAACCATGATACCTTTGATTAAGGATATGGGGGCTATGGGTATTACCAATTTGGACCCTCTATGGTGGTCCCTTGCTCTAGGCGCCTGCCTGGGTGGTAACGGTACTTTGATTGGTGCTAGTGCCAACGTGGTGGTAGCTTCCTTGGCCGCTAAGCATGGAGAACAGATTTCCTTTATTGGTTTTATGAAGGTAGCCTTCCCATGTATGATAGTTTCCATTATTATCAGTACAGTCTACGTATATCTTAGATATTTACTTTAAAATTGTAGTTTGCCAAGCACGTATGTAATTAAGCAATAAATACCATAGGAGAAGCTCTTTTATGGCATTTATTGTGGACGATAAAAATACCTTATGATTGAATATGCCTTGTATTTGGTGTATACTCATAAGGTATTTTTTGTGTTTTTATGTGGGAGTGAAATTCTATGTCCATTAAAGGTTTGAATGATGCTCAGGTTGTTGCCAGCAGGGAAAAGTATGGCAATAACAGTCTGACTCAGATTATGCCTGATCCCCTATGGAAAAAAATTTTGCAGGGCTTTAAGGATCCTATGATTATGATTTTGTTGGTGGCTCTGTTGATTCAGGGAGTGCTGTATCTGCTGGGCCAGGCAGAATGGTATGAGGCTGTGGGCGTACTTGTGGCTATTCTGCTGGCCAATGGTGTAGCAGCTATTAGCGAGAACCAGCAGGAGGGCAAAGCTGTTACTCTGCGGCAGGATGAGGCAGCCAAGGATAAAACCAAGGTGTATCGCAATGATGGGCTGATGGAAATTTCTGTCCAGGATGTGGTCGTGGGAGATATGGTTTTCCTGCAGGCTGGGGATAGATTGCCTGCTGATGGTGAAATAGCCGAAGGATTAGCTCATATTGACCAGGCAGTATTAAATGGCGAAACTGAAGAAATCTTGAAATTGCCTTTGTCAAAAGGGGAAAAGCCTGATTACGATAAAAAGGATTTGCTGAATCCCCATTATGTATATAGAGGCACTGTTATGTGCAGTGGCGAAGCCTATATGAAGGTAGCGGTGGTAGGAGATAATACCCTCTTTGGTCAACTGGCTATGGAGGCTCAGTCCAATACCCGTAAGACTCCTTTGCAGGTAAAGCTGGGAAAATTGGCTAAGGATATTTCCACCTTTGGCTATGTTGGAGCTGTGTCCATTGTAGTCGGAATCCTCTTGAAAACCTTTTTGACCGGTCAGCTGCCAGAAGGGGTATTTGGCTGGATTCGCCTACTGATGGATGCAGTAACCGTGGCGGTAACGGTAATGGTCTGTGCTGTCCCAGAGGGCTTGCCCATGCTGACCTCAATGTTATTATCCGCCCAAAGTCTGCGGATGGAAAAGGATAATGTGCTGGTGAAGAAAATCAATGGCATGGAAACCTCTGGCAGTCTGAGTATCCTTTTTAGCGATAAAACTGGCACCATTACGGAGGGAAAATTATCTGTGGTGGAGGTGGCAGATGGAGCTGGACAGCCTGTTTATCAATGTACAGAGGAGGTTTGTCAGGCAGGATTAGCCAAATCCACTAGTGATAAGTATTGGAAAAAAATAGTGCTGGGCTTGGGTTTGAATAATAGTGCTAGAATCAGCGGGGAGAGCATTATTGGCGGTAATAGTACAGACCGGGCGGTACTGGGCTTTTTGCAGCTACAGAACCTTAGTGGCAGTATTAACAGAGAGCTGGCAGCAGCCTATCGATATTTTGATTCTAGGGATAAGTTTGCAGCTGTAGAGCTAAAGGATTCTGACTTAACCTATGTAAAGGGTGCTCCTGAGGTGATTATGGATCATTGCAGCAGCTATTTGGATGCTCAGGGAAAGGAACATACGCTTAAATCCCTGAATCAGCTGCAGGTTTATGCTAATCAGCAGGCTCATCGTTCCATGCGGTTATTGGCTATTGCCTATGGCACTACCCGCAAGGGAGAAAATGGGGAGCTTCTCATGCCAGAGAATATGGTATTAGTCGGTTTGATTAGTATTCGGGACAATCTTCGTCAGGATGCTGTAGCTGCCATTGGCGAGGTGCGTAAGGCGGGTATTCAGGTGGTTATGGTAACGGGAGATAAGCGGGAAACAGCTATGGCCATTGCCAAGGAGGCCGGTCTTTTGCAATCCCAGCAGGAACTGGTGCTGACCTCCGCCGAGATGAATTGCCTTTCCGATGAGGAGCTAAAGGAAAAAATACCAAAGCTTAGAGTGGTAGCCAGGGCCTTGCCTACAGATAAAAGCCGTTTGGTACGGCTGGCGCAGGAGCTGGACTACGTGGTGGGTATGACTGGTGATGGGGTAAATGATTCCCCAGCCCTGAAAAAGGCTGATGTGGGCTTTGCTATGGGCAGTGGCACAGAAGTAGCCAAGGAAGCAGGGGATATTACCATTTTGGATGATAGATTTTCCTCTATCGAAAAGGCAATTCTCTATGGTCGCTCCATGTTCAAGAGCATCCGCAAATTCCTGATTTTCCAGCTGACAGTCAATGTAGCTGCCGTACTGATTTGCTTTCTTGGCCCTTTGCTGGGAGAAAATATTGTGTTAACTGTTATCCAGCTGCTGTTGGTAAATCTGGCTATGGACACTCTGGCGGCTATCGCCTTTGGCAGTGAGCCGGCTCTTCGGGAATATATGCAGGAAAAACCAGTGCCTAGACGGGAAAATATTGTTACAGGTAAAATGTTGCAGCAGGTAGGAGTGTGTTCCCTGTATATTACCGTAATTTGTCTGGGAATTCTTTTTCTGCCAGCTGTGCATCAGCTTTTTGGTGATGTGGACATAACCTATATGAAATCCGCAGTTTTTGCCACCTTTATGATGGCTATTGCCTTTAATGGTTTTAATGCCAGAACAGAAAGCATTAATGTGCTGAAGTATATTGGTATGAACAAAACCTTCCTGTTGATAACCTTGATTATTTTGGCTGGACAATGGCTCTTTGTAGAGCTAGGAGGAGAGGTTCTTAGTGTGGAGCCTCTTAGTTGGCAGACCTGGTTATTTTGTGGTCTGGCGGCTTTGGGAGTTATTCCTGTGGATATACTGCGAAAAATTATTGCAAACCAGCTTGACAGGGAATAGGATTTGTTGTTATACTAACCCTACAATTGGATAGCGAAGGGGAGTAACCTCGCTGGCTGTTGTCAACAAGCATGCTGGGAAACCGGCTGGCAGCAGCGTTGTAATTTACAACAGGTGAGACTTTCGCATGATACTATGGGTGTATCATGCGGGAGTCTCTTTTTGTTTGTGTAGTTGTTTTGGTAGGAGGATTTTCAATGGAAATTATGTCAATTCAGTTTTTAACAGCTCTAGGAACTATTATCCTGATGGATATATTGCTGGGGGGAGATAATGCAGTGGTTATTGCTATGGCTGCTAACAAGCTGCCCCATGAGCTGAGGAAAAAAGCTATTTTTATTGGTACAGCCGGTGCTGTGATTATCCGTCTGATAATGACCTTTGCCGCCGTATGGCTGCTGACCATTCCTTATTTGCAGGTAGTAGGCGGCTTGATTCTTTTACCTATTGCGGTGAAGTTGTTGGTGCCTCATGAGGAGGAGGCTCATGTGGAGGCAGCAGATAGCTTGTCTGGTGCGGTAAAGACCATTATTATTGCCGATGCAGCAATGGGAGTGGATAATGTACTGGCTATTGCGGGAGCCTCCCACGGCAGCTTCCTGCTGGTGGCTATTGGCTTTTTGATTAGTATTCCCATTATTGTAGGGGGCAGTACCTTGATTGGCAAAATCATGGATAAATATCCTGTAGTTCTTTATGGCGGTGCAGGTTTGCTGGGCTGGACCGGCGGATCTATGATTGCTCATGATAAAATTCTGAATCCTATGATTGTATCTCATGGCGGTGATTTTGCCCCATATATTATTCAGTTTATTTTGGCTGCTGGTGTAATAGCAATTGGCTATTATAAAAAACTTAAGAAATAATTAATATGAGACGATAGTATTAGAGATAGTAAAGGAAGGAGTGAAACGAGATGGATTTTATGAATATTGCAGCAATGTCCGTAGGAATGCACCAGCAGCAGTTGGATATTCAGGTAGGTACCTCTGTGATGAAGATGGCTATGGAAACCTCTGAAACTGCGGTTACTGATATGCTGGAGTCGATTGATGTGTCCTCTCTGACTGGAGTAGGAGCTAATTTGGATATTCTGGCGTAACTTCTGAGTAGATAGAAAAAGGAAGTGTCAGAAAATTTTACTTGCTTTTTTTCTCACATGCAAGTATACTGAAGTTTAGTAGGATGTCTCTTTGTCCACCGATTAGGTAAAAAGTAAGAGTACATATGGGATATTCAAAATCAAAAATGGGGGATTTTTTTCATGGCATTTGTAGATGAGACTTTGGTATGTAAGGACTGCGGTAAGGAATTTATTTTCAGCGCAGGCGAGCAGGAATTTTACGCAGAAAAGGGCTTTGAGAATAAGCCAGTTCGCTGCCGTGATTGCCGCGATAAGAGACGTCGTAATCGTGAAGGTGGAGAGAAGGAACAGCGTCAGATGTTTACTGTAGTATGCGCTGAGTGTGGTAAGGAGACTGAGGTTCCATTCGAGCCAAAGAATGACCGTCCAGTATATTGCCGCGACTG
Source organism: uncultured Anaerovibrio sp. (assembly GCA_934196075.1). Lineage (GTDB taxonomy): Bacteria > Bacillota > Negativicutes > Selenomonadales > Selenomonadaceae > Anaerovibrio. The sequence goes on from CAKPVW010000009.1 coordinate 44,640, forward strand.
CTTCCAGAAGAGAAAGAATGGCTAAGCCATTGGCAATCGCATAATCTATGTGGCAATGAAGCCCAGGATGCTTAACGGTTTCTTGGGCTTTCTTTTATGCAGAAGGAGGATATATAATGACTAAAAAGTTATTAGTGTTGTGTATGGCTGCTATTATGGCTATGGCAGCATTGGTGGCTGGCTGCGGCAGTGACCAGAAGGCAGCTAGCGATAGCAAGGTACTGAAGGTTGGTACTAATGCAGACTTTGCACCTTTTGAGTTTCAGGATGAAAATGGCAAGGAATATCAGGGCTTTGATATGGATCTGATTCGTGCTATTGGTGAGGAAATGGGTTACAAGGTTGAGATTAGCAATATTCAGTTTGATGGACTGATTCCTGCTATTCAGGCTGGCAACATCGATGTGGCTATTACTGGTATGACCATTAATGAGGAGCGTAAGCAGAATGTACTGTTCTCTGACCCTTATTATAAGTCTGGTTTGTCCATTATCGTAGCCAAGGACAACAATGATATTAAGACCTTCCAGGATTTGAAGGGCAAGAAGGTTGCTGTACAGATTGGTACTACTTCCGCTGCTGAGGTTAATAAGATTGGCGGCGTTGAGGTTAAGGAGTTTAACTCCTCCGCTGATACCTTTATGGAACTTCGTGCCAAGGGCGTTGATGCGGTAGTAAATGACCGTCCTGTAAACGATTACTATATTCTCAAGAGCGGTGAGACCAATGTAAAGGCTCTGCCTGAGCTGTTGACCTCTGAGGACTATGGTATTGCTTTTGCCAAGGATAATACTGAGCTGCAGCAGAAGGTTAATGATGCTTTGAAGAAGCTCCATGAAAATGGTAAATATGATGAAATTTTCACCAAGTGGTTTGGTACTACTTCCAAATAATTGGTGAAATATCTGAGGCTGTCTCCTGTGGGGCAGTCTCTTTTTTTGCTCTACTGGAGAAGAACAGTGTATAAAAATTCAATTTTGGGCATAATAATTTATGCTTTACAATTAAATAAATTGACACTGTAGAGGTTGTTACATATAATGGATAGGTAATATTTTATGTAGAGGCTAGGTGTGGGTAATGAATTTGAATGTTGATTTGATGATTAATTCCCTGCCGCTTTTGATTGTGGGAGCGGGCATAACTATACAGATTACAGCTATTTCTGTAGGTTTGGGTTTGATCATTGGTATGTTTGTAGGCATTGCTAGAATCTGCAACGTGAAGGTGCTTCGGGCTTTGGCTACGGTATATATAGATTTTCTGCGGGGCACGCCATTGCTGGTGCAGATATTCCTGATTTATTTTGCTTTGCCAATGGTAGTGGGGCAGCGGGTAGATCCATTTATAGCGGCTATCACAGCCTGCGGTATCAATAGTGGTGCTTATATTGCCGAGATTTTCCGGGCTGGTATTCAGGCTATTGATGAGGGACAGATGGAGGCTGGACGTTCTCTGGGTATGAGCTGGGTGCAGACCATGCGGTATATTATTGTGCCTCAGGCCTTCAAGAATGTTATTCCACCTTTGGGCAATGAATTTATTGCCTTGCTGAAGGATTCCTCCTTGGTATCTGTTATCGGCTTTGAGGAATTGACTCGTCGTGGTCAGCTGATTATTGCTAGAACTTATGGCTCTTTGGAAATTTGGATTTCTGTAGCTCTGATTTATCTGGTAATGACCTTGACCATTTCCCGTTTGGTAGCATATATGGAGAAAAGGTTGGCGACAAAATGATTGATATAAAGAATTTGCACAAATCCTTTGGGGACCATGAGGTACTAAAGGGAATAGATTTACATATTAATCCTCAGGAGGTAGTGGTTATTATTGGGCCTTCTGGCTCCGGTAAGAGTACCCTGCTGAGATGTATGAATCTCTTGGAAATCCCTACCAGCGGCAGTGTTATTGTGGATGGTATGGATCTAACTGGGGATGCAGATATTAACAAGGCTCGTGAGGAAATTGGCATGGTTTTCCAGCGATTCAATCTCTTTCCTCATATGACTGTGTTGAAGAATATTACTCTGGCTCCTATGAAGGTGCGGAATATTTCTCAGGAGGAAGCTGAAAAAACTGCTCGTGAGCTTTTGGAGCGGGTAGGCTTGGGGGACAAGGCAGATGCTTATCCACCTCAGCTGTCAGGCGGTCAGCAGCAGCGTGTGGCTATAGCTAGAGCTTTGGCCATGAAGCCAAAGGTGATGCTTTTTGACGAGCCAACCTCTGCTCTGGATCCTGAGATGGTAAATGAGGTTCTTGATGTTATGAAGAGTCTGGCTAATGATGGTATGACCATGGCAGTGGTTACCCATGAAATGGGGTTTGCCCGTGAGGTGGGAGATAGATTGCTATTTGTAGATGGCGGCACTATTATTGAGCAGGGAAATCCTCAAGAAGTATTCGAGAATCCTAAGGAGGAGCGTACCAAGCTGTTCCTGTCCAAGGTTCTGTAAGAGAAAAAGAAAAGAGACACTGAAGCTCGCTTCAGTGTCTCTCATTTTTTATGCTATGGTGAGATATCAGTATTCAGATTCAATCAGACCGTATTTGCCATCTTTGCGGCGATATACAACGCTGACAGTTTCAGTATCGGCATCTCTATATACGAAGAAATCGTGATTCAGCAGGTTCATCTGCATAATAGCTTCCTGCACATCCATTGGTCGAACAGTAAATCTCTTTTTCTTCACAACAGGGAATTCACTCTCATCATCAGGAATGGAAGGTGCAAAGGCTGGTGCGGAGAATGCTTCGTCCAACAGGGTACCATCACGGAAACGGCGCTGCATCTTGGTCTTGTGCTTGCGAATCTGACGGTCCAGCTTCTCAATAACCAGGTCAATGGAAGTATACATATTGTCGGTAACTTCTTGGCCACGAAGGAGCACACCCTGTACAGGTACGGTTACCTCAACCTTCTGACGGTCCTTGGAAACACTGAGAAGTGCGGAAATTTCGCCAACTTCTTTGAAGTAGCGGGTTACCTTGCCGATTCGCTTCTCCACATAGTCTCTAAGTGCAGGAGTGATTTCTACATTTTTTCCTCTAATAGTGAATGTTGCCATAAATAACATCCCCTTTCTGGTTCTATGATTGTTATATTCGCCATAGGGTATGGTTTATCCTGCTTGTCAGTAAAATTTTTTTAAATATTTTGCAAAAAATCCTAGTTCACCCTCTCAACTATTCCCTTTGATTAATTTAGTAGGTCAATTTTTTGACTTATATCTGATACTTTGATAAACTAATGTAGAGTCTGTGTATATTCTGCACTTTAGTATAGATATAAACAAATTAGGAGTGAGTTCATGTTTGGTATTCTGAAACGCTTTTTGGGCGACAATAATGATAAAGAAGTAAAGAGATTGAGGGCCAAGGTGGATGAGATTAATGGCTTTGAGGAAGGCCTGCAGAATCTCAGCGATTCCTCCCTGGCACGTTATACTGACAAATTCCGTGACCGTTTGGCTGCGGGGGAGACTCTAGATGATATTTTGCCAGAGGCTTTTGCCGTAGTTAGAGAGGCTTCCCGCCGTATTTTGGGCATGAGACATTTTGATGTGCAGATGATGGGCGGTATTTGTCTCCATGAAGGCAAGATTGCAGAGATGCGTACTGGTGAGGGTAAAACTTTGGTAGCTACCCTGCCAACTTATTTGAATGCCTTGACAGGTAAGGGCGTGCATATTGTAACTGTCAATGATTATCTGGCCAAGCGTGATAGCATTGAGATGGGACGCCTTTATAACTTCCTAGGCCTGTCCGTAGGCTTGGTTCGTCACGATATGGATTTCCCAGAGCGTAAATATGCTTATAGCTGTGATATTACCTTTGGTACTAATAATGAATTTGGTTTTGACTACCTGAGAGATAATATGGTAGTAGATATGAAGCAGATGGTACAGCGGGAGCTGAACTATGCCATTGTGGATGAGGTGGATAGTATTCTGGTGGATGAGGCCAGAACACCTTTGATTATTTCCGGTCCAGGCACCAAGCCAACAGAGACCTATGTCCGCATGGCCAAGGCTGTTAATGTGCTGCAGGAGGGTGTGGATTATACTGTAGATGAAAAGGCCAAGACTGTAGCTCCAGCAGATACCGCTATTCCAAAGATTGAGAAGGCCTTGGGCATCAAGAATATGTATGACCCTGAGAATATGGAAATGTCCCATTGCTTCATGGCTGCTTTGCGGGCCAAGGCGTTGATGAAGCGTGACCGGGATTATGTAGTGAAGGATGGGGAAATTATCATTGTTGACGAATTTACCGGCCGTCTTATGCAGGGACGCCGTTATTCTGACGGTCTTCATCAGGCTATTGAGGCTAAGGAGGGCCTGGAGGTACAGAGAGAGTCACAGACCTTGGCATCCATTACCTTCCAGAACTACTTCCGTATGTACAACAAACTGTCTGGTATGACTGGTACGGCTAAGACAGAGGAAGACGAGTTCCTGAAGATTTACAAGCTGCCTGTAATCGTTATTCCTACCAATAGACCTATTGCCCGCATTGACCATCCAGATGTTATTTACAAGACCAAGCGGGCCAAATACAAGGCTGTAGCCAATGATGTAGAGGCTATTCATCATAAGGGACAGCCTGTACTGATTGGTACTACTTCCATTACCCAGTCTGAGGAGCTGAGTCGTATTTTGTCTCAGAGAAATATTCCTCACAATGTATTGAATGCCAAATTCCATGAGCAGGAAGCAGAGATTATTGCTGATGCAGGTCAGAAATCGGCTGTAACCATTGCCACCAATATGGCTGGTCGTGGTACGGATATTAAGCTTGGTGAAGGGGTGCCTGAGCTGGGGGGCCTGTTTATTGTAGGTACAGAGCGCCATGAATCCCGTCGTATTGATAACCAGCTTCGTGGTCGTGCTGGTCGTCAGGGAGATCCAGGTGAGTCCCGCTTCTATCTGTCCTTGGAGGATGATTTGCTTCGTCTCTTTGGTTCTGATAATATTGCCCATATTATGGATAGACTGGGTATGGGTGAGGATGATCCTATAGAGCACAAGCTGATTACTCGCTCCATTGAGAATGCCCAGAAGAAGGTTGAAGGCAGAAACTTTGATATGCGTAAGCATGTCTTGGAATATGATGATGTTATGAATCAGCAGCGTGAGGTTATTTATGGTGAGCGCCGCAAGGTTCTGCTGGGAGATAATCTCCGTGAGCATATTCTGGGTATGCTGGGTGGTATTATTGAGGCTCAGATGAATCAGTATGCCAATGAAAAGCTTTATCCTGAGGAATGGTCCTTGGAAAACTTGATTACAGATGCTGAGAGTATCTATGCGCCAAATGGCAGAATTAAGCTGGCAGAATTGGAGGAAATGAGCCGGGATGAGCTGCAGGATTTCCTGAATCAGGTGGCCGAGGAATCATATACCAAGCGTGAACAGCTCTTTGGCGAGGAGAATATGCGGGAGCTGGAAAAGATTATCATGCTGCGGGTAGTAGACAACCGCTGGATGGAGCATTTGGATCGCATGGATATGCTGAGAGAGGGTATTGGTCTTTTGGCTTATGGTCAGAGACAGCCTCTGGTTGAGTACAAGATCCGTGGACATGAAATGTTCAATCAGATGATTGCCAGCATTCAGAATGATATTGCTTCCCTGATTTTCCGGGTCAATATTATTACCAGAGAGCAGCAGGAGGCTATGGAGCGTGAGAATCAGCAACGCATGGCAGCAGCTCAGGCCAATCATGGGGATGATTTTCAGGAGAATGTCAAGCAGCCAGTCAAGAATGGTGAAAAGGTAGGTCGCAATGACCTTTGTCCATGTGGCAGTGGCAAGAAGTACAAGAACTGCTGTGGTAAGAATAAATAAAGCTTTTTAGCATTTAAAGCCAGGTTATTGGCAGTAGATTTAGATTTGTTTTTTTAGTAAAGAATAGGATGTGAATGTAGATGCTGGAGGATTTGAAGCCGGAAATTGTGGCTCTCCAGGGGCGCCTGACAGAGATGGAAAAGGCTCTGGATGTGGCCCACAAAGAAGAAAAAATTGCTGAACTTGAATATAAGATGGGTGAGCCTACCTTCTGGGATAATCCAGAGGAAGCGCAGAAAATCAATCAGGAATTGAATGACGTTAAAATCAGCGTGGATAAATACAAGGCCCTGGTAGCCAAGTACGATGACGTACAGGTTATGTGGGAGCTGGGTATGGAGGATAAGGATGAAAGTCTAGAGGCTGATGTAGTTGCAGATATGGAGGCCATTAACAAGGCTCTGGAGGAGCTGCAGCTGGAGGTGCTCCTGTCTGGCAAATACGATGCTAACAACGCCATTCTCACCCTTCATGCAGGTGCCGGCGGCACTGAGGCTCAGGATTGGACCAGCATGCTGTTGAGAATGTATGGCCGCTATGCTGAGCGCCACGGTTTTTCTGTAGAAACTGCAGATTTGCTGCCAGGTGATGAGGCTGGTGTTAAGTCTGCTACCCTCTTTATCAAGGGCCATAATGCTTATGGCTTTCTGAAGTCTGAGAAGGGTGTACATCGCTTGGTGCGTATTTCTCCATTTGATTCTGCGGCTCGTCGTCATACCTCCTTCTGTGCTTGTGATATTATGCCTGAGTTGGATGATACCGTTGAAGTAGAAATCAATATGGACGATGTGCGGGTTGATACCTATCGTGCCAGTGGTGCTGGCGGTCAGCATATTAATAAGACCTCTTCTGCGGTGCGTATGACCCATGAGCCTACTGGTATTGTGGTACAATGTCAGAATGAGCGCTCTCAGATTCAGAATCGTGAGCAATGTCTCAAAATGTTGAGAGCAAAGCTTTTTGAGCTGGAGGAAGAAAAGAAGGAAAAGGAATTGGCCGCTTTAGAGGGTGATCAGCAGAAGATCGAATGGGGCAGTCAGATTCGTTCCTATGTATTCCATCCTTACAATATGGTTAAGGATCATCGCACCAGTGCAGAAACTGGTAATACCCAGGCTGTTATGGATGGGGATATTGATATGTTTATAGAGGCCTTTTTGCGGGCCAAGGCTAATCATCAGCTTTAATGAGATGTCTCATGTCTGTCATCCTAGCAGATGGCTGGCATATGGTATCTAAATCGGAGGCAGACCAAAAATGGGAAAAAGAATTTCTATCATAATAGGAATTGTCGTGTTGGCAGCCGCCTTTTGCCAGTTATTACTACCGGGGATTGTTGGAGGAAATTTGGCCAATCGTATCAAGGAAACTGTGCAGGCTGAAAATGTTACCGTTGATGTGAGAGCTATGCCAGGATTTTTGTTGCTGGTAGGGCGAATGGACAGTCTTGACGTGGTGGTGGATAATGCCAGATTAGGAGATATTCAGGTTGCCCAGCTTATACTGCATGGTGAAAATTTACAGGTAGATTTATCTGCCTTGGATTCTCGTGATGGTTCAGCCATTCAGTCAGCAGATAATCTGGAGCTTACGGGAGTTATTACCCAGCAGGCTTTGCAGGATATGCTGGTGAAGAAAATGGCAAAGGTGGATAATCTCCATGTGCAAATGGATGCTGAAAAGATAAGTGCTACGGGGCAGGTAAAGCTGCTGGGGCGCATGGTGGATATTACTTTAGAGGGCAAGGTACTGCCGGAAAATGGCGGACTGTATTTTCATATGACCCGTTTAGATATTCGCAATGCTGTTTTGGGACAGGCCGTCTTGGGTAATTTCTTTGGTGATATTTTGATTTTTGACCTATATAATTCCCCTGTTAGAGCCGAGATTGATGATGTGCAGCAGCAGGATGGGCAAATTACCATCAAGGCTGTTGGTGCAAAGGGGAATAGTCTGCAATAAGGATAGAGGATAATGAAGCAGTTTTGTTACAACAAAATTCTTATCGCTGTGATTATCTTGGGGCTTTTGGCTTCCTTGACTATAGATGTACAGCGATATCAGGTAGAGCAGGAAAATAAGTCCATTGAGTTGATTATGGACTATGAGGATTTGGTAGCTCTGGCAGAAAAGGAGGGTGTATCTCCTGAGAAGGTCTTGGCTCAGGCCAAGGAAGCAGGGATTACATCTCTAGCTGTTTATGAAACCACCTTCAAAAAATTGAATGTCAATGGCAAGGCAGCTGCAGTAAATGGCAGTGTGCTTCTAGCCAATTATCAGAATGGTGCTATTAGCGATCCTGGTTGGCGTCAGCTAATAGAGGCTGGTCAGATAAAGGGCACCAATGTTTATGTAACAGGCCATCATCAGCAGACCTTTCAGGAAGTTCATGAGGATTTGATTCGCCGTTTGGGACAGGATAGAGTAAGAGAGCTGACTATTAGCGGCCAGCGTGTTTTGGAGGTAAAAGCCAACTACGAGGAATTTGAGAAAATGGATCTGGGCATGCCTACGGATGAAATGCAGGCTGTCAATGATGCAGGTTTTTATGTGGTGGCAAGGCCTACTAATTATCGCCAGTGTACCAAGGATGATATTGATGCCTTCTTTGATCGTCTGGATGGCTATCAGGTATCAGCCATTGTGGCTTCTGGCTCCCAGACCTTGGGAGCTCCTGATGAGTCCCAGTACATGGCTCAGCAGATGCGCCAGCGGGGCCTTACCTTGGGCATGATTGAGGGGGTAACTCAGCTGAAATTCTTCCCTCAGGATGGTATGCTGGATATAGCCAAGGCTAATGATTATCAATCTGCCAGACTGTATTCCATTCCTAAGGATGAGCAGAAAAAAATGAAGGTTAATGAGGCTATTGATCGTTGGGGTACTACTGATGACGAGCGCAATATTCGTTTTAATCTGTTGAAAACTTTTGAAAAGCCGGCTCCAGGTATGAGCTTGTTGGAAACCAATATGAGCTATGTGGCCGGTGTAAAGGATAAGCTGGAGGCTCAAGGCTTTACCATGGGGCGGGCTGGTGTGTTTGCCAGCTTCTACCCAGAGGCTCCTCTCCGCAGCCTGGTAATGCTAGGTGTAGCAGCAGGTATTGTACTATATCTATCGCTGGTTATTCCAGCTATGAAGAGTAAGCAGGCTTATATACTGCTGGCGGTGTTGGCTTTGATTATGGTAGTGCCTGTGTTGATGGGTCACGGTAACAAAATCAGAGTGGCAGCGGCCTTGGCTGCCGCCAATGTTTTTCCTGCTATTTCCGTACTGTGGATTTTGGACAAAATTCGTCAGAGGGTACCTCAGCAGGGCGTTGGTTTATTGCGGATGATGGGTACAGGTATAGCAGCTTTGTTTGTCTGCGGTATGATTTCCTATGTAGGAGCAGCCTATTTGTCTGGCTCTTTGGCAGATACGGAGTACCTTTTGGAGGTTAATATCTTCAGAGGTATCAAGCTGACCTTTATTTTGCCGATTATTCTGGTGGCTATAGGATTTCTACAGCGCTTTGATGTATTTGATGGTAAAATGGATGATACTGAGGGCTTTTTGGAGCAGTTCAAAAAGATTCTCAATGTACCAGTTAAGGTTAAAACCTTGTTAGGATTGTTCTTAGTATTGGTGGCGGCGGTGGTTTTTGTAGCTCGCTCTGGTCATACCATGGGTATGCCAGTATCTGCTACAGAGCTGAAATTTAGGGCATTTTTGGAGCAGGCCATGTATGCAAGACCTAGAACTAAGGAATTTATGATTGGCCATCCGGCCTTCCTTTTGGTGGCCATGGCTTGGTTCCGTAAGTGGCCTACCATGGTACTATTCATCTTGGTTATGGTAGCAACCATAGGTCAAGGCTCCATGGTAGAGACTTTTGCCCATATGCGTTCTCCGATTCTCATGTCTACAGCTCGTGGTTTAGGCGGCTTGGTCTTGGGGGCAGGAGTTGGCGCAATCTGTATGATATTGGTAGATATGTGGTTGAAGTATGTGGCACCACGTTTGTCTACAGAAAAGAAGTAATTTTTAGTGAATTTATTTAGAAGGAATGACAACAGAGCATGAGTAATGTTGTAATTTCCGGATATTACGGCTCCAGAAATGCTGGCGATGAAGCGATGCTGGCTGCTATGGTAGAGGTTTTATCGGATTTAGATCCCAAAGTTAATATTACAGTAATATCTGCCAATCCTCAGGATACCAGGCAACGCCATGGGGTAAAGTCTGTGGGGTGGCTTGATGCAGCAGGCATATTTGGAGCCTTGCGGCATGGTGATATTCTTTTGAGTGGTGGCGGTAGCTTGCTGCAAAATGTTACCAGTCGACGCAGCTTGTACTATTATCTGTTGATAATCTGGCTGGCTCAGCTGCTGGGTACCCCTGTAATGCTATATGCTCAGGGAATAGGTCCTATTAATGGACGGATTGCCCGCTGGATTATGGGGTATATAGGCAATAGAGTTAAGATGATTACCGTGCGGGATAGAGGCTCTCTGAAGGAACTTGCTTCCTTGGGGATAACTCGTCCGCCTATTGAGCCTACGGCAGATCCTGTTCATGCGATTCATCAGGTAGATACTGCTCAAGGCCGGGATATCCTGGTGAGGAATGGAGCCTTGTTAGGGAAAAAGCCCTTGGTTTGCATTTCTGTGCGAGAATGGTGCAATATGGATCACTACAAAAGAGTCGTGGCTCAGGCTGCGGATAAAATTGTAGAGGATTTTCAGGCTCAGGTTGTTTTTTTGCCAATGCAGTATCCAGAGGATGTGAAAACAGCCCAGCTAGTGGCTGATATGGCCCAGCATGAGATGCTGGTGTTGCCGGAGGAATACAATACCAGTCAGCTGTTGTCTATTGTGGGAAATATGGATTTGTTGATATCCATTAGGCTTCATGCCTTGATTTTTGCTGGCGTAATGGGTGTGCCTATGATTGGTATATCCTATGATCCCAAGGTAGATAGATTCCTGGAATCTGTAGGGGAAGAATCAGTGGGGACATTGGAAAATGTGGAGCTGGATAAGCTGATGGCCCAGATACATTTGAAGTGGAGGGATAGAGAGGGTTTTAGCCAGCAGAATGAGCAGTTGTTTGCAGATTTGCGCCACTTGGCCATGTGCAATGCGGAGCTTGCTTATAGCGTTATTGGAAAGGACTGAGTAATCGGTCCTTTTTTGCTTGTCAGAAAATATTGTGTTATGAAATAGGGACAAATTGTGCTACAATAGTACGGAGTGTTGATGAGAAATGGGGTTGAACTTGATGATTCATATGAAAAATGTCACCAAGATATACGAAAATGGTGCCGTGGCCTTGAATAATATCAATGTGGATATTCGTAAGGGCGAATTTGTTTTTTTGGTTGGATCTAGTGGTGCAGGCAAATCCACCTTTATAAAAATGCTGTTTAGGGAGGTACTTCCCTCCTCTGGTATTCTCACAGTTAATGGTCGGGATGTTATTCGCATGGCCAATAGTGAAGTTCCTTATCTACGCCGCAGTTTGGGAGTAATTTTTCAGGATTATCGTCTTTTGCCAGAAAAAACTGTTTACGAGAATATTGCTTTTGCTATGCAGGTTATTGAAGCACCTCGCAGATTGATGCAGCGTAGTGTAAATTCTGTTTTGGATATTGTAGGTCTGCGGGATAAGTATAAATGCTTTCCCAATCAGCTTTCCGGCGGCGAGCAGCAGCGTGTAGCTATTGCTAGAGCTATAGTCAACAATCCAGCTATTGTTATTGCCGATGAGCCTACAGGCAATCTGGATCCAGAAACCTCTTGGGGAATTATGGATATTTTCCAGCGGATTAATGCTGCTGGTACCACCATTGTTATGGCTACCCATGATAAGACCATTGTAGATGCCATGCAGCGGCGGGTTATTGCCATTGAGGATGGACAGATTGTACGAGATGAGGCTCAGGGAGGCTATGGCTATGAAAGTTAGGACACTAGAATATTATATCAGAGAGGTATTTATTTCCCTGCGGCGCAATAATTGGATGTCAGTGGCTTCTATTGGTACAGTGGCAGTATCATTGTTTATTTTTGGTATGTTCCTGATGATGGTTATGAATATGAACAAGCTGGCGGAAAATATGGAATCTCAGGTGCAGATAAATGTTTATCTGCTGGATAATGTAGATAGGCCTCAGGCTAGAGATATAGAAAAGGATTTGAAGGAGATTCAAGGTGTGGAGTCTGTGAGCTTCGTTGCCAAGGACGAGGCCATGGAAAGATTTAAGGATAGGCTTGGAGATCAGAAAACTCTGCTGGATGCTCTGGATGAAACAAATCCATTGCCGGATTCCTTTGAGGTTACGGTTACGGATCCTGAGCTGGTTAAGTCTGCAGCAGAAAAAATGGAAAAGTTGGATGGTGTTGAATGTGCTAAATACGGTCAGGATGTAATGGAGCATCTTTTTGAAATTACTAGATTGCTGCGAATCTTTGGTTTCACCTTGATGCTGGTATTGGCTTTTGCTACTTTGTTTATTATTTCCAATACTATTCGCCTAACTGTATTTGCCCGTCGTAAGGAAATAGCTATTATGAAATATGTGGGTGCTACTGACTGGTTCATTCGTTGGCCTTTTGTTATGGAAGGTATGGTGCTGGGGCTGTTTGGCAGTATTATTGCTGCCATGGTTTTGCGTACGGCTTATACGGCTATGGCAGAAAAAGTCTACGATACATTGGCTTTTTTCCCTTTGATACCAGAACAGCCATTTTTGACCTATATTACCATTATTGTGGTGCTAAGTGGTATGGTGGTAGGTGCTATTGGCAGTGCTGTGTCCATTAAGAAGTTCCTGAAGGTCTAAGGCGGTGGCAGCATGATGAAATATTTGTGTGGCCGCAGCAAGGCTTTGAATGTAGCCATGTCCATATTGTTTTCTCTTTCAGTAACAGGAACTGCTCTGGCAGATGATTTGGAGGACCAGCTGGCAGATTTACAGCGGCAGGCGGAGGAGCAGCAGGCTAAAACCAATGAGGCTTCTGCCAAAGTGGAAAGCGTTTCTGAGAGATTAAGGCAGATTCAGGATGAATTGCAGGCTGCTACTGCTGAATATAGGGCAGTTAAGGAACAACTGGATGATGTAGAGGATAAAATCAGTGATAATACAGAGCTTTTGCGGAAGACAGAAGCAGATTTGAAGGTAAAGAACAAAAAGCTGCAGAAACGGGTTCGGGATATTTATATCAATGGACAGATTAGCTATGTGGATGTACTTTTTGGTGCCAAGGATTTCTCTGATTTGATGACTCGTATGGATGTGCTAAAGAGAATTATTAAGCATGACTATGATTTGATTATGAAGGTCAAGGAAGAAAAAACTACGGTAGAAAATACTAGAGTCGAGCTAGAAAAGGATAAGGCTCAGGCAGAGGTCTTGGTGGCTGATGCTCAGGCCAAGAAGGCTAAGATGGAGGACAAGGAGTCTGAGCAGCAGGTCTTGCTGGATCAGGCTATTTACGATAGGGATACATCTGAACGGATGTATGAGGAAATTATGGCAGCCTCTCAGGAGGTTGCCAATATGATTCGTCGCAGTCAGATGTCCTCAGCGGGCTATTCTGGCGCGCCAGCAGGGGCAGGTGGCATGATTTGGCCTATTAGCGGTCCCATTACCTCAGAATTTGGTTGGCGTACCCATCCTATTTTTGGTACATCCAGGTTCCATAGTGGTTTGGATATTGGCGGAGATTATGGCATGCCAATTTATGCGGCGGCAAGTGGTACCGTTATTTATGCTGGCTGGATTAGTGGTTATGGCAATGCGGTGATTATAGATCATGGTGGCGGAGTAACCACCCTTTATGGCCATAATGAGTCCCTAACTGTTGGCGAGGGAGAATCTGTGGCTCAGGGACAGGTTATTGCTATGTGTGGTTCTACAGGTAATTCCACTGGGCCTCACTGCCATTTTGAGGTTCGAGAGAATGGTGAGCCTGTCAGTCCTTATGGGTATTTGTAACAATTGGTTAAAAGAGGTTTTTCATTATGAAGAAAATAATTGCTACAGTAGCGGCTACCGTGACTGCTATGATAGCGGCTGTGGTTATGGGCTTGTATATGCTGTTAGGCAGCAGCTGGGATAATGTGGTGCAGACCGTGAGATTGGTAAGCACCATGGGCTTTGTCAAAGCTAAATATGTAGACGATGTGCCTCTGGTGCAGCTGGTAGATGGTGCTATTGATGGAATGGTGAAGTCCTTAGGAGATAAGCATTCTATCTATATGGATGACGAAAATTTTAAATCTTTTATGCAGCAGACAGAAGGCAGTTTTGGTGGCGTTGGTATTGTTATGGGCTTTCCTAAAGAGGGTGTATGCCAGGTTATGTCTGTGATGGAGAATACCCCTAGTGCACAGGCCGGGATTCAGCCTATGGATGAGGTTACCAAGATTGATGGTGTTGATGTTAGTAATATGCAGCCGGAGGAAATGGCTGCCAAGGTTCGAGGTGATGAGGGAACCCAGGTAGTATTGACTATACGCCGTCAGGGACAGGATGATTTTGATGTTACTTTGACTAGGGCGATTATTCCTTTGACTACTGCCAAGGGAACAATGATTGATGGCACCAATATTGGTTATATCCGAATTGCTTCTTTTAGTGAGAATACTGGCAAGGAATTTACCAAAGAGCTGGCTGCTTTGAAAGACCAAAATATGGGTGGTCTGATTGTGGATTTGCGTGCCAATCCTGGCGGATTGCTTACTTCCTGCGTGGAAATTGCCAATCAGCTGGTGCCTGCGGGAGAGATTGTGTCCATGACTGATAAGGGTGGGCATAAGACTATTTATGAATCTCAGCTGGAGTCCTTTGATTATCCACTGGTTATTCTTATTGATGGTAATAGTGCCAGTGCTTCGGAAATTTTGGCTGGGGCAGTGCAGGATCGTCAGTGTGGTACGATTGTGGGGACTAAATCTTATGGCAAGGGATCTGTGCAGACTATGCTGCCTTTGAATCATGGGGATGGCTTGAAGCTGACTGTGGCTAGGTATTATACGCCATCTGGGCGGAGCATTGATGGAACTGGGGTGCAGCCTGATGTGGAGGTGGAACTGCCGGAAAATGCCACTCAGGATGTGCAATTGCTGAGGGCTATTGATGTAATGAAGGAAAAGCTGGGTCAATAAATTCTGATTTGTAGAGTTATACGTCCCCGTTTTTCTGAAAGACAGCCTGCGGTCATAACGACTTTTGCTCTGTCGGCTAAATGACCCTGCCTGATAGTTTATCCTTACGCAGAGATACCGCTTGTCGCTGAGCCAATTCACAGTGACCGGAATGGTAGAGAGTGCCTCCGGGCTCACTTTTGCTTCGCAAAAGCAGGAAGCCTCCTGCCGCAAAAGTGTTATGCACCTCTGGCTGTTGACGAATCATTGTGGTTTACCGCTGTACTGTTCTCTTAATACAGCCTGCGGTCATGGCGACTTTTGCTCTGTCGGCTAAATGACCCTGCCTGATAATTTATCCTTACGCAGAGATACCGCTTGTCGCTGAGCCA
>CAKPVW010000010.1 GCA_934196075.1 uncultured Anaerovibrio sp.
GCTGGTAACATTGATATGGTTATTATCAAATCCATCAGCCGATTTGCCAGAAACACACTGGACTGCCTAAAATACATCAGACAACTCAAAGACATGAACATTCCTGTTCTGTTTGAGAAAGAGTCTATCAACACGATGGATGCTAAGGACGAAGTTCTTATCACCATCATGACATCTCTGGCCCAGCAGGAATCACAGTCCTTAAGCCAGAACGTGAAGCTGGGCTTACAATACCGCTACCAGCAAGGCAAGGTACAAAGCAACCACAATCGTTTTCTTGGATACACGAAGGACGCGGACGGCAACCTCATCATCGATCCAGAACAGACAGAAATCGTAAAGCGCATTTATCGAGAGTATTTAGAAGGACTCAGCATGGATAAGATTGCCGCCGGGCTGGAACGTGACGGTCTCCTTACCGGAGCCAAAGGAAAAAGATGGCACACAAGCACCATCAACAAGATTCTCCGAAACGAGAAATACATCGGCGATGCCCTGCTCCAGAAAACCTACACAACAGACTTTCTGAACAAAACCAGAGTCAAGAACAACGGTCTCGTCCCGCAATACTATGTAGAAGACAACCACGAAGCCATTATTCCGAAAGACATCTACTTACAGGTTCAAGAAGAACTAGTCCGCAGGCGAGTGGTCAAAACCAGTGCCAACGGCAAGAAACGTAGCTATAGTTGCAATCACTGCTTCTCGCAAATTGTCATCTGCGGTGAATGCGGTGAAATGTTTCGAAGGCTCCACTGGAACAATCGTGGAGTTAAATCTATCGTCTGGCGCTACATCAACAGGCTGGAATCTACCGGATTGGAATGCCACGCCAGAACCATTAACGAGCTGGTCCTTCATGATGCTGTCATCAAGGCAATCAACCAGATGCTTGGAGACAAAAGTAGATATCAAGCACAGCTACAGCTCAACATTGCCTCAGTCATCCGAGCTTCGCAGGCAACCTCCGTTGAAAACATTGACGAAAAACTGATGACCCTGCAACAAGAACTGATCCAAAAAGCCCAGAGCAAAGAAGCCGATGACGAGATTGCCGATGAAATATTCAGGCTTAGAGAACTCCGCCAGCAGACCACCATAGACACTGCCGCAAGAGACGAGCAGATAAAACGAATCAATTACCTGCAGGATTATATCGCACAGCAGACTACTCACCTCATCGAATTTGACGAATCGCTGGTGCGACGCTAGATCAAGCAAATCACTATCTGGGATGACCACATCACCATCGAACTGAAATCCGGTGTTAATATCGATGTGGACGCATAAATCCCATAGACGCACGAAGGCTCCCCACCACTGGATAGTTTCCGGTGATGGGGAATCTTTTGTTACAACGCAAAGTTTAAATGAAACAATTCATTTATAGCATTTCTAATATTTGTATCCTCTATCCTGTAATGTTTCATCTGCATAGCATAAACAATATATTCTAAGTACATTAAATCTAAAAGAGCAAGTCCAATAAAATCCTTATCCAAATCCCCGTGAGCAAAATGATTTCTCTGACTTGATAATCTCTCTCCCATTGAAGAATATATTAACTCTTCTCCATTAAGACTATACAAATGCTTACCAAAATTTCCTATAATCGAATCAAAATCCTCTCCTATTTTCACTAACTCTGTTTGCAGAGAATCCGACCTAATAAGTTTACTTAGAAATTTATATTTATTTTTCAATTTACCTGTGCTAGAATCAATTAATTTTTGTAGTGCCTCTATCGCCTCGTTTTCAATTAGAATTGTAGTTTCCTTCTTTGGAACACCATTCGGATAGGTTCTATGAAATTCCCATTCAAATGCAGCTGTTATCATAATAAATCTTGATGCATCAATATGTCTTCCATCTTCGTATGTCTTAGGCAAATGTCTTATATACAAACTATCGCTGGCAATATCCGTTAATATCTGGCCCTCATGTCCAGATATCATACTCTGCTTAATACATCTATTTTGTTTTAACGCAGATAATTCTTCATCTGTATCCTGATTCATCATTGTTAATGTTCCCAAAGATTGATATTTTCCATCCTGGTTTTTTAAAGAAACTACTGCTGGTCTCATGCAAATATTTTTTCTATAGCATAAAAATGAAATAAAGTCTTTAGCGATAAACCAAAGTCTGACAAGAAATTCATAATCATCCGTTTCATCAAACTCAAACAACATTGATGATTCTAATAAAATAGGTGGTTCTAGAATCTTTGTGCTAAATTTTCTTGAAATATTAAACTGTACACTTACTTTCTTTTCATCTACTTCGAATTCTTGTGGCGTTGTACTTGTTATATCAAATTTTTTCGTCGTTATTGAAAATACACCATCACTACTCACAGTAAATGGATTAAACGAAAAATCGAATGACCGATTAACCGGATGAATAATATTAATTTCTGGGCCTAGAAATGATATTCTTCCGAATTTTTCTTTGCCAGTACTGCATTCTAAATAACCGATTACCTGAACAATTAACACTAAATTATTACTGCTGATATTAGCATTCTTCTGTGTAAAGAATACAACCCGTTTTCCATTTTCATGACAACGTCCTATCAGAAACGATTCTTCCATTTTTAAATCCGTATTAGGAATAAATGTACCCTTAGCGATCGGCGTCATAAGCCATTCAGTTTCAATCTTTTTTACATTTTCAGTTGTTGGAATTAGGCGCAAATCTTCTCCATTAAACACAAAAGTAAACTCTATATTTTTATATTTAGTAACTCCCGTATAAATTCTAGTATCTTCCATCTTTATTCCCCCTGTCATCTATTCAACTGCCAAGTCTACCCCTTAGTATCAAGTGGCTTAAACTGCGGTCAGCTCTGACAACAATTTCAGTGCCACAACCTATGACATCTAATCCACAGCCTAAACCCTACCGCATTTTTTCGGTCATCCACTTTTTCTCCGGTCAGACTAAAAAGTAGATATGTTTCCATATAAAATAACCGAGCTTTTCACAAGGCTTCTCTGATGATACTAACCTTACAAAAAGCCGGTCAATACACCACTTTTCAACATTTGATTTTATTTTCTTGACAACAAACAGACCGTTTCTACATGGCTGGTTTGGGCGAACATATCTACTGGCTGGATTTTTTCTGCTTTATACCCTAGCTTTTCCAATATTTCTATATCCCTGGCTAGAGTTGCAGGGTTGCAGGATACATAGACAATTCTCTTTGGCTTCATATTGGCAAAGGTTTTGAGTACCTGCTCGGTACAGCCTGCTCTTGGTGGGTCCACCACCACTACATCCGCCCGGATGCCCTGCTGATAAAGCCGTGGCATAACCTTGGTACAATCTCCCACAATAAATTCCGCATTGCGAATATTGTTTTCCCTAGCATTTTTCTGGGCGTCCCGAATAGCCGGGCTGACAATCTCTACACCATAGACTTTTCTAGCCTTCTGAGCTAAATAAAGACTAATAGTACCGGTACCGCAATACGCATCAATAACGGTCTCTTGACCAGTAAGCTGAGCATATTCCAAAGCCTTGGCATATAATCTTTCTGCCTGCTTGGTATTTACCTGAAAGAAGGAACGAGCAGACACATTAAAAGCAAATTTATCCAAACCCGCTTTAATAGTGGGGCTGCCCCATAGCACCTTGGTTTCCCGTCCCAAAATCACATTATTTCTATAGGTCTGAATATTCTGCTGCAGGCTTACCATATTAGGCAGACGGTTACGCAGCATTTTGATAATCTCTTTTTCCTTTGACAGCTTAGGAGTAGCAGTTACCAATACCACCATCAGCTTACCCTTTATGCCAGTGCGAGCCACCACATGACGCATTACACCGATATGTCTATCTTCATCATAGACAGGAATCCCCAGCTTTTCGATAACCTCACGCACAGCAGTAATGGCCTCATTATTTACCTGCTCCTGAATCAAGCAATGAGAGGCATCTATAATATGATGAGTCCCCTTGGCAAAGCAGCCAATAATGGTCTTGCCTTTTTCTCGTCCTACAGGGAAAGCTACCTTATTGCGATAGTTCCAAGGATTCTCTGCCCCCAGAGTAGGCAATGCCTTTAGATTTTTCTGATGTCCAATTCTTTCCAAGGCATCCTGCACCTGCTGCTGTTTCAGCTTTAGCTGGCCTTCATAGGAGATATGCTGCAGCTGACAGCCACCACAAGCTTCATAGATAGGACATTCTGGCTTTACCCTATCCGCACTGGCTTCTATCACCTTCAAAAGTTTGCCAGCAGCATAGGTCTTTTTGACTTCTAAAATTTTTACCCTAACCTTTTCCTGAGGCAGTGCTCCCTGCACAAAGATGGTAAAACCATTATAACGGCCTACGCCTTCACCGCTGCTGCCCAAACTTCCTATTTCAATCTCGTATTCCTTGCCTGCCTCTACAGGTATTTTTGTCATGTTCTCTCCTCCACAGTCTATATTTTAACTGACAAAATCCAACTTACATATATTTCCCGCTAAATTCGGACACCTCGTTTAACTACTATATTATAAACAAAAAAATTCGCCTTTACAAGCAAAGCCATGGCCCTTAGACCTTATACACCTACTTGCAAGACGAATTTAATTTTATTTATTTCTTTGTTTTGAAATGAACCTGGAACAGCAAGTCAGTTGGCTTTTCCAGCAACAGCTTGGCGCCATTCTCCAGCAACTCCTCTTTCTGCCGGAAGCCCCACAAAACGCCTACTGGCAAAAAGCCTGCATTAACAGCGGTCTGCATATCCACGCCGCTATCCCCAAGATAGGCTACCTTGTCTGGCTCTACCCCTAATTCCTTGGTAATCTCCAGCACCGTAGTAGGATCTGGCTTGCGTGGATGTCCCGGCCTATCTCCAATCACCATTTTGAAGGTACCCGGCTCAAAAAGAATATTAATAATAGTCTTAGCCGCCTCCATAGGCTTGTTGGTACATACAGCCATAGGAATTTCCTTCTCAGTCAGCTTGGCCAGCATATCTCTGATACCGCTATAGGCTCTGGTTTTATTCAGCACCTTGCCATTGTAGATTGCTCTAAATTTGGCCAATGCCTTGTCATAAAAATCCTTATCCTGTGCCAATTTCTCAGGCAAAGCTCTTTCCACCAGCTTGGCTACACCGTTGCCAACAAAATACTTATATGCCTCTACATTATGGACTGGCAAATCATAGGCTATCAGCATTTCATTGCAGCTATCAGCCAGATCATCTATTGAATTAATCAGTGTTCCGTCCAAATCGAATATTACAGCTTCGTATTGCATAAAAATCTGCCTCTTTCCTAAAATTTCTCATTTACCTATATTCGCTATAAATAAGAAAAATCCTCTTTTTAGCAGAAATTACTTGCTATTAATTGGACTAACCAGCTATTTTAGTTAACCATATCTGCCTGACGCAGAATCTGCCACACCTGAACTTCATTTTCTGTCAGCCCCGCAGCAGATTTTTTATGATGACGAGCTACGATTTTTCCTTCCTGTACCATACCTATACCTGTCAGCATCTCTCCACTGATTTCACCATGATGATAATACCGATACAGGATTCCTCGCACATAGCTTTTAGAATCACACCTGCCATGACGCCGTGACCAGATGGGATGAATTTTGTCCAATAAAACCGCCCAGGTTTTGCGAATCGGCCCCATCTGCTTGCCCCGTCCTATATCATGCAAAAGACAACAGCGCAAAAGCAAATCCCGATTTTCCTCATTATCCTGACAGCTATCCCACAGGGTTTCCGCTGTATACATTACTTTTAGACTATGACGCTGATCCCCTCTATTCATACCATAAAAAAACTCTCTTGCCTTTGCGGGCAAAATTTTCTCTATGCGTAAATATTCTTCACCGTTAGGACCTTGAGCCATTATTCCTGCCACAAACTGCTTTATTCTATAAAACATAAATATATCCTGCCCTCCTCAAGATTCAATCAATTACTTGTGCAAATTCGGCAAACCGCCATTGAAAAATACAAAAGCATTTTCTCTCAATAACACAGGGGTTATAATAACAGCAAAGGGGCGGCTGCTTCAATTGCAATTCTAGGAAAACATTATCTATCATCATGCCTTCTTTAATCACAGAAGCAGCCGCCCCTTTTCAATTTATTTGACAAAAACCAATTCCTTATAGCCCTTTTCCTGTCTATAAGCCTCTGCTTCCAGCTCTAAACAGGAACTCATGGCCAGCTCACAGGTCATGCCCTGAGCTCTCAGCTTCTGCACCAGCTCTATTCCTTCATGCTGTTTGCCAGGAGCATAGGCCACATAAATATCCTTGGCAATAACAGGCTTGGCCAATCCCTGTCGCTCCAAGGAAAGCAATATACGCTCAATGCCTACAGCGAAACCAGTAGCAGGCAGTGCCCTGCCAAAGTCAGTTAGCATATGATCATAACGGCCGCCACCGCAGAGAGGATAACCAAGGCCAGGTGTATACGCCTCAAACACCATACCACTGTAGTAGCTGAAATCCCTAATAACACCAAGATCAAAGGTAATGTACTCTGCTACACCGTATGCTTCCAGCAAATCATAAATCTCTGCCAGATTGTCCAAAGCCCGACGGGATTGTTCATTCATAGCCATATTGTAAGCCTTATCCAGAACTCTTTTATCTCCATGAAGCAAAGGAATCTGCTTTACCATAGCCTTGGCAGCCTCTGGCAGCTCGGTTTCATCTACAATAGCATTAAGAGCCACCAAATCCCTATTTTCAATAGCCTTCTTTATTTTTTCCTGTTGCTTAGGCAATATACAACACTGCTGCATCAAACCATTAATAAACTCTACCTGCCCCAAGCAAATTTGAAAATCCTTTAGCCCGGCTTCCTGCATAATAGATACAGCTAATGCTATAACCTCTGCATCTGCTGTGGCTTTGGTGCTGCCAATCAACTCCACACCAGCCTGATGGAATTCACACTGCCGGCCGGTCTGAGTCTTTTCATATCTGAAAACACTGCTGATATAAGAAAGCTTGTAGGGCAGTAAATCATCTACCAATCGGCTGGCTACCACACGAGCAATAGGAGTAGTCATTTCATACCGCAGAGCCATTGTACGGTTTTCCTTATCAAACAACTTGAACATCTGCGGCTCAAGGCTGCTACCATTTCCCATGGTAAGGGTATCTAGGAATTCAATGGTTGGCGTAGCCACCTCATCATATCCCCAGCTCTTGAAGGTCTCTGCAATTTTGCCTTCAATAGCACGCTTCTCTGCCGCTTCTCTAGGCAAAAAATCTCTGGTGCCATATGGTATTTCCAAAACTAAATCCTTGTTGCTCATATTACATAATCTCCCTTAAAAGCATTGGTTATCCGTTATTTTCTGCCTCGTCCAGTCCCAAACGGTCAAAAACCAGATTATAGCCATCTGCACCGTAATTGAGACATCTCTTTACCCGGCTAATGGTTGCCGTGCTGGCTCCTGTACGGCCAACAATCTCGTCATAAGTGTGACGATTTTGCAGCATTTTGGCAACCTCTAAACGCTGAGACATAGCCTTCAACTCACTAATTGTACAAATATCCTCAAAAAACTGATAGCACTCGTCCACAGTTTGCAATTTTAATACAGCCTTGCACAGCTGATCATTCAATTCATCCTTTAGCTTGGGATTAACCACCTAAGCCACCTCCCGTACTTCCATCACTTTCATACTTTACATTACGAAAATCAACAGGATATATTATAGCATATTACTTTCACAAAATAAAGCACTAAAATTAATTAATTTTCCATAATATTCATAAATTGCTCCTGATATTGCAGCCGCAAGGCCGGCAATACCCTGCTCATATCTTCTGGCCTTTCCACTGAAGCCAGCGCTGCTTTTCTAGCCTGCAAAAGAATATCTATATCATGCTCTACATCAGCCATCTTTAAATCTGGCAGGCCATGCTGCATGGAGCCAAAGAACTGTCCTGGCCCCCGTAACTTCAAATCTTCCTCTGCCAGCACAAAACCATCTGTGGTACTCTCCATAATTTCCATTCGGCGCCGAGCGCTTTCAGTTTTACCATCTGATACCAAAATACAATAGGAGGCAAATTCACCTCGTCCAATACGGCCACGCAGCTGATGAAGCTGAGACAAGCCAAAGTGCTGGGCATGCTCCACTACCATAATGCTGGCATTGGGAACATTAACACCTACCTCAATAACTGTAGTAGCTACCAAAAGCTTAATCTCTCCTTGGTAGAATTTCTCCATAATGGCTTCCTTTTCCTTCTGCTTCAGCTTGCCATGTACCATGCCGCATGGTATGCCTGCAAATATTCCCTGAGACAATTCCTCATATACCTCCTGGGTTGAGGATAACTTACTTTCTTCTCTGGACTCTACCAGTGGACAAACTACATATGCCTGACGACCTTTGGCTATTTCCTCCAAAACAAATTTGTAAATCAACTCCCTACGATCACTGCCTCGCACAAAAGTACGTATAGGCTTACGACCTGGAGGAAGCTGATGAATCATCGAAATATCCAAATCTCCATATACGGTCAAAGTTAGGGTACGAGGAATAGGAGTTGCTGTCATAACCAATACATCTGGCAATGCGTCTCCCTTTTGCTCCAGTAAAGCCCTTTGATTGATACCAAAACGATGCTGTTCATCTGTAATAGCCAATCCCAAGTCTGCAAACCGCACATCATCCTGAATCAAGGCATGGGTACCAATAACAATATCAATCTCATGGTTGGCCAGTTTTTCATATATAGCACGGCGCTTGCCAATACTTAGACGACCAGATAATAGAGCTACCCTTATTCCCAGTGGCTCTAGTACGCGACAAAACTCATCATAATGCTGGTGAGCCAATATCTCTGTGGGAGCCATCAAGGCCCCCTGATAGCCGTTTTCAACTGTTTTCACCAGGGCCAGCATAGCCACTACTGTTTTACCTGAGCCTACATCACCCTGCAGCAACCGCCGCATGGGAATATATCTCTCCATGTCATTACAAATATCCTGCCAGGCCTTCTGCTGATCATTAGTCAGTTGAAAGGGCAAAGCCTGAAACAACCGCCGAACCAAATAGCCATTTACCCTGTGCTTGATGCCCTGTCTCTGCTCCTGACTCTGCTTCTTCAGCATCAGCAAACCACATTGAATTAAATACAACTCCTCAAAAGCCAAACGATATCTAGCTAATCTAAAAATCTGCTTATCCGAAGGATAATGGGCCTGGCAAAAGGACTGCCTTCTATCCAGTAAATTATACTGCTGGCAAATATCTGCCGATATTACCTCCTCCACCTCTAGCTGACCTTTCTGCAGCTCATCTATAAGCTGTGCTGTAAGCTGTCTCATAAACTTTTGATTCAACTTATCCGTAATACCGTAGATGGGCAAAATGCCACATTTGTCTTCTGCAACATCTTCGCTGGTTAATATCTCCCAGGAAGAAATATTTTTCAAAGCCAAACTGCCCCTTCCGCCATAGGCATAGGCTGTTGTACCTGTTGCAAAAATTTTACGGCCTACCTTTAACCTGTTCTTGAGCATTTTCTGATTGAACCAATTAATTTGCAAATATCCTGATCCATCAGAAATAAAGACCGTCAAGACAGTCACCCGTCTCCTTGCGGCCTGATGCTCCTGAATACCCGTAATCACCCCTGATACAGTAACAGTTTCCCCAGCTCGCAAACAACCTATAGGCGTAATTATACTTTTATCCTCATAACTGCGAGGATAGTAAGTAAGCAAGTCAAATAGGGTGTAGATACCCATTTGCTGCAGCTGCTGCAGTTTTTTTGGGCCTACACCCTTTAATATGTCTATTGTATCCGCTAAATCCATATTCCCACAATCTCCTAATGGCCAATAAACATAGCAATGCTAACAAAAATCACCACCATAAGAGCAGTCAGAGCTACAAATCCGCCAATAAGCTTGGGCCAGTTTTTCTTATCCTTCAAAAATTCCATGGCATCATTTTCGCTAGAAACTGTCGCTGTATTCTTCGCCGGAGCCTCGGTGTTCTGCTTTGGTACATCTGATTGCTCACCAGATTCCTGCTGCCTTTGACTTGCTTCATATCTTTCCTTAGCAGCCACATCTATTACCGTCATAACGGCACCTGAACCAGCCTGAACATGACCACTAGCCGGCTCTATTTTCTTGCCATCTAAACCGCCGCAAATAATAATCGGTGTAATTATATTAACACCTCTTTCCTTTAATTTGCCTAAGTCAAATTCTGCAATCATATCACCAGCCTGAACCCTGTCATGCACCTTGATATGCACAACACAGCAGTCTTTTTGCATCTTGCTGTCTACTCCTAGATGTACCAAAATTTCCAGGCCATCATCTGTGGTAAAGCCAAAGGCATGTTTATCATCAGAAACTACAGTAACATAACCATTAACAGGACTGAACATTGTGCCATCCTCTGGCACAATGGCCACTCCATCTCCCATCATTCTTTCTGCATAAATGGGATCAGGTACCTGACTCAAATCCACAACACTGCCACTCATTGGTGCAAATATAGAAATACTGTAACGATTGTCCCCCATAATCATTCACCCTAATCTCTATTTATTCTTGCCTGTATGGGCTGCATAAACAACAAACTCCTGCTCGCCATCTAATCCCAGCAGACTATTTAACTCAACATCATTGAAATGACCAATAGCACAAGTACCTACATCAATAGTATAACCTGCTAAATACAAATTCTGACATACATGTCCTGCATCTATATATAGATATTGCAGCGCCCTGCCTCCAAAGGCGTATTCCATACGCTCCAACACTGCTGCCCACATAAAGGTAACAGCAGATTGATTATACATATTCACCTTATTAAAGCCAGCAGCCAGCTTTTCCTTTACCTGCCCTCCCAGCTCTATAGGTAATAAAGCGTGCTCCAAAGCTAGGAATCTATATAGACCAGGCTCCAATCCTTCCACTTTGTCAATATAAAGATAAGTTTCAAAGGCATTGCGAGCACCAGCTGATGGCACAGTTCTCTTGGTGGCACCACCCTGCAGCACCATCTTTACTCCCTGTGTACACCAAAGCAAATAGCTTAACTCCTTCATGGTCAAGGGAACCTGACTATAATCTCGCACTGTAGAACGCAGCTCCATTAACTCCAAAAAGCTTACCTGATGATCCTCCAAAAAATCTGGCTCAGGCAAAGGAATCAGCTGCGCCTCTGGCGGATATGGCTTCTGAATAGGAGGTGCTCCTAGATGTTCTACCTTTGCTGTATGTAAATTATTTTTTACCAAACCATTTTCTTGAAATCTATGAAACAACTCCCAATCCATAGCTTTCCCCGCCTTTCTCTATATCTATAAAACTAGCTATTAACAAAATTCCATTACTGCATTTACATTATAACAAAAATTATTCTTCTATAAAAGTTAAAAATAGCGGATAGACCGAAGCCCTTCCGCTATTTTGCCAAGCTAATTAAATTTTTTTGGCTGGAAATCTGTTTTTCAACACAACCCACAGTGGGCTGGCTACAAAAATAGAAGAATAAGAACCACTGAAGAAACCTACCAGCAATGCAAAGGAGAAATCTTTGGTGGTATCTCCTCCGAAGAAGTACAGGGCAAAGGTGGTGAACAACACTGTAAATACCGTGTACAGAGAACGGGTCAAAGTCTGATAGATACTACGATTGGCCAGCTCATTCAAATCCCCGCCTCTCTTGAAGTGAAGGCGCTGATTTTCACGAATACGATCAAAAATAACAATGGTATCATTGATGGAATAACCGATAATAGTCAGAATAGCTGCTACAAAGCTGGAATCTACCTGCTTCTGCAGGAAGGAGAATACTGACAATACAATCAATACATCATGTATCAAAGTCAGAATCGCCGCTACACCAAAACGCCATTCAAAGCGATAGGACACATAAAGGATAATCAAAATCCAAGAAATAACTGTAGCCATCAGGGCATCTGTTATCAGCTCACCACCGATGGTGGCACCAACTTTTTCCTCACGGAGAACGGTGTAATCGCCTATCTCTTCCTTCAAGCTGGACATAACAGCCTTACGTTCATTCTCCTCCAAATCCATGGTACGAATCATAACATCTTTGGATGCCTCTACATTGCTGACATCACCAGACAGCTGAATAGTAGCATTATCCAAATTGTATTCTCTCAATACATCACGAACCTGAGGCAGAGTAACCTCCTGCTGAAATTCCATTTCAATAATAGTACCGCCGGTAAAATCAATACCAAAGTTAAAGCCCTTGGTAAACATGCAGAAAATACCAGGAATAATAACCAGCAGAGAAATAGCAAACCAAAGCTTGGAACGCTTCAATATATCAAAGCGAATCTTGGGCAGATTCTGCTGTACCTTCATCTTAGCCAAGCTGCTTCACCTCTTTCTCTACCTGTGGCTTCTTGTTGATACCATATACCCACGGATTCTTGATTACATTGGCAGCAATCAGATTCTTGGTCATAAATTGAGTCAATGTAATGGCAGTAAACATAGAAATAATAACACCAAGACCAAGGGTAATGGCAAAACCACGAATACTGCCTGTACCGAAGCAGAACAGTACAGCAGAAGCAATAATGGTGGTAATATTGGAGTCGAAAATAGTGGTAAAGGCTCTAGAGAAACCTGCATCCATGGACAAGCGCAGAGTCTTGCCGCTAAGATATTCCTCCTTAAAATGCTCAAATATCAACACGTTAGCATCTACAGCCATACCAATGGACAGAATAATACCTGCTACGCCTGGCAAGGTCAAGGTAGCATCCAGCAGCTTCAGCACAAACAGCAGAATGACAACATAGGCCATCAAGCTAATATCAGCCACAACACCGGAGAGACGATAGAACAAAGCCATAAACAGTACAACTGCACCAAGACCGATAGTAAAGGCAAAAACAGATTTATCCTTGGAATCCTGACCAAGAGTAGGACCTACGGTGCGTGTCTCAATAATATTTACCTTGACAGGCAAGGAACCACTTCTCAGAAGGATAGCCAAATTATGAGCCTCCTCCAAAGTCTTATTACCAGTAATAACAGCCTTGCCGCCAGTAATAGGCTCATTAACACGAGGTGCAGTCAATACCTCACCATCCAACAGAATAGCAATGGTACGGCCTACATTCTGGCTGGTAAGGGCAGCAAATTTCTCTGCTCCCTCTGGACTAAATTCCAGGCCTACCACATTCTGTCCCTGCTGATCTGTCTGCTCTCTGGCATCCTTCAAATCAGTACCGGTGAGAACGGTTTCCCCCTCCTCATTTTTGAACTCCAGCATGGCTGTCTTGCCAATAACCTGAATAGCCTTGTCTGGGTCCTTGATACCAGGCAGCTCAATAATAATGCGGCGTTCACCCTGACGCTGTACAATAGGCTCCGCCAAGCCCAACTCGTTGACACGCTTTTCCATAATGCGCACCACACGCTCCATGGCATCCTCATTAACAGTGGCTTCAGGAGTATCTTCTGCCTCCAACACCACATGAGTACCACCCTGCAAGTCCAAACCCTGACGAATGGACATTGCCAGAGGGCTGACAAAGGTGAAGAATACAGCAACAATAATTACAACTGCTGCCAGAAGCTTCAGCAAACTGTCTTTCCTCAACTACCTCAAATCCTCTCTTGTATAAATTTTGTTTTCGGTAAATATATAATCTACCTGCTGGTCATGCTCCTCTACAGGCAGGTGGTCAAAAATCTGACATGCATAAGCCAGAGCCACCCTGCTAACGGAGGTATTTTGCAAAAAACGGTCATAAAAACCGCCTCCCATACCAATACGTCGGCCAGCTGCATCAAATGCCGTTCCCGGCACAATCACCAAATCAATCGCATTTCCCAACAGAAAACGCTGTTTGTTCTCTGGCACCGTGGGAATATCATATATTCCTGGTACCAAATCCTCTATCTTATTCAAAACCGCTGCCTCCATTACTCCTTGGGCAGCATCTGTAATATAAGGCACCGACAGTTGTTTTCCTTCAGCCAACACTCTTTGGAGGATATCCATGGTATGCACCTCATCCTCTGAACCCACATAGCAGAAAATTGATTTAGACTGTTGAAATAAAATACTATTACACAAGCTCTCTCCTATCAATCTGCTTTTGGCAACTCTCTGCTGAGCCTCTAGATCTCGTCTGGCTAATAACCCTTGACGCCTCATAGCTTTTTTATTCATAACAAAACTCTATCAACCTATAGGCTTCTTGGCATTATAGTTATATTGATCCAAAAATTCTCTGCGGAACTGGCCAAATCTATCCTCAATGATAGCCTGACGCATAGCTCTGGTAAATCTCTGCAAGAAGCGAAGATTATGAATAGACAAGAGTCTCAGGCCAAAAATCTCATTCGCCCGCACCAAATGTCTAATATAAGCACGGCTATAATTGCGGCAGGCATAGCAGTCACAATCCTCCTCAATAGGGTGGAAGTCATGGGTATACTCGCTGTTCTTCATTACCATGCGGCCCTGCCAGGTCATAGCCGTACCATTGCGAGCTACTCTTGTAGGGAATACACAGTCAAACATATCAATGCCGTGCATAACACCTTCTACCAGACAGTCTGGCGTACCTACCCCCATCAGGTAGCGTGGTTTATTGGCAGGCAGCTGCTCCACAGTATGATCCAGCATTTCATACATCAGATCCTTTGGTTCTCCTACACTAAGTCCGCCAATAGCATAACCAGGGAAATCCAATTCAATCAATTCCTGAGCACTCTGGGTTCTCAGCTCCTTGAACATTCCTCCCTGAACTATACCAAATAGTCCCTGGTGAGGGCTGGTCATATATTCCTTACAACGTTTGGCCCAACGGGTAGTTCTCTCCGTCGAAGCCTTGGTATAAGCAAAATCTGCAGGATAAGGTATACATTCGTCAAAGGCCATGACAATATCAGAACCCAAATCCATCTGTACCTGCATGGACACCTCAGGCGAAAGGAATTTCTTAGATCCATCAATATGAGATCTAAAGGTTACTCCCTCCTCAGTAATCTTCCGCAAATCTCCCAAGCTAAACACCTGAAAGCCTCCACTGTCAGTAAGGATGGCACCATCCCAATTCATAAACTTGTGGAGTCCACCTGCCTCCTTAACCAAAGCAGAGCCTGGGCGCAGGAAAAGATGATAAGTGTTGCTAAGGATAATCCCTCCCCCTAGCTCCTTGACCTCCTCTGGAGATACCCCCTTAACGGAGCCCTGTGTTCCTACGGGCATAAAAATTGGTGTAGGAAAGCTCCCATGAGGTGTATGGATAATGCCGGCCCTGGCTCCAGTTGCAGGGTCCTGCTTAATTAATTCATAAGTAATTGCAGGCAAGTTAACGCCTCACTTTCATCCAAATTTCACATAACTTAACTGTTCTATGATAACATAAATTTACTTTTCTTTCAATGGTGAAAGAATGTCCCTCAATAGCAAAACTGCTGTGCATCAGGAGCATCTGACTCCAATACCTGTATCTCCAACTGAGATTCCGATTGATTGGCCTTGGCAGGACGGATTCTATTCAAAAACCCCTCCCTATCCAGACGCTGCATAATTTTATCTGCTTCCTGACGATTGCCAGCTACAAAAATTGATACCCACATAGTCAATACATCCTCCCAAATCACCTTTGCCGGATATTTTCCTCTCCCAGCAATTTTTTTATTTTATCCACCGCTTCCTGAGAGCCATCCAGCCAATATTTTTTCTCATTCATGGTCAATTTTTTTGTACCATAATAATAAATATAAACTACGCAATTTCCGTGATGCTGCTGGAAGATCTCCTGCAACCCCTGATATATTTCAGGCTTTTCCTGATCAGGCCGCAGGGCAATATAATAGTCCGGCAAATACTCATCCATGGAAATAATGCTATCTGCAATAAACTGTATTCTATCCCGTTCA
Organism: uncultured Anaerovibrio sp.; assembly: GCA_934196075.1. Classification (GTDB taxonomy): domain Bacteria; phylum Bacillota; class Negativicutes; order Selenomonadales; family Selenomonadaceae; genus Anaerovibrio. The sequence goes on from CAKPVW010000010.1 coordinate 15,912, forward strand.
TCATCACTAAAATCAACCCGACCAATAATAACCACCGCTGTATCAGGCTCGGTATTGTGCATAGCTGGATAAAATACCTTGGGAAAAACCACAACACGAATATTATGACTATAATCCTCCAAACGCAGGAAGCACATCATATCTCCCTTTTTCGTAGTACGGCGGGTACATTCCCTAATAATACCTGCCAACTTAATCTTCTTTTTATCAGGTATCTGCCCCTCAACCACCTTGCTAATAGGTGTCAAGCCTGATATTTTATCTCGATACTTGTCCAAGGGATGTCCAGTAATATAAAAACCTGTTATTTCCTTTTCCCAGCCCAACAACACCTCTGGCAAAGCCTCAGGAATATCCGGCAGCTTGATTTCAGCCGCCTCTTGCACCTCTTCCTCGCCAAATAAACCTAGCTGGCCTGTAGCCTGCTCCTTTTGCAGGGCCATGGCAGAATCCACCACTCTAGCGGCCACATGCAGAAGCTGAGAACGTCGATAGCCCAGGGAATCAAAACAGCCACACCGAATAAAATTTTCTATATGTCTCTTGTTAATGGCATGCATATCCACACGGGTACAAAAATCCATCAAAGAAGTAAAGGGCCCATTTTGCTCCCGTTCCTCCACCATTACAGACAGAGCACCCTCCCCCACATTTTTGATAGCCGCAAGGCCAAATCTAATAGCATCTTTATCAACACTAAAATTAACCTGGCTGGCATTTATATCCGGTGGCAGCACCTGAATCCCCATACGGCGGCACTGCTCTATATAGCTGCTAACCTTGTCTGTATTATCCATAATGCTAGTCAGCATAGCTGCCATGAATTCCGCTGGATAATTTGCCTTCAAATACGCTGTTTGCCAAGCCACCCAGGCATAGGCGGCACTATGAGATTTATTGAAGCCATAATCGGCAAAATGCGTCAATAAATCAAATATTTCTACAGCCAGATTATCATCAATGCCTCTTTCTGCTGTGCCCTTGAGGAAATTTTCCTTTTGAGCCATTAGAATAGCTGCCTTTTTCTTGCCCATAGCACGGCGCAGCAAATCTGCCTGGCCCAAACTAAATCCTGCCAGCACCTGCACAATCTGCATAACCTGCTCCTGATACAACACCACACCAAAAGTTTCCTTCAAAATTGGCTCCAACAAAGGATGCTTATATATCACCTCTTTTTCCCCATGACGTCCCTTGATAAAATCATCCACCATGCCGCTGCCCAAAGGACCTGGCCGATATAATGCCACCAGGGGAATCAAATCCGTAAAACCCTCTGGCTTTAAATCCTGCATAATTCTGGTCATGCCGGAGGATTCCATCTGGAATACCGCACTAGTACCACCAGCACAAAGCATAGCACAGGTCTTAGCATCTTTATGGGGAATCTTGCGTAAATCTATATCTATGTTATGGGATTTTTTGATATTTTTTACAGCATCATCCATAACAGTCAAGGTTCTCAGGCCTAAAAAGTCCATTTTCAGCAGCCCAAGCTCCTCTACCAGATCCTTTTCAAACTGAGTAACCAGCGCGCCATCAGCAATCATCACAGGCATATAGTCTGTAATAGGATTCCTCGCAATTACCACCCCAGCAGCATGCTTACCGCAGTTACGCCGCAGGCCTTCTACCCGTCTAGCCATGTCTACCAGACGCTGAACGTTCACATCCTCGTCGTACATCTGCCTAAAGGCTGCTACAGTCTCCAACACCCCATCCAGTGTAACCTTAGGGCCTGACGGTATGAGCTTGGCTACCTTATCAGCCTCAGCATAGGGCATCCCCATGGCTCTAGCCACATCCCTAATGGCATTTTTGGCCTTTAGGGTACCAAAAGTAATAATCTGACTAACATGATCTTCACCATAACGGTGCTTTACATACTCGATAACCTCTTCTCGCCGTACATAGCAAAAATCAATATCAATATCTGGCATGGTAACCCGCTCTGGATTCAAAAAACGTTCAAAAAGCAAATCGTATTCCAAGGGATCCAAATCCGTAATCCCTAGGGCATAAGCAACTATGCTACCTGCTGCCGAGCCTCGTCCTGGACCTACAGGAATCTTGACACTGCGGGCATAATTAATAAAATCCCAGACAATCAAAAAATAACTGTCAAACCCCATGCTGTGAATAACTCCCAGCTCATATTCCAGCCGCTGTTTTACCTCCGGTGTAATCTCATCATATTTCTCTGGCAGATTGTCCTCGCATAACTTGCGCAGATACATTTCATCCGTCATTCCCTCTGGCAAAGGAAACAAAGGTAAATGGCGATGATCGAAATCAAATTCTACATGACAGCGAGAGGCAATCTTTACTGAATTAGCGATAGCCTCTGGATAATCCCTAAAAATACCTGCCATTTCTTCTGGGGATTTGAGATAATAATCATCACTGGAAAAAGTCATTCTATTGGGATCATCCAAATTTTTGCCAGTCTGAATACAAAGAAGCACCTCATGGAACTCACTATCCTCTTTTTTTAGATAATGAGCATCATTGGTAGCCACCAATCCCAAATTGTATTTTCTGGCTAAGGGAATAATCCCATCCATGGCAATTTTTTCCTCAGCCATACCATGATTCTGAATCTCTATAAAATAATTTTCTGGTCCAAAAATATCCAAATATTCCTGCAAGGCTTTTTCAGCTCTGTACATATCTCCCCGAATAATCCAAGCCGGTACCTCGCCAGCTATACAGGCACTCAGACAGATTAAGCCTTTGCTATATCTACGCAAAAGTTCCTTGTCCACACGAGGTTTATAGTACATGCCCTCAGTATTGGCTCTGGAAACCAACTGCACTAAATTCTTGTATCCTTCATTGTTCTCTGCCAAAAGAATCAGATGATAATATCTAGTACCATCCACTTCATACTGTTCACGTCTATCCCTAGGAGCTACATAAACCTCACAGCCAATAACGGGGTTTATTCCCTCAGCCTTACAGCTTTTGTAAAAATCCATAACACCAAACATATTGCCATGATCTGTAATAGCAATATATTCCATACCCATTTCCTTGGCTCTGGCCACAAGAGGTTTGATTTTATTAGCACCATCCAAGAGACTGTACTCCGTATGTACATGCAGATGGGCAAAGGGAATATTATTAAACATAATGACAAACCTCCTCCAGATAAAAATAATGCATTATAACCCCTAGATTATTCAAAGAAAATGCCATTGCATTTTCTTTCAATGGGGTTTCGACGAGGGTGGAGATATTAGCTCCACCCTGTCATTAGCACAACATCCCGCCACCTATAGAGGTGTGGGATATCGGACACCTCGTTATACAAAACTATTTCTATGATATACCAAATATAGGATTTATGCAAAACAAAAAGAACCGTCTCCTGACAAAATCAGGCAGACGGCTCGAAATTTCAACTGGTGGCTGCGAAGAGATTTGAACTCCTGACACTCCGGGTATGAACCGAATGCTCTAGCCAACTGAGCTACGCAGCCATATAATGGAGCTGATAACCAGAGTTGAACTGGTGACCTCATCCTTACCAAGGATGCGCTCTACCTACTGAGCTATATCAGCAATTGGTTGCGGGAAGAGGACTCGAACCTCTGACCTTCGGGTTATGAGCCCGACGAGCTACCTACTGCTCCATCCCGCGATGTAGGCAAGTGCTTTTCTCAAGCACCGAACAATTGGAAATTATATCAGTACATAGCAACTTTGTCAAATATTTTTTGAAATTTTTCAAAAAAATTGAGGTGGAGCACCCTCCACCTCAAAAATAAAAATTATTTACTTATTTCAGGGTAATCAACTCATACTGGCGAGTCCCCATACCGATTTTTTCCCCATGCTCCAGAGTTTCCTTCCAATGTACATTTGGATTGCTATCCAACCAATGGTCATGGTGGCAATGCCATCCCTCTTTTGCCAGATTGTCTCCTAATTGAGAATTCCGAACAGGCTCTGCCTGCTGACAAAGATCTGCACAAGCCTGATCCAAGGCAACTGGGTCAAAGGAAGCCGCCATGCCAATATTTGGCAGAATAGCAGCATCGTTCTCGCCATGGCAATCACAATTTGGCGATATGTCCATAATCATATTGATATGGAAGGATGGCCTGTCCTGAATAACAGCCTGAGCATATTCCGCCATCTTCTTGTCTAACAGATCCCCGGCATCCCACTGCTCATTGCGAATAGCATCAAAATTGCAGGCACCAATACAACGGCCGCAGCCCTTGCAGGTATCATGATCAATAACAGCCTTGTGATTTACATAGGTAATAGCGTCTGAACCGCATTCCTTGGCACATTTCTGACAGCCACGGCATTTGTCCTGATTAACCACAACCTTACCAGAGGAATGCTGCTCCATCTTGCCGGCTCTACTGCCACAACCCATGCCGATATTTTTAATAGCACCGCCAAAACCGGTGGCTTCATGGCCCTTAAAATGTGCCAAACTAATAAATACATCAGCATCCATTACAGCACGACCAATTTTGGCTGTCTTGCAAATCTCGCCATTCTTTACAGGAACCTCAATATCATCGGTACCCTTCAAACCGTCACCAATGATAATCTGACAGCCAGTAGAAATACTGTTAAAGCCGTTAATATTAGCACATTCAATATGCTCCAATGCGTTTTTACGACTGCCTGGATACAGGGTATTGCAATCTGTCAGGAAAGGCAGCCCCCCCTGTTCCTTTACCAAATCTGCAATAGCCTTAGCATAGTTAGGACGCAAAAAGGACAGATTGCCCAGCTCGCCAAAATGCATTTTGATAGCAACAAATTTTTTATCGAAATCAATATTCTTGATACCAGCAGCTACACATAAACGCTGCAGCTTTACAGTCCAGCTGGTACCAATCTGAGTCCGAAAATCTGTAAAATAAACCTTGGATTTTTCCATGAAAACTCCCCCTTGCAAATTTAACACACTAGGGACATTATAGCACCTAAACCATGCTTTAAGTCAACAATTTTCTAGAATAGACAACAAATGCCGTCCTGCATATGCAGAACGGCACCAATTCTTTTAGTTATTTCTTGCTTTTCAGATATTCATCAATAGCAGCAGCAGCTTTTTTGCCAGCACCCATTGCCAGAATAACAGTTGCAGCACCTGTTACAATATCACCGCCGGCGAATACGCCTTCCTTGGTGGTAGCACAGGTTTCTTCATCAGCTACGATATTGCCCCGCTTGTTGGTTTCCATACCAGGAGTAGTAGAAGCCACAATTGGGTTTGGACCATTACCGATAGCCATGATTACAGTATCTACAGCCAACTCAAATTCTGAACCTTCAATAGCTACTGGACGACGTCGACCAGAGGCATCTGGTTCCCCTAGCTCCATTTTAATGCACTTCAGGCCCTTGACCCAGCCATTTTCATCCCCTAGAATCTCTACAGGATTATTCAGCAGCTTAAACTGAATTCCTTCTTCCTTGGCATGATGCACTTCCTCAGCACGAGCTGGCAGCTCTGCCTCAGAACGACGATAAACAATATAAACATTCTCTGCCCCCAGACGGAGAGAGGTACGAGCAGCATCCATAGCTACGTTGCCACCGCCTACTACGGCTACATTCTTGCCAATAGCAATAGGAGTCAAATGATTTGGGAAATCATAAGCCTTCATGAGATTGCAGCGAGTCAGGAACTCATTGGAAGAATAGACACCATTGAGATTTTCACCAGGAATATTCATAAAATGAGGCAGGCCAGCACCGGTGCCTACATAAACAGCATCGAAGCCCATTTCACCCATCAGCTCATCCACAGTAAAGAGTCGTCCTGCAATAGCATTAACCTCAATGGCAACACCCAGCTTCTGCAGATTTTCTACCTCACGGCGTACAATCTTGTCCTTTGGCAAACGGAACTCTGGAATACCATAGGAGAGAACACCACCAGCTACATGGAGGGCCTCAAATATAGTAACCTTATACCCCAACTTAGCCAAATCTCCAGCACAGGACAAGCCAGAAGGACCTGCACCGATAACAGCTACCTTCTGAGCATCCTCAGCAAACTGAATTGGCTTGATTTCCTCATTCTTGGCCAGCTGATAATCAGCAGCAAAGCGCTCCAAGCGACCAATGCCTACAGGCTCACCCTTGATACCCATAATGCAATGCTTTTCACACTGATTTTCTTGAGGACATACACGACCACATACTGCAGGCAAAGAGTTAGACTCCTTGATAATATCAATGGCAGCGTCAAAATCCCGTTCCTTAATTTTCCCAATAAACCCAGGAATGTTAACCTGTACTGGACAGCCCTGACGGCACTTTGGTACCTTGCAGTTGAGACAGCGCTCTGCCTCTGCTACAGCAGTTTCCTCATCATAACCCAGTGCTACTTCCTGAAAATTACGAGCACGAACCTTTGGATCCTGCTCAGGCATCTTGTGCTTTTCCATTACTAATGCCATTATTATTACCTCCCCAGTCCGATATTGCAAACATGTTCCTTAGCCTGTGCTTCCTGTGGGCGAAACATCCGGCTACGGGACATAAGGCTGTTAAAATCCACCAGATGTCCATCAAACTCTGGGCCATCTACGCAGGCAAATTTCATTTCGTCACCAACCTGTACACGACAGCCACCGCACATACCAGTACCGTCAACCATAACAGGATTCAGAGAAACAATGGTCTTGATACCCAAAGGACGAGTTGCCTCTACCACACTGCGCATCATAACACCAGGACCAATGGCAGTAACCTGATCAATCTTCTCACCTCTGTCTACCAGCTGCTGGAGAGCAGTAGTAACAAAGCCCTTAACACCATAGGAACCATCATCAGTAGCAATCAAAACCTCATCAGAAATAGCCCGCATTCTATCTTCAAAAATCAGGATATCCTTGGTTTTGGCACCCATGATGGAAATAACCTTGTTGCCTGCCTCATGCATAGCTCTAGCAATAGGATAAACCGGAGCAACACCGATACCGCCGCCAATGCAGACAATGGTGCCCATATTCTCATGAATCTCAGATGGCTGTCCCAGAGGGCCGGCAAAATCCACGATAGACTCCCCTTCATTCTTGGCAGCCAGCATCTGAGTAGAAGCGCCTACTACCTGAAAAATCAAGGTAATAGTACCTGCTTCACGGTCAAAATCCGCAATAGTCAGTGGGATTCTTTCCCCATCCTCATCGACTCTCAGAACAATAAACTGTCCTGCCTGAGCCTTCTTGGCCACTCTTGGGGCCTCAATGTCATAGTGAAAAATACCAGGAGACAGCTCCTGCTTCTTCAAGATCTTGAACATTTTTCAACTCTCCTTTTTTATAGCTAAACCTCTGACAAAATGTCAGAGGACACACACAATTTTTTTGCTAAAAAGTCATAGCACAGCTTTTTAACCAAGAATTCCTTCCAGATAGGCTTCGAGGTTGCCACGAATAGGCATTAAATATAGATTATCCCCACGATTCTCTGTAAAAGCTTTAACCTGACGACCAAATTCAACGCTCCATTCAATGGTAGGTTGGAAATCCTTAGGGAAAATAACATTATTTTTCATCTCCCAATAGCTTTGGGAGCGCTCAGAGGTTACCGGTGTAATACCCCAGTAAATATTCTGCCCTTCCAGCATATCAGCATACATTTCCAAGAAACGTATATCAAAAAACGGCTGGGTAAAGAATCCTACAGCCCCCGCCTGCAGCTTACGCTGTATGCGATAAAGCTCCTGGCGCATACTGCCACGATATTGATCAATACCAGCATAGACCTTTACCTCAGGCATTTCCTGATGGAATTTCTGTATAACATCAGTGGTAATAGTAGGATAAACCTTGTGTGTCATATCCTGAGGAGGATCTCCCTCAATAACCAGCACCTCTGTAATCCCGCTTTGCCGCAGCTCAGGCCGCATTGCTAAAGGCTCTGCCAAATTGACATCAATAGCTCGGATATGAGGCATCACAGCCGGATAATAATCCTGGGCAATGGCTGCGCCCTGCCAGCTTCTAGTTTCCAAACGCAATAAATCTGGAATATTAATCAAATCAATACCCTTGATTTTTTCCTTGACCATTTCCAAATTACTACGCAATTCCTCTGGTGTACGTGGCACCAGCTCCAAAGAAATTCTTCCCACTATATCACTTCCATTATACATTTAAGAATATTTACTAATAAGAGTCAGAGCAAGCACCACTTACGGCCATCAGCCTGAATACTTGCTCACCCTCTCCTAATCAATTAGAACAGACCGGTAATCTTGCCATTAACATCAATATCCATATTCTCAGCAGCTGGCTTCTTTGGCAAACCAGGCATGGTAAGAATATTACCGGTAAGAGCTACAATAAAGCCGGCACCAGCAGAAATCCGCAGTTCCTTGACAGTAATACGGAACCCCTCAGGACGGCCTAATTTTGCAGCATCATCAGACAGAGAATACTGTGTCTTAGCCATGCAAACAGGCATCTTGTCCAATCCCAAAGCCTCAATTTCTGCCAGCTGCTTCTTGGCTGGAGCTGTAAAGTCCACCCCATCAGCACCGTAGATAGCCTTGGCAATGGCCTCAATCTTTTCAGGAATACTCTGCTCCACCTCATACATATAGTGGAAATCAGCAGGCTGTTTCATGGCCTCTAGTACCTTTTCCGCCAACTCTACGCCGCCTTCGCCACCTTTGGCCCATACCTCTGACAAGGCCACAGATGCACCCAAGGCGTTGCATTTCTCCTCTACGAAATCCAACTCCTCCTTGGTATCTGTTGGGAAAGCATTAATAGCCACCACAGCAGGCAGACCAAATTTGTGTACATTCTCAATATGTTTGGTCAGGTTAGCTAACCCTTTCTCCAGTGCAGCCATATCCACCTTGCCCAGCTCAGTCTTTGGTACACCGCCGTGCATCTTTAAAGCTCTAACAGTAGTTACAATAACCACAGCATCAGGATGAATACCAGCAAAGCGGCATTTAATATCCAGGAACTTTTCAGCACCAAGGTCAGCACCAAAGCCTGCCTCAGTAATAGCTATATCAGCAAACTTCAAGGCAAATTTGGTAGCCATAACGGAGTTGCAGCCATGGGCAATATTGGCGAATGGACCGCCGTGAATCAAGGCTGGAGTGCCCTCCAAGGTCTGTACCAGATTTGGCTTGATAGCATCCTTAAACAGAAGCGTCAACGCACCAGTTACATTCAGCTCCTCAGCTCTAATCGCACGACCGTCACGGCTGTACGCTACTACGATTTCTCCCAGACGCTTCTTCATATCCTCCAAATCCCTGGCCAAGCAAAGAATGGCCATCATTTCTGAGGCTACAGTAATATCAAAACCAGTTTCCCTTGGTACACCATGAGCCTTGCCACCCAAGCCAATTACCACATTACGCAGAGCTCGGTCATTCAAATCCAGAACCCGCTTCCAAGCTACACGACGCACATCAATATCCAGAGCATTGCCCTGCTGAATATGATTATCTAGAACCGCTGCCAGCAGATTGTGGGCAGTTGTAATAGCATGAAAATCACCAGTAAAATGCAGGTTAATATCCTCCATTGGCACTACCTGAGCATAGCCGCCGCCAGCAGCACCGCCTTTCAGGCCAAAGCAAGGACCAAGAGATGGCTCACGGAGAGCTACTGCAACCTTGTGCCCCAGCTTGTGGAAGGCATCTGCCAAACCAACGCTGGTGGTAGTTTTGCCCTCACCGGCAGGTGTAGGATTAATGGCAGTAACCAAAACCAGCTTGCCATCTGGGCCATTTTTTACCTTATTCCAAGCATCCAAAGAAATCTTTGCCTTGTACTTGCCGTACAATTCAATATCATCCTCAGTAAGCCCCAGCTGAGCAGCAATTTCCCTAATATGCTGCATCTGTGCTTCCTGCGCAATTTCTACATCTGTTTTCATTCAATAACAACCTCCCTATACAATACAAGAATTTATGTGTTTCCAGTGTAGCCTCCTGGCCTATACATCAGGTAAACTCACCGGCAAACGCCTAATGAAGATATTGCTTATTTTCCGCCCTCCAACTGCAAACGGGCAGCCTCTACAGTATTCTGCATCAGCATGGCAATAGTCAACAGACCAACCCCTCCTGGCACAGGTGTAATAGCGCCTGCTACTTCCTTCACTGCCTCAAAATCCACATCCCCTACCAGTTTTTTAGGGGCAATGCGATTAATTCCTACATCGATAACGGCAGCCCCTGGCTTAACCATATCAGCAGTTACAAAACCAGCCTTGCCTACAGCTGCCACCAGAATATCTGCCTGACGTGTAATCTCTGCCAAATTCTTTGTTCTGGAATGACAGATAGTAACAGTAGCATTTTTACCCAACAGCAAGTGAAGCATTGGCTTACCTACAATATTGCTGCGGCCAATAATCACAGCATTGGCTCCCTCTACAGGAATTTCTGCCAACTCCAACATGCGGAGACAGCCATGAGGCGTACAAGGCACCAGTGCCTTCTGGCCTGTTACCAGACGACCAACATTTACTGGATGGAAGCCATCCACATCCTTTAATGGATTAATAGCCTCTAACACCTCAGATTCATAGGGCTGTAAAGACTCAGGCAAAGGCAATTGTACCAAAATGCCATGAATCTTTTCATCATTATTCAAGCGCTGAATCTCAGACAAAAGCTCCTCTCTAGTAGTAGTAGCAGGCAGCTCTACCCCTTCAGAATAAAAGCCCAGCTCAGTGCAAGCCTTGTGCTTATTGCGAACATACACCTGAGATGCCGGATTTTCTCCCACTATGATTACAGCCAAACCAGGAGTAATGCCATATTTATCCTTTAACTCCTGAGCCTTTTTACCAGCCTCTTCTTTCAGCTTAGCGGCAAAAACCTTGCCCTCCAACAATCTTGCTGTCATAACTATCGCTTCCTTCCACCATGCAGCTTTGGCAAAGCCAGCTGCCTATTGTGACTGACAACTATCAGCCTATCTTACTTCCCATAGCACACTCATTAATGTACACAAAAATATTGCCACAGAAACAATACCATTTCTCATATAATAGCGTCGGTTAAAGGCCTTAAAACCCTGTTGAGCAATAATCTGATGCTGAAAGTACAGCACGCCGCCGGCAATACCTACGCCTACATAATACATATATCCTAAAGACAAAAGCTGACCTAGATAAAAGAAAATACACAAAGTAATTACATGGGTGATTTTGGCCAACAGCAGAGCATTTTTTGCCCCCAAAGCCACAGCCATAGAATGAAGTCCGTGAGCCTTATCAAAATCTTCATCCTGAGCCCCATATACCACATCAAAGCCACCAATCCACAGGGTAACTGCTAAAAATAGAACCACCATGGGATAATCAATAGTACCAGTTACAGCCACCCAGCCGCCTGCCGGAGCCATAGCCACCGCAATACCACATATATAGTGACAAAAACAGGTAATTCGCTTCATAAATGGATAAATCACAAAAGGCAGAGCCGCTATTGGCAACAGCTTAATGCAAATAGGATTTAATTGTAGCACAGAAAATACCAGCACCCCAGCGCAAATACCAATCAACACATGGACGCCATGACGGCTAACTGTACCTGCCACCATTGGTCTTTGCTGAAATCTAGGTTGATCCACATCGTATTTCAAATCAATCATATTGTCCAAGGCTAAAGCTGCACTGCGGGCAGATACAATGGTCATGGTTACCCACAACATAATCCACCAATCCAGCTTTCCCCCTGAGGCCAATAGCACTGCCATATAGGCAAAAGGCAAAGAAAATATAGTCTGATAAAAAGCTATATTATCCAAATGGGCATTTAACTTCTGCCACAGGGTAAAATTATTCTCTCCACTTTTAGTCAAGTCCCAAAGCCTCCCACTTTGCATCTACCATTGCCTTAATATCCTTATCCATGGTAATCTCATCTGGCCATTCTCTGGTATGACCTTCCTCCGGCCAGGTCTTGGTAGCATCAATACCAACCTTAGTACCCCACTTGGCCATTGGCGAGGAGTGGTCCAGCACATCAAGAGGCCCCTCTACCATCATCAAATCCCGTTTAGCATCAATATTGTTAAATACCCGCCACCATACTTCCTTTTCATTTTGTACGTTGACATGGGCATCCACCACAATAATCATCTTGATAAACATCATCTGCCCCATTCCCCACAGAGCAGTCATAACCTTCTTGGCCTGCATTGGATAGGTCTTTTTTATAGATACAAAAATGCAGTCATGGAATACTCCCTCCAAAGGCATATTAATATCCACAACCTCTGGAATAGCCTGCTGTAAAAGTGGCAAAAACAGACGCTCAGTAGCCTTGGCTAGGAAGCAGTCCTCCATAGGAGGCTTGCCTACAATAGTAGAAGCATAAATAGGATCCTTGCGATGGGTAATACAGGTAATATGGAAAACTGGATAATAATCCGCTAGAGAATAGTAGCCGGTATGGTCACCAAATGGCCCTTCCCAACGGCGTTCATCCACATCTACATAGCCCTCCAAAATAATCTCTGCTCCAGCTGGCACCTCTACATCTACGGTTTTACATTTTACCATTTCCACAGATTTATGGCGCAGGAAGCCTGCAAAAACCATCTCATCAATATCCCTTGGCAATGGTGCAGTAGCTGCATAGGTTACCACCGGATCCGTACCAATGGCCACAGCTACTTCCATTCTCTGGCCTCCCATGGCCTTGGTATCACGGCAGTTATCTGCGCCATTCTTGTGAATATGCCAGTGCATACCAGTAGTACGGCTATCATATTTTTGCAAACGATACATACCGACATTACGTTTGCCAGTTTTAGGATTCCTAGTAAAAACCAAAGGCAGAGTAATAAAGGATCCACCATCCTGAGGCCAACATTTCAAAATAGGAAATTTATCTAAGGATGGATTATCAGTAATCACAACCTCTTGGCAAGGAGCCTTCTTCACATATTTCGGAAAATTAATAGCCTTCTTGGCCATAGGAATAATGGACAGAAGGTCTGTTTTGTGTGAGAGAGAAATATAAGGAAGCCGCAGGATTTCCCGCATTTCATCTGCTATGTCATCCAATTTTTCTACTCCGAAGGCAATAGCCATACGCTCCATACTGCCAAAAGCATTCATCAGCACCGGCATATCATAACCTTTGACATTCTCAAAAAGCAGGGCTACATTTTTATTGCCCTCCATCTTGGAAACCCTATCTGTAATCTCTGTAATCTCCAGCTGGCAATCTACTTCTGTGGTAATTCGCTTCAAAAGTCCCCTGCGTTCCAGCTCCGCTATATATTCCCGTAAATCCTTAAAGGCCATAAATACCCTGTCCTCCTTGTATTTTTGTCAGAAAGGCACCTGCTAAAAAAGCAGATGCCTACATTGATATGTTTCTATCCTGTTTTATGGCAGACATAAATACGCCTGCAGGCTCCAAGCTTTTTAGAACTTTCTACCGCCTACAAAGCTTACCACCATATGGTAGGAATCCCGTATCTCCTTAGGCATTTCCGGTGGCAATACATCCACTGCTGCCTGCAGGAACTCCTCCACCTTCGCCTTGCTAAACTCAATTCCATCAGAAGCTCGCACTATAGCCAATGCTCTCTTAACCATGTCATCTGTCATATTTCTATCTGTAACAATGGCATGAAGCTCTTCCCTATCAGGACTTACCTCTAGAGCGCGAATAGTAGGCAAGGTAACAATTCCCTGACGAATATCGTTGCCGGCAGGCTTGCCCAAGGTAGCATCATCGCTGGTCAAATCCAGCAAATCATCCGTAAGTTGGAAAGCCATGCCAACATTGTAGCCAAAATCGTATAAGGCCTGAATATAGCTTTCCGGCAAGCCAGCCACATCTCCGCCCAGCTCACAAGCAATAGCAATAAAATTGGCTGTTTTCTTGGCAATACGATCATAATACTCCTGCACATCACAGGAAGCCTTATATATTTCCTTATTTTGAATCAATTCTCCAGAGCTGAGATCGCAAATCAAACGAGCTAGCTGTCTATCCACTCGTTTGCTATAATTGCTATCAGCTACTAAAGCAAAGGCCTTGGCAAAAAGATAATCTCCTGCCAAAATTGAAATCTGATTGCCCCATTTAGCATTGGCGGTAGCAGAACCACGACGAGTATCAGCACTATCAATAACATCATCGTGAACTAACGATGCCATATGCATCATTTCCAAAGCTACTCCCAAAGGCATAGCCTTCTGCAAATCAAAATCCTGTCCACAACGAGCCGCTAGAAAATAAATAGCTGGACGCAATCTCTTGCCACCAGCAGCCACCAAATGAGAGCCTATATCTGTAATAATCTGCTCTGGCGCAGTAGTGGCCTGCTGTAAAGCCAGCTCCAGCTGGGACAAATCATTTTTAATTAAATCAAACATCTTGCTTGCCAAAATAAATCACCTGCATTTAATTTCTCGTGTTTACAAAACACGACACACTAATGTTACTACATATCCCGCATTTTCGCAAATTATTCTTCGTTTCATATTTTTTCTAGAAATCTTCTGTAATTTTTATCTACAAAAGTCTCAAAATATGTTACACTGTAAAAAGATATATGTATATTATATAAAAATAAACAAGGGGATGGAAATATGATCAAAGGACTTTTGTCTAATCTAAATCTTGCCAAAAAACTGACCATCAGTTTTTTGACGCTGGCTCTAGTGCCTATTATTATTGTTACTGCTATTGCCACGCATAATATGTACAGCGAGCGCATAGAAACAGTAAACCAGCATAATCTTTACGTAGCCCAAATGAAAGCTGACAGTATGGATAACATATTGATGAATCAGATACAGTTCATGGAAGCGCTATCTGCTTCTATGGAAGCCAAAAGTATGAATCCAGCTCAGATGGTTCCGCTTTTGCAAAACGGCATAAAACACTCACCTTTGATTGCCAATATGTTCATCTGCGATTTAAGTGGTCAGCAGGTGGCTAGAGATTCTGGCAATTATGTTAATGTAGCGGATAGAGATTATATTCGGGCTGTAATAAAAGAAGGTAAGGCCTATGCTTTCAGTGATGCCCTGCTCTCCAAAGCTACCAACAAGGTAATGATTATTGCTGCTATTCCTATCAAGGATGAAGCTGGTAATGTTATCGGTGCCATGGCCTCCACCTTCAACATGGATACCCTCCAGAAGCTTCTACTTGAGGACACCAATAATCTATCCGATAGGCAGGAGATTGTTTTCCTGACGGACTCCAAGGGCAATGTTATGATACATCCTGAAGCCAAATTCATCCAGACTCTTACCAACTGGAGTGAACTGCTTCCTGTGAAAAACGCTGCTACTGGCCAGGCTGATGTGTGCCAGTATATCAATGGTGACAATGTGGATTCCATGGCAGCCAGTGCCCCCGTGGGAAATCTTGGCTGGGGAATCGTCGTAGAGAATTCTCGCAGTGATGTTATGAGCGTTATCTATAACGCCATAACAGAAATTGCCATTATTATGGTAATCCTCTTAGGCCTGGTAGTAATTTTTGCTCGTATGCTGGCCAACTCCTTTGCCGCTCCTATGATAGAACTAGCAGACAAATCCGAGCAAATGGCCAATGGTGATTTGACTGTACGGCTCCATGTAGAATCCAATGACGAAATCGGACAGGCTGCCAATGCATTCAACAGAATGTCCTGTCAGATGAATGAGGTTATGGGCAAAATTTCCATGGCCTCCCAGCAAGTAGCCAGTGGCTCTAAGAATATATCTGATGCCGGCAATATGCTGGCTAAGGGTGCTTCCACCCAGGCCTCCTCTGTAGAGGAGCTTTCTGCTTCCATTGCCGAGATTACAGAGCAGACCAAAAACAATGCCGACCATGCTCAACAGGCTAACAGCCTAGCTAGTGACACCCATACCAAGGCTAATATCGGCAATCAGCGTATGGATGATATGCTGCAGGCTATGGTAGATATTAACGAATCCTCCAATAATATTGCTAAAATTATCAAGGTTATTGATGAAATAGCATTCCAAACCAATATTTTAGCTCTCAATGCCGCCGTAGAGGCTGCCCGTGCTGGACAGCATGGCAAAGGTTTTGCAGTAGTAGCCGAGGAGGTTCGCAATCTGGCTGCCCGCAGTGCTGAAGCTGCCAAATCCACCACAGATATTATTCAGCACTCCATCGACAAGGTAAACGCCGGCACTGAGCTGGCCAAGGGTACAGCTAAGGCTTTACGCAGTATTAAGGAAAGCATAGATCAGGTAACAGCCTTGGTAGCAGATATTGCTCAGGCCTCCCAAAAACAAAGTTCTGCCCTGCAGATGCTGAATCAGGGTGTATTGCAGGTATCTGATGTGGTGCAAACCAACTCCTCCACTGCCGAGGAATCTGCGGCTGCCTCTGTAGAGCTTAGTGCTCAGGCAGATTTGCTGCAGGAAACTGTTAGCAAATTTAAAATCTGATTGAGGCAAACAAATAATACTTTATCCCTCTGTCAGTCTATCTGATAATGGTGAACAATCTGAGGTAAGCTCCATGAAAATACGAGATGATTTTTTGCTATATAATAATAAGGACATCAATAAAAATGTACTGCTGTCTACTAAAAGCAAAAGGCGCATGCGAAAATCCAAAAGCGATAACACCCTGAAATCCTATGCTGCAGATTGGAATGATTTCACAGATTGGTGTGAGGCCAATAAACTCACTCCTCTCCCCTGCAAGCCTGAGGATATTGTCAATTACATCAATGACCTGGCAGATAACGCCAAGGCTAATACAGTTTCTCGACGGGTAACGGCTATATCAGAGAATCATATTGCCGGTGGTTTTCAGGAAAACAACCCTGCCAAGCATGTTATGGTGCATAATGCTATGCAAGCCATTCGTCGTGAAAAGGGAACCTTTCAGCATGGCAAAGCTCCTATTCTGATGGAAACCCTGCCTCTCCTAGCAGATATGTTATCTGGCAATGATTTGGTAACTCTACGGGATAAGGCACTATTATTTCTCGGCTTTGCGGGAGCCTTTCGCCGCTCTGAACTGGTAGCGGTGCAGGTAGAGGACTTAACCTTCACCACGCAGGGTATGATCGTATTTATTCCTCAATCCAAAGGTGACCAAATGGGGGCTGGCTCTGAAATAGCTATCCCCTATGCGCCAGAAAAGGAAATATGTGCTGTCAGAGCTGTCCGCAACTGGCTGGAAGCTGCTGGTATTACCTCTGGCCCACTATTTCGTGGCTTCAAACGAAATCTCCAACCTAGGGATACGCGGCTTAACGACAAGGCTGTGGCAGAAATTGTCAAAAAATACATGGCTAGATTAGGACTAGACCCTGCTGATTTTGCAGGTCATAGTCTCCGCCGCGGCTTTGCTACCAGTGCAGCGCAGCATAACCTAAATACCCTGGAAATTATGCGTCAAACCCGCCATAAATCTGAAAAGATGGTGCATCGTTATATAGAGCAGGGCAATCTCTTCAAGGAAAATGCCCTGAGCAAAATGTTTAATAAATAAAAATGAGGTTATCCACCTATTAATTATAAATAAGGCGAGATAACCTCTATTTATCTTTTTAGAGAAAGGAACTATGTCTTGAAACAAAAAATATTTTTTCTATTGGGCAGTTTGCTAATTTTAATCGGAGGCTTTGGCTATGGCTATACATATATGATGGATCACCGCACAGCAGACAGTTTATCTGCCTTCTGTGATATCGATTTCATAGCTGATACTGATGAACATGGTAAAATTTCTACGGCCAATCTAACCCTACAGGACTACCGTTTCGCCGGCGATAAAATGAAGCCGATGATTCTGCTGGTTTGCGATAATGATATGTATGATATCAAAGCCTCCGTAAGACAAACTCCTCCTAGCTATTCTATAGCTTTTTACAATGACAAAACCACCTTCAAAAATACCAACAAACTTTTTGCTGAATTTCCGATAGAAACCTTTGAGGCTATACGCCAAGCACAGGTGGTAAGAATCAGATTTGCTTACGACAATGGCGATTCGGTTGAATTGCCCCTCAATGAGCATGATTTACAATACTGGAAGGACCAACTGAAGGACAAAAACTGAAATCTATATCGTAGATGTGCCCCATTTATTTTAA
The DNA here is from genome assembly GCA_934196075.1 of uncultured Anaerovibrio sp. Classification (GTDB taxonomy): domain Bacteria; phylum Bacillota; class Negativicutes; order Selenomonadales; family Selenomonadaceae; genus Anaerovibrio. The sequence goes on from CAKPVW010000010.1 coordinate 33,977, forward strand.
GACACAAAAAAGCTGCAGAACCGAAATTCTGCAGCCTTTTTTATACTGCTATGCCAATATTAGTAAGCGCCGTTGCAGCCCAGAACGTTCTTAATCTTGTGCTCAACCAAAGCCTTGATGTTATCGCGAGCAGGAGCCAGATACTGACGTGGATCGAAATGCTCAGGATGCTGAGTGAAATGCTGACGAATACCAGCGGTCAGAGCCAGACGCAGATCGGAGTCAACATTAATCTTGCAAACTGCACTGCGAGCAGCCTTACGGAGCTGATCCTCAGGAATACCAATAGCATCAGCCAGGTTACCGCCGTTCTCATTGATAATCTTTACATACTCTGGAACTACAGAGGATGCACCATGGAGAACGATTGGGAAGTTAGGCAGCTTCTTGGTAATCTCCTCCAGAATATCAAAACGCAGCTCTGGTGGTACCAAAACGCCCTCTGCATTGCGAGTGCACTGTGCAGGAGTGAACTTGAAAGCGCCATGGCTGGTGCCGATAGCAATTGCCAGGGAATCAACGCCAGTACGCTCAACGAACTCCTCTACCTCATCAGGGCTGGTATAAGCAGCATCATGTGCCTCTACCTTTACATCATCCTCGATGCCGGCCAGCTTACCCAGCTCGCCCTCTACTACTACGCCACGCTCATGAGCGTACTCTACTACCTTCTTAGTAACTTCAATGTTCTCCTCGAAGGAACGAGCAGAGCCATCAATCATAACGGAAGTGAAGCCGCCGTCGATGCAGGACTTACAAGTCTCGAAATCTGCACCATGATCCAGATGGAGAGCTACTGGCAGATCAGGATGAACCTCCAAAGCAGCCTTTACCAGATGTACCAGATACTGATGGTTTGCATACTTGCGAGCACCAGCGGAGCACTGGAGAATTACAGGTGCATGGAGCTCAGCAGCAGCATCGGTGATACCCTGTACAATCTCCATGTTGTTTACGTTGAATGCACCGATAGCGTAACCGCCCTCGTATGCTTTCTTAAACATTTCTTTAGTTCCTACTAATGGCATATAAAAACCCCCTATCAAAATTATGTACTCATTATAGCACAGTTTTTTTTAAAAAAACAGTGTAAAAGGAGATATTTTTTCTATATGTATCAAAATTTGATGAAATTTTGTAATTTTTGTTAACAACAAAATGAACAATCTTTCAATGGTAAAAATTTAAATGGACAAGTGGCCTTTTATATGATAAATTTTATAAGGTTTGATTTTATTTTCTTATTAAGTGAAATTGTAAAGGAGTGTTTTCATGTCAGAGAACAATCGTGTCATTCAAGTGGATCAGAGACCTCCACTGCAAAAAACTATCCCTTTGAGCCTACAGCATCTTTTTGCCATGTTTGGCTCCACTGTGCTGGTTCCTATTCTTTTCAATGTAAATCCAGCTACAGTTTTGCTTTTCAATGGTATTGGTACATTGTTGTACCTATTTCTGTGTAAAGGAAGGATTCCTGCTTATCTAGGTTCCAGCTTTGCCTTTATTTCCCCTGTTTTTGCTGTACTTAGCCAGTATAGCTATGAAGCAGCTCTAGGAGGATTTATTGCTGTAGGTATAGTATTTGTGCTGGTTGGACTACTAGTAAAGGCCGTGGGCACCAGCTGGATTGATTTTATCTTCCCACCAGCAGCTATGGGTGCCATAGTAGCAGTTATTGGGTTGGAGTTAATGCCTGTAGCGGCAGGAATGTCCGGCCTTACCTCCAAGGAACCAGATACCGCTACCATTATGGTATCAGTTCTCACCTTGGCTATTACCCTTTTCGCCCAGGTAGCCTTCCGAGGTTTTTTGCAGATTATTCCTATTCTCATAGGCATTGTAGCTGGCTATATAATTGCTTGTATCTTTGGAATTGTGGATTTCAGCATTATCGAAAATGCTCCTTGGTTTGCTCTGCCTACCTTCTATACGCCAGAATTTAATGTAAATGCGATTTTGATTATTCTCCCAGCGGCCTTGGTAGTTATTGTTGAACATGTAGGACATTTGATTGTTACCAGCAATATTGTAGGCTCTAACCTAACCAAAGACCCAGGCTTGGATCGTTCAATTATCGGTAATGGTATCTCCACCATAATTTCCGGCTTCTTCGGTTCCACTCCAAATACTACCTACGGGGAGAATATTGGAGTTTTGGCTATTACCAAGGTTTTTAGTACCTGGGTTATCGGTGGTGCCGCCATCTTTGCCATTGTTCTGTCCTGCTTTGGCAAGTTGGCAGCAGCTATTCAGAGTATACCAGCCCCTGTTATGGGTGGTGTATCTATGCTGCTCTTTGGTGTTATCGCTGCTTCCGGCATACGAGTTCTGGTTGAAAGCAAGGTAGATTACAACAACCCTATCAATCTTATGCTCACTGCAGTTGTTATGGGTATCGGTGTCAGCACTGCCAGCATCACTCTGGGCACTGTCACTCTAAGCGGTATGTCTTTAGCAACAGTAGTAGCTATTGTATTAAGTATTTGCTTTAATCTTATCAGAAAGCTTCGAGGCGAAGCATAAATTATGGATATAACCTATAAGGTTTCTAAGGAAGCTCTGACCTCTGTGGGGGTCAGGGCTTTTCTTAGAAAAGAATGTGGCTTTAGCCATGGGCTATGGCGAAGATTGAAATGGAACGGCCACCTGTTGATTAACAATGAGGAAGTACGTTGTACAACAGCAATAGCTGTGGCTGGAGATGAAATTCGCTGTATTATTCCTGAGGAATCATCTCTGGTGGCAACTCCCATGAAGTTGGATATTCGCTATGAAGATGATTATTTGTTGGTACTGAACAAGCCTACTGGCATATTGGTTCATCCTACAGGGGGAGATTATAGCCATACCCTAGGCAACGGGATTCTGCATTATTACCAAGAAACTGGCCAAAATCTGGATTTTCATCCTGTCCATAGGCTGGATAGAAATACTACTGGCTTGGTAATTGTAGCCAAATTGCCCCAATTGCAGAATATGCTTACCCAGCAGAATGGAGGCAAATTTTTTCATCGCAGCTATCTGGCTATTATTGAGGGGACTATGCCTCATCTTCAGGGCACCATAGATTTGCCTATTGCCAGACATCCAGAGAGCATTATTCAGCGTATCTGTCCCACTGATGGACAAGGCCAACGGGCAATCACTCATTATCGTACTATCTGTCAGCGACAAAGCAGGTCCTTACTAGAACTGCAGCTGGAAACCGGCCGAACCCATCAAATACGCGTACATTTGGCTGCTATGGGCCACCCGCTGCCAGGCGATGACCTCTACGGCGGTAAGATGGATAAAATACAAAGACAGGCTCTTCATGCCTATCATTTGGAGCTAGACAACCCCCTCACAGGCCAACATTTATCCATCTATGCCGATATGCCATCAGATATGCAAAAATTATTCTGGCATTAATTTTCCCAAAAATTAAAACTATGAACTACTAAAAAACCACCAGGCGGAAACTTCCCGTCTGGTGGTTTTATACATTTAAGCGATTTTAAGGCAGAATCTTAGCTTTTATTTACCTGTTCTGCCTCTTTTGGTCATTGGTATGCCAGCTTTGCACAGTGGGCATTCTTCTGGCTTGTAGGTCTGTACATCCATATGGAGCAGTGCAGTGCTTGGTACATCTCCGAAGGTTGCCTTGCCGCCGCTGCGGTCTACCAACATGCTAACAGCTACAGGAATACCGCCATGCTCCTTGACAACATCAATTACCTCACGAATAGAGCCACCGGTGGTAACAATATCCTCTACAATCAAGACACGCTCACCCTCATGGAGAGTGAAACCACGACGGAAGGTCATCTTGCCATTTTCTCTCTCTGTGAAGATAGCACGAGTCCCCAAAGCCTTGCCAGTCTCATGTGCCAGCAAAATACCGCCAGTTACAGGGCCTACTACAGTCTCAATGTTCGCATCCTTGAACTTCTCAGCCATTGCCCGGCACAGCTTCTCTGTATATACAGGCTTCTGCAATACATTGAACTTCTCTACATAACGTGGGCTGTGCAAACCAGAGGTCAGCAGGAAATGCCCCTCCATAATAGCGCTGGTTTCAATCAGCAGATCCTCAACCTCTTTTTCTGTCATAGCGTCACTCATTTTACACTCTCCATTTCCTTCAAAATCATCTCCGCTGCTGCCCTTGGATCTTCAGCTGCCCTAATAGGACGGCCAACAACCAGATGGCTGGCACCATTGCTCAATGCCGCTGCTGGAGTAGCAATACGACTCTGATCATCCACACTAGCTCCTGCTGGACGTACACCAGGCGTAATAATCAGGAATTCCGGACCACAAGCCTCGCGAATGGCTGCCGCCTCCTGAGGAGAAGCCACCACACCATCCATACCAGCAGATTTAGCCAGCTTGGCCAAGCGAACTACCTGCTCACGAATAGTGCACTGCATGCCCAAACCCTGCCAATCAGCTTCATTAATGCTAGTAAGAATGGTTACAGCAATCAGCTTAGGACATGGCACTCCCTTTTCCTCAGCCAAGGCGTGCAGCTTGTCTACAGCAGTTTTCATCATGGTATAACCGCCAGAAGCATGGACATTCAAAATATCTGCTCCCTGGAACATTAAAGAACACAAGCCCTCTGCCACAGTATTCGGAATATCATGAAGCTTCAAATCCAAAAATACCTTCTTATTCTGCTTCTTCAGAAAAGGCACCACATCTTGACCTGCACTATAGAAAAGCTCCATGCCAACCTTGTAGAAGCTAACACTATCCCCCAAGCTGTCCACAAGAGCAGTAACATCATCTATATTGTGAAAGTCCAACGCAACAATCAAACGATCATCAGCCATTTTAACCTCCATATTTTGCAGGGGCCCTGTCCTTACTTTGACCAAAGCCCCTACCCATCTTTTTATTTTTTAAGCCAGCTCATCGCCACCGCCTACATAATCCTGAATAGCCAGGCTGTAGACCAAACGGCGCTCCCGCATAAAGGACAGAACCCTCAAAACCTCCCAAGCAGTATCAAGAGAGGTCAAGCAAGGAATGGCATGCTCAACAGTAGCACGACGAATCTTGAAACCATCATTGGCTACATTCTTACCCTGATTCTGAGTCATGGTGTTAATAACCATATGAATGGAACCCTTCTTAATCATCTGGATAATATCTGCACTGCGCTCATGCATCTTGCCAACAACCTCGGCATCAATACCCATTTCCTGAATAGCCTTGGCACTACCAGAAGTAGCTACCAGCTTAAAGCCCAGCTCAGAGAAGGCCTTAGCCAGCTGCTTCATCTCTTCTTTGTCCTTATTGGCCACAGTAAAGAGAATACAGCCATTGAGTGGAATGTTCATACCAGCACCGGTAATAGCCTTGTAAAGGGCACGAGCATAGTGATAATCAATACCCATTACCTCGCCAGTGGACTTCATCTCAGGCCCAAGGGAAATATCCACATCAGCCATCTTGTTAAAGGAGAATACTGGTGCCTTTACAGCCACATAAGGCTTTGGTGGTACCAAGCCGGAATGGAAGCCCAGCTCCTTCAGAGATGCGCCAAGAGCAACCTGAGTTGCCACATCCACCATCTGTACATCAGTAACCTTGCTCAGGAATGGTACAGTTCTGGAGGAACGTGGATTTACCTCGATAACATAAACCTCATCATTTACCACAACGTACTGAATGTTCATCAGGCCCTTAACATGAAGACCTACAGCCAGACGCTTGGTATAGTCGATAATGGTGTAAATAACCTTGGAGGACAAGGTCTGTGGTGGATATACAGCAATAGAGTCACCAGAATGTACGCCAGCTCTCTCTACATGCTCCATAATACCAGGAATAACCACATCAATGCCATCGGAGATAGCATCTACCTCTACCTCAGTACCCTGCATATAGCGGTCTACCAAAACAGGATGATCTGGAGTTACCTGTACAGCTCTGCCCATGTAATCTCTCAGCTCGTCCTCATTGTAAACGATTTCCATAGCACGGCCGCCCAGTACATAGGAAGGACGTACCATAACAGGATAGCCAATATCTGCTGCGCCAGAGATAGCCTCCTCCTGGCTGGTAACAGAAATTCCTTTTGGACGAGGAATATGAGCCTGAGTCAATACCTCATCAAAACGCTCTCTATCCTCTGCCCGGTCAATATCATCTACAGAAGTACCAAATACCTTGACACCAGCCTTGGAAAGAGCTCCAGCCAAATTGATGGCAGTCTGGCCACCAAACTGAACGATAACACCCTCTGGCTTTTCCTTGTCGATAATGTTCAGTACATCCTCGGCAGTCAAAGGCTCAAAGTACAGTCTATCAGAAATATCAAAATCTGTTGATACGGTTTCTGGGTTGTTGTTGACAATAATCGCCTCAATACCCATATCCCGCAGTGCCCATACGGAATGAACAGAGCAATAGTCAAACTCTACACCCTGACCGATACGGATAGGGCCAGAGCCCAGAACCATTACCTTGCGACGCTTGCTGGAGGTATCCACCTCATCTTCCTGAGCATGGAAAGTGGAGTAATAATATGGCGTAGCCGCCTCAAACTCAGCAGCACAGGTATCTACCATCTTGTAGCATGGCAGAATATTCATGGTCTTGCGAAGGGTACGGATTTCATCTGGAGTCTTGCCAGCCACCTCAGCGATGGAACGATCTGCCAAACCAGCATCCTTGGCCTTCAGCATCAGTCTTGGAGTAATAACCCCTTCCTTCAGCTCATTCTCCACATCGGTAATATGCTTAATCTTCCGCAGGAACCACTTGTCAATCTTGGTAATATTGTGAATCTCATCCACAGTGCAGATACCGCGGCGGAGAGCCTCAGCTACTACGAAGATACGCTCATCATTGCATCTGGACAGATGCTTGATAACCTTATCGTCATTCCAGCCATCCATCTTGTCCATATGGAGACGATGTACGCCGATTTCCAGAGAACGAACAGCCTTCAGAATAGCTCCCTCGAAGTTTCTGTCAATGGACATAACCTCACCGGTAGCCTTCATCTGGGTACCCAAGGTCTTGTCAGCATAAACGAATTTATCAAATGGCCATCTTGGGAACTTAACTACGCAGTAGTCCAAAGCAGGCTCGAAGCAAGCCTTGGTTTTCTGAGTAACAGCATTGGTAATCTCGTCCAAGCTATAGCCAATAGCAATCTTAGCAGAAACCTTGGCAATAGGATAACCGGTAGCCTTGGAAGCCAAAGCAGAAGAACGGCTTACACGAGGATTTACCTCAATTACATAATACTGGTTGCTATTAGGATCTAAGGCATACTGAGCATTACAGCCACCCTCGATACCCAGCTCACGAATAATGCGGATGGAAGCACTACGCAGCATCTGATATTCATGGTCAGTCAAGGTCTGGGATGGAGCTACTACAATGGAGTCACCAGTATGAACGCCTACAGGGTCAAAATTCTCCATGTTGCAGACAGTAATACAGTTGTCATTACCGTCACGCATTACCTCATACTCAATTTCCTTCCAGCCAGCTACACTGCGCTCAATGAGAACCTGACCAATCATGGAATACTTCAAGCCCTTGATAACAATATCAATCAGCTCGTCCTCGCTTTCGGCAATACCGCCGCCAGTACCACCCATAGTATAGGCAGGGCGTACAATCAATGGATAGCCGATTTCATGGGCAAAAGCCACAGCGGAAGCCACATCCTCTACAATGGTAGACTCAGGAATAGGCTCACCCAGCTTGTTCATGGTTTCTTTGAACAGTTCTCTATCCTCTGCCCGCTCAATAGCCTCCAGAGAAGTACCCAGAAGCTCAACATCATACTTCTCCAGAATGCCCTGCTCAGACAGCTTAACAGCCAGATTCAAACCAGCCTGACCGCCCAAGGTAGCCAGCAGGCCATCAGGACGCTCCTTGCTGATAATCTCCTCCAAGAACTCTACAGTCAGAGGCTCAATATATACACGATCCGCCATATGAGTATCAGTCATAATGGTAGCAGGATTGCTATTTACCAATACAACCTCCAGGCCTTCCTCCTTGAGGGCGCGGCAGGCCTGAGAACCTGCATAGTCAAACTCTGCTGCCTGGCCGATAATAATAGGGCCGGAACCAATAACTAAAACCTTTTTGATATTTTCCTTCTTTGGCACTGATTACTCCCCCTTCTTGCTGCCTGTAAGCATGGTCCAGAACTGATCAAACAAATACATATTGTCATCAGGTCCAGGAGATGCCTCAGGATGATACTGCACACAGAACAGAGGCAGAGTCTTATGACGCAGGCCCTCTACAGTGCCATCATTAACATTGATATGAGTAACCTCCAATGGCAGATCCTTCAGGGATTCCTCATCTACAGCATAGCCATGATTCTGGGAAGAAATATGTACTCTGCCATTCAGCAGATTCTTAACAGGCTGATTGGAGCCGCGATGACCGAATTTCAGCTTGTAGGTATTGGCACCCAGAGCCAAAGAAATCAACTGATGACCAAGGCAGATACCAAACATTGGCTTCTTGCCAATCAACTTCTTTACCTCAGCAATAACCTCTGGTACATCCTTTGGATCCCCAGGGCCATTGGACAGGAAGATTCCGTCTGGATTCATAGCCAGAACCTCCTCAGCAGAGGTATGGGCAGGTACTACAGTAAGATTACAGCCAAGATTGTGCAGGGAATTCAGGATATTCTGCTTGATGCCAAAATCCATAACCACTACATCAGGGCCGTCATTTTCCATCTTATAAACCTCAGGAGTAGTAACCTCCTGAACAACTTCCTTCTTGATAGGCACAGCAAAGAGCTCATCAATTTCAGTCTTGGTAGCATCCTCTGGTACAATAATCCCCTTCATGCAGCCTACGGAACGAATCCGGCGGGTTACAGCACGAGTATCCACATTGTACAGACAAGGTACGCCCTGACGAGTCAGGAAATCAGCCAGCTCGCTCTGCAGCTGCCAGTTGCTGCCCTCATCACACAGCTCTCCAATAACAAAGCCGTTAACAAAGGAGCGACGGGACTGCATGAACTTCTCAGCCACGCCATAGTTACCAATCAGTGGAAAGGTCAAAGTAACAATCTGACGGCAGTAGGAAGGATCTGTCAAAATCTCCTGATAGCCAGTCATACCAGTATTGAAAACTACCTCGCCAGTAGCCTTAATATTATTTAACAAAGTGCCAGTAAAAACACTTCCATCTTCTAAAATAAGCTTGCCTTTCAAAATTACACCTCCGAATTATGCCAGAATCTCTCCATCCTTCATAACCATTTTGCCATCAACAAAGGTCATAACAGGACGGCCCTTCAGCTTGCGGCCCACAAATGGAGAATGGGAGCCCTTGGTATAGAACTTCTTGGCATCCACAGTCCACTCCAGCTCAGGATCTATAACGGTAATATCTGCTGGCATACCCTCTGCCAGGCTGCCTGCCTCAATGTCAAAGATTCTAGCAGGAGCAGCAGTCATGCGCTCAATCATGGTAGCCACATCCAGCTTGCCAGTGTGAACCAAATCAGTCATCATAACGCCAACGGCAGTTTCCAGACCTGGGAAGCCGCTAGGAGCATACATATACTCTCTATCCTTTTCCTCCTGAGCATGAGGGGAATGATCCGTAACGATACAGTCAATAGTGCCATCCTTCAGACCCTCCAGCACGGCATCTACATCCTTCTGCTCTCTCAAAGGAGGATTAATCTTGGTGGAGCTATCGAAAAGCTCTACGCAATCATCAGTCATGGTCATATGCTGTGGGGTAGCCTCAGCAGTTACCTTAACACCTCTTGCCTTGGCCTGACGCACAATATCCACAGCCCGAGCAGAGCTGATGTGAGCTACATGAACCTTGGCATCAGCATACTCTGCCAGCATAATATCTCTTGCTACAGCAATATCCTCTGCCACAGTAGGACGTCCCTTCATGCCCAGCATAGCAGAGCGATGGCTTTCGTTCATTACGCCTTCCTCAACCAGAGATGGCTCCTCATCGTGGTTAATAATAACCTTATCAAAGGTACGGAGATAATCATAGCAGTTCAACAGAACCTTGGCAGATTTGGTAAAATGACCATCATCGGAGAAAGCAATGGCACCAGCCTCTGTCATATCTCCTACCTCAGCCATTTCCTCACCCTTCTGGCCCTTGGTTACGGCACCAATAATCTCAATATGTACTACAGCATCCTCTTCTGCTCGCTTCTGCATAGCCTTAACCAGAGCTGCTGTATCAATAACAGGATTGGTATTTGGCATGGTAGCTACTCTGGTGTAGCCACCAGCAGCTGCTGCCTTGGAGCCGGAAGCAAAATCCTCCTTGGCCTCCTGACCTGGTTCTCTCAAATGAACATGCATGTCAATCAGTCCTGGAGAAACAATTTTGCCTGCAGCCTCCACAACCTGAGCACCCTCAGCCTGAAGATTTTCACCTACAGCAGCGATTTTGCCATCCTCTACCAGAACATCTGCAATCTTGTCTATAGCATTGGCTGGATCTATAACCCGGCCACCTTTAATCAATATTTTCATACTTCCTTACCTCCAGTCAGTGCATGAGTCAGAATTGCCATACGAACAGCAACACCATTCTGTACCTGCTCCTGAATTGCGGAATTTGGCCCATAAGCTACGAAAGGAGAAATCTCCAAGCCCTTATTCATTGGACCAGGATGGAGAATCAACACATCCTTCTTAGCCAGCTGCAGACGGGCATCATTAATGCCGAAAATGCGGGCATATTCTCTAGGAGATGGGAACAAGCCGGACTTCTGACGTTCCAGCTGAATACGCAGAACATTGATTACATCAGCGTTCTTGATAGCATCCTCTACGCGGTCATGGACATAGATGCCATCCTCCTCAAAGAGATAACGAGGCATCAAGGTCTTTGGGCCAGCCAAATGCACCTCAATACCCATCTTCCGCATGCCCTGAATATCAGAACGAGCCACACGGCTATGGCTAATATCACCTAGAATTGCTGCCTTCAGTCCCTGGAAGCGGCCTTTCTTTTCCATAATGGTAAAAAGATTTAACAGGCCCTGAGAAGGATGGGCATGAGCACCATCACCAGCATTAATAATTACAGGACTAACCACCTTGGACGCATATTCTGCAGCACCCTCTGCCTTGTGACGCATAACGATTGCATCTACACCCATGGCCTCCACAGTGTACAGGGTATCTCTCAGGCTTTCTCCCTTGACAATGCTGCTGGTGCCAGCGGTAATGTTCACCACATCAGCTCCAAGATATTTGCCTGCCAGCTCGAAAGAGGAACGGGTTCTGGTACTTGGCTCGTAGAACAAAGTCACAATAGACTTGCCCCGCAAGGCTGGTACCTTCTTGATATCACGATGAATGATATTTTTCATTTCCTTGGCTGTTTCCAGAATCATCTGGATTTCATCAGCAGAAAAGTCGGCCAAAGCCAGAACATCCCTGCCTCTGAGAGACATGCTGTTTTTTCCCAAAGCAATCACTCCTTTTTATTTCTTATCCTGCCATATAGCACAGATTTTCCAATGACCTAAAAAAGAAAAAGGCTTTCCTGTACCCATCAAGGCACAAGAAAGCCATAGCTTTTACATACACAAAAATACAAGCTTCCTTTATCAGCCTCACAGGACCAATTTCAAAGGCCATATTCACTTTCACAGAACATTGTAGCATAGGCATATGCAAAAGTCAAAAGAAGTTTCCAGTTATCAATCAACCATGCTTCTATTTCTGCTTATGGCTATTTTCATAATTCTCATAAGTATATGTTAAATCCTTGAGTGCAATGCGACAACTATATTTATACAATATCACTTTCGGTTATCGACAATTTGTCAGAATTTTCCCTGTATATTCCTGTCTTAATTCTTCTGCCAGATACTCATCGCTCATGCAATGCATATCAGAAACACCGTCACGGATCAGCTGATAAACCTGGGAATGATAAAAGAAATCCAATGCTGCATCCAATGAAAGCCCCTGCATTTTGGCAAAGCACTCAATGACACGGCTATATTTTTTTTGAAGTAAAATTGGATTTGCTGTCATAGTGTTTCACTTCCTTAAAAATGCAACAGAGACAATGCTTTCTCTGTGCGGAAACAAATTTGCAGGTTCGGCTTTTCGTAACGCAGGGGGTTGATGGCTTCTGTCTTATCAATCAACCTGTCAAAGAACAGCTCCACCGTATTGAACACCTTGTCATTGGCAACACCGCCTACAACCAAATCATAATCTGTCGAATCTTTTCCTCTGCGGCAGTTCAGAATAAAATCCAGCCATCCTTCGGAATAAGAATCGAATTTCAATATTTTCAGTTCTGCTTCCCGATCTTCATTGTATTCATACCGAGAGATAATACTATCTTTCCCACGGCGTTTGAACTTGCCACACCACTTTGCTGCCTGTTCATACAGGGGTGTAACATAGAAGCCACGCCCGAAATCCACATTAGAGCGGGAATGAATCAAATCAGGCTTTGCGATCTCTAAGAAAGAACCATGATAGAGAATCATACTTTCACCTCCCTTTCTTTCATTACATCAAGGAGATCATCAACGATATATTCCCGGCTCTGGGTATGCAGCACTTCATATTCCGGTACAATGTAGCCATGCAAAATATCACTCTGTTCGGCAAATGCCTGATAGACACGCTCTGCCTCCACACCTAGCTTTGTTGCTACACTTTCTATGCAAAATACGACAAACTCCAACTCATTAGAATTTTTAATTTTTTCGCCCATCGTATGTAATCCTTTCTTACTTTATAATTCATCGTTTCCATTCGCTTTGATGACCTTTTCTCCTTAATCAGGTATTATGTGATATTTGACATTTCTGGCCTTAAACCAGCAAAAACCCTCTCCGATATCTTCGATTTTCATATCTCTTTCATCCACCAGATAAATAAATCCGTCTTCCAATACCATCGTTGAATCAAGCCAATAGGGATCAAATTCCTCCGGGTTCCGGCTGCTGACATCGTACGATACATCCCCGCTAAACCGCATTTCTATTTTACATCCCCAAATGCCATCAAATAAAACATATAATACGTCATCGCCTTTTTTCATAGATTTGATACAGGCATCGTGGAATCCATCTGATGCCCACATCAAATTTTCGATATCTGTGCTAGTTTTTATTTCTGGATATTCTTCAAATAAATAATTATTGTCCAAATTCAAAAGTACATCTGATACTGTACCATCTCTAACCATATCCAAAAGACTTTGCCTATTTGTAATTTTGAGTTCCCCGCAGCCTGTATTATCATCAATATTCCAATCATTTAGATTACCATCTGTTATTATAACCATCTTGTGAAGATATGGCCTACGATTAGAATCAAAGAAATAGCGTTTTACTAAAGCCGTTTTATTTTCATTCAGAACAATAACGTATTGATTCCAATAATTTGTCTCATTCTCTGTTTGCCTATCTTTATAACAGGCAAATACCATTGATGTGTAAAATTTACCGTTACCCTTATTTATAATAGCATACATAAAATCACTCCTAGATAAGCAACTTATGACAAGCATTCTGGCGTAATTGGTAAGATACCTATATGCTCCCTCTGATGATTTATTTCGAATTATTGGCTAATATCAAAGCTAGCTTTGCATTTCGACTTAGCTTTTTTATAGCACATTCTCGCTTCATGGCTTCCTGCTTTGTAGCAAACACTTCATAATAAACCAGCTTTACTGGCAGGCGGCCTCTGGTACATTTGCTGGCCTTGCCTGCATTGTGCATAGCCAGCCTGTGCCCCAAATCCACTGTATAGCCTGTGTACAAGCTGCCATCATTACATTCCAAAATATAAGTATAGGCACCGGCCCCCTTAACAGGAACCGGTGCCATAGCTTTAGCCATTATTCAGCATCCTTGATAGTGATTTTGTTAATAACTACATCATGTACAGGACGATCCTGTGGACCAGTCTTAACATGACCAATTTCACGGACAACCTCTATGCCCTTGATAACCTTGCCAAATACAGTATGATGACCGTCCAGCCAAGGGGTAGCTGCCAAGGTAATAAAGAACTGAGAACCGCCAGTATGAGGACGGCCGGTATTGGCCATAGACAGAATGCCTTCGCTTTCATGAGTCAGCTCTGGGGTAAATTCATCCTCAATGGTATAGCCTGGGCCACCCATGCCAGTACCAGTAGGATCTCCACCCTGAATCATAAAGCCATCAATAATGCGATGGAAAATTACTCCATCATAGAAGCCCTCCTGAGCCAAGTCAATGAAATTTTTGGTAGTAATAGGAGTCTTGTCCTCAAACAACTCAATCTCAAACTCCCCCATATTGGTATCAAAAACTGCGATACGATTTGCCACTTTACTCTCTCCTTCATCTTTCTTAAAATCCCAAAATGAACCTGCTGCACAGGCAGTGGTCATAAAAACCAGCGCCAGTGTAAGGCACATAACAATTTTTTTCATTTGTGCTCCCTCACTTTCGCTGAGTTACAAACTTGATAAACTCATGAACCTCAGCCTCGGTTTTCAGCTTCACAGTATAACACTGATTTCCCATCTGAGGCACCATCATCTCCGGCATTCTCTCAGCCATAACAATATCGTTGCCATACTTCTTGCTAATCTCCTCCGGAGAATGAACATAGCTGAACTGGTCCCGTCTGCCAGCATAAACACAGAAATAATCCTCGTGGGTATCTATCTGCAGCCTGCGGTTGTCAGTAACCATATCCGCCCAGATTTGATATACATCCATGCTATGAGCATAATTCATCATATCCGGCGTATAGCCGCCAGCAGGACGCATATTTACCTCTAAGCCAACAAAATCTCCCGCTTTACCCAAACCTTCCTTGTCATGCTCCAGCTGGAAAAACTCCAAATGCACAAAACGGCTTTTTACACTAAAGGCATGAACCGTAGCCCGTCCAGCTTTGCGAAGGGCCTCTGGCACATCAGCTCGCACAAAATAGGCTAAATCAAGCTTATCAGTTACAATATTCATAATAGATGGAGGCCACTCTGTACAGGACTCCATCAATGGCTCCGATTTGTTATCCAATATGGCATCATAGGAAAAAATCTTTCCCTGCACAAATTCCTCCATTACATAAGGAACCTGTGGATAATTGTTAAAGAAGCCATTTAACTCATCCTCATTTTTCAATTTGTAGGTATCGTTGGCTCCTACCCCAATATCAGGCTTGACAATAACGGGATAGCCTACCTGATTAATAAAGTCTTTAGCGGCTTCCAAAGTAGATACTCTATGCAATCTGGCAGTAGGTATGCCCGCCTTGCGGTAATACTCCTTCATAGCAGACTTTTTCTTGATGCGTCCAATATCTGCATACTGCTCTCCAGTAGTAATATGAAAATCTGTGCGCAACCTAGCATCCTGTTCCAACCAAAATTCATTATTGGATTCCAGCCAATCAATCTTGCCATATTTGAAAGAAAAGAAGGCTACCGCCTTGAACACCTGCTCATAATTCTTCATATCCTGAACGTAATAATATTCGGTCAGGGAATCCCGAACATTCTCCTCCAAACCATCATAAGGACAATCTCCAATTCCCAGCACATTTACCCCATTACGCTTGAGCCTGTTGGCAAATAACCAATAGGTACGGGGAAAATGCGGTGAAATAAATACAAAATTCATGTTTTTTCCTTCCTGGTTTACTCTACCATTACTCTTCTGCCCTTACTCTTCCAATAAATATGGCAAAAAATAACGCATCTGCTTTTTCCACCAAGGCCAATCATGGTCCACATCGTAGCCCCAGAAGTCACACCAGGCACCAATCCCCTTGGCCTGAAAAATATCCCTGAGAATAGCTGTTGTACGCCGGCCTTCATCCTCCCAAGGCCCCTGCCCTACGCAGAAAATAGGCTTCCGCTGATTGTACAATCCCACATACCAATGATCTGTGGGCAAATTCTCCATAAAATGCACTGGCGAATTGCGATACAACACGTCATTCATCCAGCCATCAAAGAAATATTTGGCATCATAGGCACCGGATAAAGCCAAGCAGCCACCAAATAAATCAGGCCGACGCAAAAAGGCAATAGCCGCATGGGTGGCTCCCAGGCTGCAGCCAAAAGCTACAGGCATCTTGCCACTATGATTGCGGGAATAAATACAAGGCAATACCTCCTCCACAATGTAGTGATAATACTGTTCCTGCCGCCAAGCTCTCCAGCCCTTATCCCCATGCACATCAGACCAGCTCTCCACATCCACGGTATCTACTACATACAGCTGGATAGCGCCTCCCTCAATAAAGTCGGCGATATTATCCAAAAAACCGTAACCCTCATAATTATAGCAATCTCCATTTTGGCAAGGAAAAGCCACCAGAGGCAGGCCATCGTGTCCATATACCCTGATATTCATTTCTCGATCCAAATGATGGCTATAATGATGAATATGCTCTACGTTCATTATATCTCCTCACTAATTGACATACTGTCTACGACCAAAGTCGTAGTTTTTTACAAATTTGAAAAAATTAAGAAGTGATAAATCATAATGATTATGATATATCACTTCTTTTAGAATAACAAAACTACATAAATCTGTCAATTAGGTCAGTTACGTGGCAGTTCTGCCAAGCCATTCTCTGCACAGAGGAAACCATAATCCAGCAAAGCAGCGGAATCGGAAAATCTAGTATCCATATCAGAGGATTTCAGTACCACGCATAAAAGCTCCCGACCATTGCGGCTGGCAGCAGAAACCAAACATCCCCCAGCAGCATTGGTATAACCAGTTTTGACTCCAATACAACCTGGATAAGATTCCAACAGCTTATTGGTATTCTCTGCCTCATAGGTACTGCCTGGATTTTCCCAATCCGGCATAATAATCTTTGGACTGGCTACAATCCGTCTAAACAGTTCATTTTTCATGGCATAAGCAGCCACTTTAGCTATATCCCTAGCGGTAGAATAATGATCCTCATCAGGCATACCATTACAGTTTACAAAATGGGTGCCACTCATGCCAAGCTCCCGAGCCTTTTGATTCATCATGGCAGCAAAGCCAGCCTCGCTGCCTCCTATAGTCTCTCCGAGAGCTGTAGCTGCACCATTATCAGACTCCAGCAGCATCAGTTCCAGCATCTCAAACTCCCGCATGGACTGACCTGCCCAAAGGCCGGTGCTTTCCACCCAAGCGGCATGAGAGCTGACTGTAACACTCTGATTGTAATTTCCATTTTCCAAGGTCAGAATACCAGTCATAATCTTGGTAGTGCTGGCAGGATAACGTTGATCATCCGCCCCCTTAGCGTAAATGATACCGCCTGTCGCCATATCTACTACTATAGCAGAAGGAGCCGTAATCCACGGGGCATCCGGCAGTACCCTTTCCCCGGCAGCTACACCGCAATCCGGCATCATCAACCGACAAGCAATAGCTGTCATTACCATCAATCGAACAAGACCAAAAGGACTCAGTAATCTTTTATACTTAGCAACTGAGTTAAGAGAAACCATTATTTAACCTCCAAAGGAATAAACTTGAATGAATCTACATCTACCAATCCTTTATCCGTCAGCTTCAAGGAAGGTATTACTGGCAGGCTAAGAAACGCCAAGGTCAAAAATGGGGAATAGAACTCTGGCACCCCCATCTCTCTGGCAAGAGCTATCATCTCTGCCTGCTGTTTGGCCACAACTGCCGCCGGCTCATTAGTCATAAGACCGCCTACCGGCAAGGGCAGGACACCACGAATCTCACCCTGCTGGGCAATACAGATGCCACCGCCAATGCGCTGCAGTTCCTGCACAGCAACCAGCATATCCTTGTCATTGGTGCCAATGACAATCATATTATGCGAATCATGGCCCACCGTAGAGGCCAAGGCTCCTCGCTTCAAGCCGAAACCTTTAACCAAACCCAAGCCGATATTTCCAGTAGCATGATGCCTTTCCAGCACAGCCAGCTTCAAAATATCATTTGCTACATCACTTACAGCACAACCATCTACCAGCTTTACAGGCAAGGTCGCCTTATTGGTAACAATCTGGTAAGGAACCAGCCCTATGACATTGGCCATCTCTGTCTTGAGCGGCAGTTTAAAACTTTCCTCCGTTACTGGTGCTATATTTACGGTATGCTCCAGCATACTGCTATCACAGTTCCTGCCCTCCTGCACCAGTCTGCCATTATCCACAGCCAAACGGCCATCTTTATATACCTGCAACGGCTTCCACTCATCTAAATTATCAAAGACAAGCAAGTCTGCCTTACGGCCAGGCAAAATCGCTCCCACATCTTTGATGCCATAATGACGAGCTGAGTTAATAGTAGCAATCTGCAAGGCATTGGCTACACTAACCCCCTCCTCTATAGCTGTTTTAACCATATAGTTAATATAACCGCTGTCCAAAAGCTCTGCGGGAATCTTATCATCAGCACAAAACATAAAATAAGGAGCTGTATCAGGATTTACAGCTGGCAAAAGTCCCTTTAGGTTTTTAGCGGCCGTACCTTCACGCAGCATAACCTTGATGCCTGCCCGCAATCTATCCAAAGCCTGTTCTCTGGTAATACACTCATGGTCAGTAGTAATACCAGCAGCACCATAGCCCATAAGCTGACTGCTGGTCAATCCCGGTGCATGTCCATCAATACAGCAATCCTTGGCCATCTCCAGCTTAGCCATAACATTTTCATCCTGTTGGAGCACTCCCGGAGCATTCATTACCTCAGCCAATCCCAAAACCCTTGGATGCTGCAGGAATGGCTCCAAATCCTCTGCTAAAAGCACCGCTCCTGAATTCTCAAAATCAGTAGATGGAACACAGGATGGCAGCATCACATATACATTCAAAGGTATTTGTTCCGTCGCATCCAACATATACTGAATTCCCTGACTGCCGCATACATTAGCAATCTCATGTGGATCAGTTACAATAGTGGTTACACCACATGGCAGCGCTGCCTTGGCAAATTGATAAGGTGTCAGCATGGAGCTTTCGATATGCACATGGGCATCTATAAACCCTGGAGTAATATATTTTCCCTGCATATCTATTTCTTCTATACCAAAATATGAGCCTGTACCTGCAATATAACCATCAGCAATAGCTATATCACATAAAATAAACTCCCCAGTATATACATGGAATACCTCGGCATTCTTTAACACCAAATCTGCCGGTTCCAACCCCTGAGCCACCCTTATCAAGTGTTTTTTATTCAAGAAACTACACCCGCCTTTCTATATCTCCCTATGCCCCTATACGAATTAGATACCTATGGTTACATTATCGTTGACACGATATTGGGCCCACCACTCACCACGACTATTGAATCCACCGGACACCTTGGCCTCATTCCCGTCATTCTCATGGCCCTCCAGCTCCGTAGGAAATTCCCCCATGTCATACTCAGCCTGCTCCTCCTCAGTAAGAGGCAGGCTGGTAATCAAGAAGCTCTCTACATAATAATTCGTCGTTTCCAAAGACAGCATCAGCTTCTGCTTCTCATTCTCAGGATTGCGATAAACATAATAGATATCACCATCCCTTTTCAGCTTTTCTCCACTGCCATATACCTGCAGCAGCTTGGCTCTGGTGGAGCCATAGGTTACACCATCTCTAGCCTTGTAGTTTTTGTCCTTGCAGATAATAGCTACCACCTTGTTGGAGCGAGGGTCAACGCCTACCTTCAAATCCGAACCATAGATATAGCCCTTAACTGTCTCATCCAAAACCACAATATCTGTATCAAAATCCGCCTCTCCCAACTTTGCGGTCATGGAAGCCACATCATCTCCCAAAGCCACACCCTTGTAAGCAAAATCCTCTGCCTGCAAGCTGCCAGTTTTCTTAGCGGCATATGATACTACATTCAACATACAGATAGACAATACCAACATACAGATTACAATTCGCTTCATCTTCAATCTCCTTTGCTTCATAGGCTAACTACTGTCAGCACAAAAATACTCTGCTCAACAGCATAGCATAATTTAATTAAAAGAAGCTGAATCCTACAGCAAAAATTATCTAATCAATTCATTGGCCTTGTCCATCACCATATCAATCCATTGTTCCTGGAACCCTGCATCTGCCAGCAGATCCTGAATGGATTCCATACGCGGCTGCTTTACGAACATCTCTACCCGGGATTTCTCCACCATGCGAGGGAAATAAAAATCATGACCTACAGTATCATCTGCCGGAAAAGCTAATGTATATTCGTGATACTCACCATCAGACATAGATTCTGGCAAACTAGAGCTTCTTGGTGCATAGGCTTTCCAAGCAGGGGTAGCCTTCTCCAACAGCTGCTCCAATTCATACAGAATAGGCTGAATAGCATCTCGATACTCCTGCAAAGCTTGCTCACAAGCCTCTGTATCACTAAGCACCATAATCCAGATCAGCTCTTGTACAATCTCTGGTCTAGTCAGGTCGAATCTGGTCAGCTCCTCCGGTTCCTGAATCCCAGCCAGCCATCTTTCCACCGCATCCGTGGTAAATTGTCTTGCCTTATCGTACACCAACATATCCTGCAAATAAAGCTGATGACACAGATTGTTTATTCTCTGACCATTATCTTGAGCATCTGCCAACTTTTTGGCTGCGCAATCAGGACAATATCCTATCAACTGATAAGCATAAGGCTTTTCCATCAGCTCCCAATCTGCCGGAAAATCCTTGTCCAGCTCTTCATAAATCTTTTTCTGCTGAGCAATTCTAGCCTTGGAAAAATACAGAATCCCATCATTATCATTGCGTATTTTCACCGTAAAAACCTTGTGACAGCCAGGGCAGTTATACTGCTTCTCTGTCATGCGCACACCAACATACATGGCTTCATTAGGTTTGTAAAAGCCATAAGTTGTTTCCTCTGTAAAGGTGTAGTTGTACACCTTCAATAAATTATCCGTAAATTTGAACTTGTTCTCTGCCATTGGTCAACCTCTACTCTCGTCTTAGTTATGTCTTTATTATATGCTTTTTAGAACAAAATGGCAATAAAAAAACCCTGAGAATCCTCAGGGAATATCTTTCTTGGAGGTGACACCCAGAATCGAACTGGGGAATAGAGGTTTTGCAGACCTCGGCCTTACCGCTTGGCTATGTCACCAATATACATAAAACACTAGATAAAAAAATGGAGCGGAAAACGAGACTCGAACTCGCGACCCCCACCTTGGCAAGGTGATGCTCTACCAACTGAGCTATTTCCGC
>CAKPVW010000011.1 GCA_934196075.1 uncultured Anaerovibrio sp.
TGATTTCCTATTTGCATTGTTTAGTTTTCAAGGAACACTGCTTTCTCACTGGCTTTGTAAAATCTTTATCAGATTTTCGTAAGCTCTCTGCGTGAGTCAGCTTGTTTATAATAACTCATTCTCACCAGATTGTCAAGCACTTTTTAAAATATTTTTTAAGAAGTTTTTGACGCTCATTTTAGGCAAGAAAAATGGTGGGCAGGGATGGATTCGAACCATCGTAGCCTACGGCGACGGATTTACAGTCCGTTCCCTTTAACCACTCGGGCACCTACCCACAAAAATGGTGACCCAGGAGGGACTCGAACCCCCGACCCTTTGATTCGTAGTCAAATACTCTAATCCAGCTGAGCTACTGAGTCATGTTGTGGTTGTCTGCTGCTTTCTAAGAAATGGTGGGCCCACCAGGACTCGAACCTGGGACCGACCGGTTATGAGCCGGTTGCTCTAACCAACTGAGCTATAGGCCCATGACTTTTGATAGAAAATCTCGCACGGCTAAAGTCATGCGAGAAATGCAAAACATAGTATGGAGCGGAAAACGAGACTCGAACTCGCGACCCCCACCTTGGCAAGGTGATGCTCTACCAACTGAGCTATTTCCGCATATTTACTGTGTTTGTCAGTGCTCTGCGTGACTGACAAGGAATATAATACATTTTTCTAGCAACTTTGTCAACACTTTTTTAAAAAAAATTTTAAAAACCTGCAAACAACGAATTTTACCGCTATTTGCAGGTCTCTAAAACCACCCAAAGAACAGGAATTTAATTACTACAACCTATAGAGGTGAAGTGCTGCAACCGCCTCATTACACTAATTCATAGCCTGCTTCCTCAATTATAGCCTTGAATTCCTCCCTTGGAATATCTCGACTGGCTTCTACCGTGGCAGTCTTAGCCTCCAAATTTACATCCACAGAAATTACCCCCTCCATTTTGCTAAGGGCATCATTAACATGCTTTTGGCAATGCTGGCACATCATGCCTTGGATTTTTAACTCTTTTTTCATTATCTGTTCATCCTTTCCTACATTCAATGAATTTTCTTCTTCATTAACCTGTATTTGCTTCACATCCCTGCTATCAGAAATGGAATTGCCATGTTGAAAGTGAAAATGTTTCAATCTAAGGGCATTCAGTACCACACAAACACTGCTCATGCTCATGGCTGCTGCCCCAATCATAGGCGACAGCTTTAGCCCAAAGGCCGGATAAAGCAATCCCGCCGCTAGTGGAATGCCAATAATATTGTAAATGAAGGCCCAGAAAAGATTTTCCTTAATATTGCGTATCACGCCTCGGCTAAGTCCTATGGTGTCCACCACAGCCAAAAGGTCATTGCCAACCAGCACCACATCAGCGCTATCCAAGGCAATATCTGTACCTGCTCCAATGGCAATACCTACATCTGCCCGAGCCAAAGCAGGGGCATCATTGATGCCATCCCCCACCATGGCCACTTTTTTGCCTTGCTGCTGCAGTTGTCTAACAGCCAGCTCCTTATCCTGAGGCAAAACCTGGGCAATTACCTGCTTTATACCGACTCTATCAGCCACAGCCTGAGCCGTTCGCTGATTATCTCCTGTCAGCATAATAACCTCTAAACCCATATTGTCCATAGCCTGTACTGCCTTCTTACTGGATGTTTTTTCCCTATCAGCTACAGCAAGCAGCCCCAAAAGGCTATGTTCATCTGCTATCAACAGAACTGTTCGCCCCAAATCTGCCAGCTCAGTCAGCTTTTCCCTATTTGCCTCTATGGAAATATTCAAATCCTTCATATATGCAGTATTGCCTACATATATCGTTTTGCCCTGTACTCTGCCAGAAATCCCTTTGCCTGCTTCATTGTGAAAATCAGCCACCTCATAAAGAGGAATATTTGCCTTTGCTCCATAATCCACAATGGCAGTGGCCAAAGGATGCTGACTAGCTTTTTCCAAAGCCATGGTCAGCGCCAAAAGCTCCTGGGAGGAAACTGTCAGAGCTATAATATCTGTAATCTGAGGTTTTCCCTGGGTTATGGTGCCTGTTTTGTCCAATACAATAGTATCTATATTTTTGGCCTGTTCCAAGGCCTCACCGGATTTCAAAAGGATTCCCCGTTGGGCGCCTTTGCCAGTACCTACCATAATAGCGACTGGAGTGGCTAACCCCAGGGCACAAGGACAGGAAATCACCAAGATAGAAATAGCAATAGAAAAGGCAAATTCCAATGTTGCTCCCAAGGCCAGCCAAATTCCTGCCGCCACAATAGCAATCCCAATAACTGCTGGTACAAATACGCCAGCCACCTTATCAGCTATTTTGGCAATAGGCGCCTTGGAACTGCTGGCCTCATCCACCAGCTGAATAATCTGGCTAATGGTGGATTCTGCCCCGACCTTTTCCGCCCGGAAGTGAATATAGCCATTCTGATTAATAGTGGCTGAAACCACCTTGTCTCCAGGATTTTTCACTACCGGCAAGCTTTCCCCGGTAATGGCAGCCTCATCCACAGTGGTACTGCCAGAAATTACCACCCCATCTGCGGCAATAATTCCTCCCGGCTTCACAACGATTTCATCACCTACAGCTAGCTCCTGAGCAGATACCTCCTGCTCCTGGCCCTGCCGTATAACCAGGGCGGTTTGCGGTCTTAACTTCATCAACTTGTGCAATGCCTCTCCGGTGCTGTTTTTAGCTCTGGCCTCCAAATATTTACCCACCGTAATCAAGGTAACAATCATACCGGCAGATTCAAAGTAAAGGTTTTGACTATATTCCTCCACCAAAGCCATATCCCCATGGCCCAATCCCCAGCTCATGCGAAAAATGGCAAATATGCCAAATACCACTGAAGCAGCTGAGCCCATACCTACCAAGCTATCCATATTGGGAGAGCCATGGAAAAGATTCCGAAAGCCATTGATAAAATACTTGCGGTTAAACAGCAAAATCGGGCAAACCAGCAAGAGCTGGGCAAAGGCAAAGGTTATAGCATTTTCTGGCCCGTGAAATACAGCCTTGAAAGCCGGAACCACCGGCAAACCAAACCATTCCAACAGCATATGATGCATGGCTATATACATAAGCGGTATCAGGAAGGCTATAGACCAGATAAGCCGCTGCTTCATATTGGCAGCTTCCTTATCCAAGACATTTTCACCTACTGGTGCAGTGGAAGATTTTGCCTGCGTACCTTGGACAGCTTCCCCTGCTAAGCCGGCACCATAGCCTGCCTTTTCCACAGCCTGAATAACCTCTGTCGAAGAAAGCTGTTTTTCATCATAACTAATCTGCATACTATTGGTCAGCAAATTTACTACTGCCTCTTGAACCCCCGGCAGCCTGTCCACAGCCTTTTGTACTCTGGCCGAGCAGGCTGAACAGGTCATGCCGGTAATAATGTATTTTTCTTTTTGCATAAAATACCTCGTATGAACACTTACTGATTGAAAACCGTTATCAGTGTCAATATAGCACCTTTTATGGCATATGTCAATAACTAATAATGTTTGCTTTACCTCATAAGAGATATTAAAATATAGGTATTGGATAACTGCACCATGTGATAAGAGAATCGAGGTATATTATGTGGGATTTTATAAAAAAAATATTTCGGGATATTTGCTCAGCGGCTCTGGATATCTTTCTTTTCATTACGGGGTTAATTTTAATTGTGGCCTTTGTAGGGGGCCTCTTTGTGGGAAAATTCCTGCCTGCCGCCCTTATGGGACTAGCTGGTCTGGGCTTTTGTACCTTTGGCAGCCGCAAGCTTTGGCTGACCAAATGGCAAATGCAGCGGGAAAAAGCTAAGGCCCTGGCTCCCATCAAGGCAGTGGAATTGTCAGAAACCAACTCCGGAAATACTGTTAGTGATTTTACTCAGGAAAGCTATGAAAAAGCCGTGGCAGACTATAACAGCCTGAACGATATTATCCGCCGGCTTTCTGACAGAGAGCTGATTGAACAATTGAAAAAAATGCAGGAAATTGCCCTAAAGATGCTAAATTATATGCAGCAGCACCCTGAAAAGATTTCCTTGGCCAACCAATTTATCAATTATTACCAGGATAGAGCCTTGAGTCTTTCTCAGCAATTTTTAGAATTCGAGGAAATGAATCTGAATACCAAGGAAATTGCGCAGGTAAAGGCCAAAACCAAAATTACTCTCGATGCCTTTGACGAGGCCTACGAAGCTCAATTCAGCCGCATGGTTTCGGACAAGGTTATGGAAATGGAATCTGAACTGCAGGTAGCCAGTCAAATTATGTCTGATGCTGGAATCCGCAATCAGCCTAAGAGAACTTCTCCGACTATGAATACCTCTCAGGATGCTTCTCAAACTGATACTGATACTTTCTCATCCTCTGGGGGCAATATGCAGGCAGACCTGCAAAACTCTGCCGAAAATATTATCCGTGATTTTCGTATAGACCGCCCCTTCGATACCTGCCGTGAAAAGCAGAAATGTCACTCGCGGCCTAGAGGGCGCTTCCAGAAATAAAACAGTTATCATGCCATAGAAAGGATGAAATTTATGCCAGATATTAGTCTTGAAGATTTGTTACAGGCCAAAAAAGCCGAAACTAGCTCCCAGCCAGCTCCTTTGAATCAACAACAGGAGATTCAGCAGGTTACAGCCCAGACGGAAGCTCTTACCCCAGCAGAGCGACAGCAGGTAGAGGAAATCAAGGAAAAAATCAATTTGATGGATTCCGGCTATGCCCTGCAATTCGGCTCCACTGCCCAAAAGGATATGGCAGCCTTTTCAGATAGTCTGCTTAGTCAGGTTCGCACCAAGGACAGCGGTACCGTGGGAGAGCTGCTGACAGAGCTATCGGGAAAAATCAATGCTTTTTCAGATAGTCAAAATGACAGCTTTGTGAAAAAAATCCCCCTCATTGGTTCTCTGGTAAACAAGGGAGAAAATATGCTTAGCTCCTACGAAAAGCTTTCCACCAAGGTAGAAAAAATTCAATCTGAGCTGGAAAAGGCCAAAACCACTATGATGAAGGATATTGTACTTTTTGACAATCTTTATCAAAAAAATCTGGCCTATTTCAAGGAGCTGCAGCTTTATATTCAGGCCGGTGAGGAAAAGCTGGCTGAAATGCGCAATCAAGTTCTCCCCAAGTTGCGCAGTGATGCGGCCAGCTCTACCGATCCTATGGCTGCCCAGGTGGTTAGTGATTTTGAAAGCAATGTAGATAGATTTGAAAAGAAAATCCACGATTTGAAAATCAGCAAAACCATTGCTATTCAAACAGCGCCTCAGCTGCGTTTGATTCAGAATAACGACAAGCTTCTGGTGGAGAGGGTACAAGGGGCAATCTACAATGCTATCCCTCTCTGGAAAAATCAGATTGTGATTGCTCTAGGATTGAGTCGTCAGCAGCATGTTCTGCAAATGCAGCAGGCCATCTCTGATACCACCAATGAGCTGTTAAAAAAGAATGCCGAAATGCTGAAGCTGAATAGCATTGAAACAGCCAAGGAAAACAACCGCAGTATTGTGGATATTGAAACTGTAAAAAAGGTTAATGAGGATTTGGTAAATACATTGACAGAAACCTTGAAAATTCAGCAGGAGGGACGTATTGCCAGACAAAATGCACAGCAGGAGCTAAATGCTATTGAAAATCAGCTCAAACAGGCTCTGCTGGACAATATGCAGCAAAGTCATTAGAAACTTTTTAGCCCCAATTCAGGCACATCGTTTTTTGTCCCATATATTTAGCATAGCAAAACAGGCCGCCCCCAGCGGGACAGCCTGTTGTTTTTTGTGGAGCTGATAGCCAGAATCGAACTGGCGACCTTCGGGTTACGAATCCGATGCACTACCAACTGTGCTATATCAGCATATATATAATTGCCATGAAGTCTATTCGCAATTGTACAATTACACTGCATTAGTATTATAGCCTTTGCCCAGCCCCCCTGTCAAGAAACTATGAAAGATGTTTCCAAATATAACGAGGTGTCCGATGTCACCCACCTCTACAGGTGGCGGAAAGCTGTGCTAAGGGGGTATAATCAGATGGTCTATATCAGATATTGATATTGTATACACTAAAAGCTGATTTTTTGTGTTATAATAGCATGGCTTGTTAATAGCAACAGCCTTTGGTGTATCTTTCTCTGAAGGATTGACACTCCCCATGCCTAAAGACAGGGGTTTACGGCTTTTTTGTGACCATATATTGAAAGGATTTGATTTCATGCTTTTTCTTGCCATGCTGCTTTTAGGTGCTGTTATTGGCTTTGTTGGTGCTGGTGGTGCCGGTGTAACTATTGCCATGCTGGTAGTAGGCTTCCATGTGCCCATGCATGAGGCCCTCGCAGTGGCCCTGACTGCTATGATTTTTACCTGTCTTTCTGGCGCCTATAGCCACTTCAAGGAAGGAGAGGTAGTGGTAAAAACCGGTGCTGTTCTGGGTATCGGCGGCGTTGTCGGCTCCTTTGCTGGTGCCAATGTTTCCATGATGCTGGATGCTGAATTGGTACGCTATATGACCAGCTATATTATGCTATTGTCAGCTGTTTTGCTTTATTTGAAGGTTTATCATTCCGACTGGCTCAATGCTCGCTTTCATTTTCCCGACCATTTATTGGCAGGCAAAAAGCTGTATATCTATGGCCTTTTAGCCGGTACGGTCAATGGCTTTATCTCTGGTGCCTTTGGCATTGGTGCCGCTGCCTTTATTCAGCTTACTCTGCTGATTATCTTCGGGGTGCCGCTAATACAGGCTATTGGCACCTGCATGATGGTTATCCTGCCAATTTCCGTAGCTGGCGGCCTGGGATATATTCTCCAGGGCCAGCTGGATGTAGCCATTTTCCTGCAAACTTTGGTAGGCCAGTTTATCGGTGCCTATCTTGGGGCCAAGCTTACCCATCTAGCCCCCCGCCCAGTGCTGAAATTTTGCATTGTAGGCATGAGCACTATGGGGGGCGTAGTCCTGCTTTTCGGAGTGTAAATATAGATACGCAAAAATCCGCAGAAATTCACATATCGTGAACTTCTGCGGATTTTTTAGATGCCCGTAAACAGAAATAACCGCCCCAGGTCCCAAACTGTGCGGTTAAATCTGAACAGATATATGGGCTAACCGTCTATCGGTAGCACTTTCTTTATAATAATTATACCTTTCAATCGTGTTATTTGCAAGTCCTTGTTGACAAAAATAACACTATTCTAACAAGCTTCTTTGCAGTTCTTTTAACAGATTCATATGGATTTGGAAGATAAGAATAAAGTTTTTCACTACAAGGCAGGGTCATCTATAACCTTTGCCTTTTTGCCGAAAGTATATAAATCATCTTTATGGTAGGCAAAATCTGATGCTGATAAATCTTCCTTAGCATCATAGAAATTTGATTTTGCCTTTAACATACCGCAGATAGTATTATACATCATGTCATTAGTAAAAAAATTCTCCTTGTGCTGATATAATGCAGTACATAGTTCAGGATTATTCTTTCTATATTCTGGAGATGTATAAATCATTACTGGTATGCGTACTTTGACAAAATCTTTATCGCTAGGTCCATGACCTGTCTTTAAATTCTCTCCATGGTCAGAAAAATAAAACATACATTGTAAATTAAGATTATTGATACCAAATTCATATATACTTTCTAAAAACTTATCTACATAGCGAATGGAATTAGCATATTCAGATTCCACTGTACCATCTACAAAAACAGCCTCCTCTGCTGGATAACGTGCTACATAGCTTGCATGACTGCCATTACCATGAAATACAATCAAGTTATTTTCATATGGATTAATTTGAGTTAAAAATTCAAGCATATTATCATCATATTCAGCATTTTCCCGATAAACACAATCTGCTCTGGAGGCAATCATGCCATAAAATGAGCCGGAATTGTTGCCTGTTAAATTTGTAATCCAATAGGTTTTATACCCCTTGGCCTTGGCAATATCAATAAAATTCATTGCCTCCAACAACTCTTTATCATTGTAAGCACTTTTCTCTGTCAAAGCCTGTTCAAGCACCTGGAGAGTCATACTTTGACAGGCATAAGCATTCGCAAAAAATACAAAATTCTCGTTTCCCTTGTTTTTATCCATCCAAGGCGTATCAGCAAATGGATATTCTGCATTATATGCATGCAGTTTGTCTCTATTCGCTGATTCACCTATTACAACAACTACCGTATGGGGAACACTGCTAATCATGCTATTATTTCTAAACTCTATTACAGCTGATTTTTGCTCCATATTTTTCACGTATTTGGCTATATTTTTTTCATATACAACAGCTTTAATATATTGTCCTGTCCAATCAGATTCAGCAATGATTTTCACCGGATAATAAAAGGACAAAATGGCTAATATGATAACCAAATATTTATTCCTATTTTTTTCTGGAAAATAACCAAATTTTCTTGTTACTATTTTCTTGCGCAGGATATGGAAAACATAAAATTCTGCCAATGTCCCCAATAACAACACAAAAACTGGCAACAATCCTACATATACTACCAACCACTCAGCAGCTTCCCGAAATGATGTCTGTTGTACAGCCATCATTTCCTCAAATCCTATATTATAACCATATATCCTCCAATGAATAAATGTAATCACTGGAATAACTGTCAATATCACTTTGGGCAAATCTAGAACTGTGACCAAAATTTCATTTTTTACATAATTATCTTGAATATATTGCAAAAAAATCAAACCCGCAGCTCCGTAGGAGCCAATAAAAATTTCGTTTTCATAAATTTGCCCCATAGCACCTTGATTAATAAATACTGCCTGCACAAAAATGTACAAATATTCCCAGCAAATCAATCCATGTGCCATAAGCCAATGTTTGGAAAAGAATCTCTCTTTGACCACAATCTGTACAATATACAGCACCAATGAACATATAATACTTTTCCTTACAAATAACCCAATTCCAGATGAGGATACTCCTTTTTCACTGATAAAAAATACTGCCAGCATAATAGACAGCATTATCATGGCATCCTTAAAATATTTACCCTGAAAATTTCTAACCATAAAATTCACATATCATCCCTCCAAAGAACTACTATAGCATAGTTGTCCCCCCCCGCAAGACATATGTGTAGTCTAAAACGCCAAATTTCTTCACCTTGCCGGACCTGACACTCCCCATACCTAAAGGCAGTGGTTTTACGGCGTTTTTAGATGATATCGACATATTTATTGTTATTTATATTGTGTTTTGTTATAACATTCTTGAAAGGATGTGAGTAAGGTAATACAACAACACATAAAAATACTTTAACGCAAAAAACCGCAGAAATTCACACATCGTGAACTTCTGCGGATTTTTATTGTCTATAGTTAGCCCAAAATATTGTTACACATCTCTACTAACTGCCATTTGTTATCCAACTGGCTGTTTTCGATAAAGGTCTTGATTTCTGGCAATTTCTGGCGGTTGGCTTCACTTAGCTCTACCTGCCCTGCCTGAGATAAATATCCCTGCAGCAATTCCCCTGCCCGCTTGTAACCGGACAAACCTGCAATTGGCTCCTCCTGCAAGGCATGGCCAATAAGATTGCCTGCCTGATTTACCAACTCAGTACCCTGACCAGCCTCCACCTGCTGCAGCAAATCTGCCAGCTTGGTACGCTTGATAATGGTAATAGCAGAATACTCTGGCATAATATTGTTCTGCCAACCCTCAGCCAGCAGCCAGCTGCGAATCTCCTCATTAGTTGCCTTCAACATGCTGATAGCGTGGATTCTCCCCCAGCCCTTTAGCTTCTGAGCCAGCTGGAAATAAATATCATTGGCATTGTCATAGCTTCCCAAAGCAAAGAGACAGAACAAGGTCAATTCCTCACAGGCTGCCAAGGTTAACAGCAGTTCCTGCAAATCTTCACTAGGCTCCTGCTCCAATACCTCCAGAATAGTTAGTGCAAATTTTACAGATTCTGCATCTGGACTTTGCAACAGCAAGGTCATGGCAAACCGTCCTAAATTCTCTGGCGAAAGCTCCTGGGGATGATTATAAATCCACTCCTGCACCTTGTCCATAACTGGCAGCATTACAATTCCCTGAGCAAAATAGGTAATCAATGCATTGGCTGCATCCTCAAATTTATCTGTGGAAGCCAGATTCAAAGCCTGGGTAAGCATTTCAATATCTGTATTGCTGGCAGGCCCCATATAATAGCGAATAGTGCCATCAATAGCACCATCAGCAAACTGTCTGCCATCCTGCACCTTAGGCCTCAGTACAAAATCCTCCGGCATAATCCCCTCTGCCGTCATGGCATTTTTTATACGATTGTAAATAGACTCCATTTCTTCTTTTATTGCAGAAAACCTCCAAATTTTGCCATAGCATAGCCTTCCACAATATCCCCTTTCCTATAGAAGAAATTATAGCATTATTTTAATCTTTCTGCCAGTTGCCCCAATGGTATTTTCTCCACACAAAAAGCATGGTCAGTTCCACCAAAGTGTTCTCACCATGCTTTTATTTGCATACAATCTTAACTCTTTCTAAACCTATAACCGGCATACAGCACCAACAGCCATACTGGCAAAGCCCAGACAGCCATCTGCATATCTGGAATCTGTGTCATCATAAAGATGACTCCTGCCAAAAAGGCCAGGCAGAAATAATTCATCCAAGGGTAAAGCCATGAATGAAAATGAGGCACAGGATGACCGGTTTTGAGACAATGCTGACGGAATTTCATATGAGTTACAGTGATGGAAACCCAGTTAATAACCGCAGAAATAATTACCACCGCAAAAAGATACATGAATACCTGACTAGGAAAGAGGTAATTCATAATAACAATAATAAAGGTAATGCCAGAGGAAATCAAAGTGCCGGTAACTGGAACTCCCCGATGGGAAAGCTTGTGGAGAATAGCCGGTGCATCCCCCTTGTCAGACAGGCCATAAAGCATCCGGGAATTGCTGTAAATAGCGGAATTATACACGGAAATGGCCGCAGACAGCACCACCAGATTGAGAATATGAGCTGCTGCTGGAATACCCACATTATCAAAAATCTGCACAAAAGGACTGGCCTCCATGCCCACCTGATTCCAAGGCCACAGGCACATCAAAATAAACATAGTGCCTACATAAAAAATCAAAATACGCCAGATAACCTGATTGATAGCCTGAGGAATGGATTTATCTGGATCCTCTGCCTCTCCAGCTGTAATACCCAAAAGCTCAATACCACCAAAAGAAAACATAACCACTACGCAGGCCATCATTAAGCCCCATACACCATTAGGCATATAGCCCCCATGAGCCCAAAGATTGCTCATATTGTCAGGAAAACCTGCAGGATTGGAAAATATCAAATAGGCCCCTAGGATAATCATGCTGAGAATGGCCACCACCTTAATCAAAGCCATCCAAAATTCCATTTCGCCATAGGCCTTTACATTGACCAGGTTGATGGCTGTAATGGCCAAAAGACAAACTAAAGCCGATAACCACTGGGGTACATCAGGCAGCCAGTAATTTATATAAATACCTACTGCCGTCAGTTCCGCCATACTTACCATAATGTAACAGTACCAATAATTCCAGCCAGAGAGAAACCCTGGGAAGGGGCCCCAATATTTGGTGGCATAGTAGCTAAAGGAGCCAGATACCGGCTCATCCACAGCCATTTCTCCCAACATCCGCATGATAAAATAAATCACAATGCCGCCAATAAGATAAGCCACCATAACAGATGGCCCTGTGAGGGAAATAGTAGAAGCTGAACCATAGAACAAGCCCGTACCTATAGCACTGCCTAAAGCCATCATTTGCAAATGTCGGTTCTTTAGCCCCCGCTGCAATTCCTTCTTTTCTTTCATAAAATATTCCTCCAGAATGCACATATATTTTAGCCTTCCTGTGGATAGTCTGCATAACTTATCCACAGGAAATGCTCCATTGTGCATAAAATAGTGAATAACTCTTGGCTTATCCCTGAACAAATCACAGATTTCTGTGGATAAATCAAGAGTTACTGTGGTTAATTATAACATAATTTGTTTCCTTGACCAACTGCTGATATAATGTATGTAGGTATACACAACGAAAAGGAATTATCAACAGTTAGATTGTAAGTAATTGTCTTTGATAGAGAAGGATGTGGACATTATGTCAGAGGAGGCAAATTTTCAGGAATTAATCAACACCCCTCATGGAGTGCAGGAAAGCATCAAAATGGATTTGCTGGAATGGATTCAGGAGGCCAGAGATCCCTATGAGATTATTTATGGTGTGGCAGAATACCTGGAAAAAGCTTCTGCTGAACGAGGCTATGCCCAGCATATTATTGACAATATCCGCACTATTTACGGAACAGCCCTGAGAGAGCCAAAGCCTTTGGCTGATGAAATTCAAGCCATATCTGCCCGCAAGCAGCGGATTCAGGACTATCTAGCTGCCACAGCCAAGGATGATACTGTTTCTGAAGAAGAACGAGCTAGATTGAATTTCTCGGTCAAGGCACATGAAAGAAAAATTCAACAATTGGAAAAACAAAATTAAAAGTCCACTATCCCAA
Organism: uncultured Anaerovibrio sp.; assembly: GCA_934196075.1. Classification (GTDB taxonomy): domain Bacteria; phylum Bacillota; class Negativicutes; order Selenomonadales; family Selenomonadaceae; genus Anaerovibrio. Next base: position 12,530 of record CAKPVW010000011.1, read on the forward strand.
AGGAGGAAAAAATGACAGGCAATTGGCGCAAATATCTGATATCATGGACTGTATATAGACAAAAAGGACAAATATTAATATTTACAGCAGTTTTATTACCCCTTCTCATAGCAGTCTGTGGCTTTACTGTGGATTTCGGCAATATGTATCTCCATAAATCCAAGCTGCAAAATGCGGCAGACGCGGCAGCTATTGCTGGAGCCTGTGCCTATAGAGATTTTGGTGATGCACCAGGCCTTTATGGACATGATAATGCTGATGATTATGCCCTGTTTTCCATCTATGAGAATCTGGGCAGCCTCAAAAATATTGAACCAATCCTTCAAGCACGGGAGGATCAGAATGGCACAGCCTATTATAGGGTACGGCTTGAAAAGGAAATTCCCGTTTATTTTCTCCACATCTTTGGTGTAGGTGATACGGTTAGTATTTCTGCCGCTGCCATTGCTGCCATTGATAACAGCAGTACAGGCTCTACTGCCGGCAAGACTAATGTTAGTCTAACTACTCCACCCCCCAATATCTCCTGGGAATGAAAAACCATAACAAGGAGGAAGAAACATGGGTAAAACATTAGAGGAAAAGATTGCCAGTCTCAAGGGCAAATTAATCGTTTCCTGTCAGGCTCTGCCTAATGAGCCACTCCATTCTTCATTTATAATGGGCCGTATGGCTCTGGCCGCTCAGCAGGGTGGCGCCTGTGGCATTCGGGCTAATACCAAGGAGGATATTGCTGAGATTCAGCATAATGTAGACCTGCCTATTATCGGCATTGTCAAAAGAGATTATGAGGACTCTGTTATCTATATAACCCCAACCATGAAGGAAATTGATGAGCTGATGGAGGTAAAGCCGGAAATCATTGCTATGGATGCTACCATATCCACCCGCCCAGGAGGCAAGACACTGGATGAGTTCTTCCATGAGGTAAAGGCCAAATATCCAAATCAGATTTTCATGGCAGACTGCTCCACAGCAGCCGAGGCGGTGCACGCCGATGAACTGGGTTTTGACTTTATTGGCACCACCATGGTGGGATATACAGAGCAAAGCAAAAAGGACAAAATCAACGCTGATGATTTTGCCATTCTCAGAGAAATTATCAGCAAGGTAAAGCACAAGGTAATTGCCGAGGGTAATATTGATACACCAGAAAAGCTGAAGCGAGTTATTGAACTAGGTGCATATTGTGCCGTAGTAGGCTCCATAATCACCCGACCTCAGCTGATTACCAAAAAATTTGCCGCCGCCTTAACCTAAGGAATAGTGATACAATATTTTTACAGAGGGGAGCTTGAGTAATATGAGAATTTACAAAGCAAAGGATTACAAGGATATGAGCCGGAAGGCCGCCAACATTTTGTCCGCCCAGATTATTATGAAGCCAGATTGCACTTTAGGACTGGCTACTGGTTCCTCTCCTATTGGAATTTATGACCAGCTGGTGGAATGGTACAAAAAGGGAGATTTGGATTTCTCCGAGGTTACCACCGTAAACCTTGACGAGTACAAGGGACTATCCAAGGATAATGACCAGAGCTATTACTATTTCATGCATCAGCACCTGTTTGACCGGGTAAATATCAATCCGAATAAAACCTATCTCCCTAATGGCATGGAAATGGACAGCAAAAAAGAAACTCAGCGCTATACTGAGTTGATTCAAAGCCTTGGTGGCATTGATATGCAGCTTCTGGGCATTGGTCACAATGGTCATATTGGCTTTAATGAGCCAGGCACATCCTTTGAAAAGGATGTACATTGCGTGGATTTGACTCAGGACACTATTGAAGCCAACAAGCGATTCTTTGCTAGTGCTGATGATGTACCAAAACAGGCCTATACCATGGGTATCAAAACCATTATGCACGCCAAGAAGATTGTGTTGGTAGCCAACGGTATCAAAAAGGCGCCTATTGTCAAGCAAGCCTTCTTTGGCCCTGTTACACCACAGGTGCCAGCTTCCATTCTCCAGCTCCACAACGATGTTACCCTGATTGCAGATGAGGAAGCTCTGTCCTGCTTGTGAAATGAGACGCATGTAGTGGGGGCTTCATGCTCCCACTGGAATTAGTCCAAGGGGAGATATAAAAATGAAGATTACCAATGTAAATATTTACCATGAAAACCATGTATTTCAGCCTGGCTTCATTGAAATTCAAGGGAAAAAAATTTCTGCTGTGAATTTCTCTGAAACTAATACTCCTAATGAAGAAATTATTGATGGCCAGGGCTGCTATGCTATTCCCGGCCTAGTGGATATACACTTTCATGGCTGTATGGGAGCAGACCTTTGTGATGCGGAGCCAGATAGCCTGCCTATTATGGCAGAATATGAAGCTTCCCAAGGTGTAACCACTATTTGCCCAGCCACCATGACCATGTCTGAGACAGAGCTGCACAAAATCATGCAAAACGTTGGCAGCTATCAGCCAACCTCTCACAAGGCAGCTCATTTGGCTGGTATCAATATGGAGGGGCCTTTTATTAGCAAAAAAAAGAAGGGTGCCCAAAAGGAAAGTAATGTTATTCCTTGCTCTGTTTCTCTCTTTCGCCAGCTGAATCAGGAAACTGGTGGGAGAATCAAGCTGGTGGATATTGCCCCAGAGGAGCCGGGAGCTATGGAGTTTATTGATGCTGTCAAGGATGGGGTCATAGTATCCCTGGCCCACACTGTAGCAGATTATGATATAGCTATGGAGGCATTCCAGCGGGGAGCCAATCACCTAACCCATCTCTACAATGCCATGAATCCTTTCCATCATCGCAGGCCCGGGGTACAGGGAGCTGCCTTTGACAGCGGTGCCTTTGTAGAAATGATTTGTGATGGTGTGCATATTCATCCAGCTATGGTAAGAGCCATGTTCAAGCTCTATGGCAGCGACCATATTTGTCTTATTAGTGACAGCATGAGAGCGGCAGGCCTGGAAGATGGAGATTATACTCTTGGGGGACAGGCCGTAAAGGTACAGGGGCCTAGAGCTACTCTGGCAGATGGCACCATTGCCGGCTCTGTTACCAATTTGATGAAATGCCTGAAAAATGTGGTACAGAATATGCATATTCCTTTGGAGCAAGCTGTGGAAAGTGCCACCGAGACTCCCGCCAAATCCATTGGCATCTTCCAACACTGCGGCAGTATCTCAGTAGGCAAAACAGCAGATATTGTCCTGCTGGACAAAGAACTGAATGTGCAAAAAATTATTCTTGCTGGGAAAACAATATTATAAACTCAAAACACCGATGTGATTCCCCACATCGGTGTTTTAGCTTTAATTTAAAATTTTCAGCATCTATCTAAGGATATCTCCCGCTTTAATCCCATAGGCTTCGATGCTTCCTACAGGCAATTCCAGCGTTGCCCAGGTGTTTTTGTTCCAACAGGCGCTTAGCCCCAGCCAGGGCGGAAGATTTTTTACACATTTCAATACTTGATAGTTCCTATCTATATATACCACATCTATGGGGAATCTCATAAACATCATATGAATACTGTTGCAGGGAGCTATCAGCAAGCCTGTGCCCATAGGCAGAAAATCCCTGGGCCGCAGCATTAATCCCCGCAGCCTGGTACCAAAGCTATCCGCCATATATACCTTCATTTTCTTGCCATTAATAGCTAAATTTTCTATCTTCACACCCCAGCCTCTTTTCTAAATAAAAATCAAGGCAGGTTAATTCCCTGCCTCATTTTTTTGCACTAAATCACAACTATTTATTTCGTAAAAGATTCCATCATGGTCAACAGGGATGGCAGAAGCACTACCACGAAAATGGCAGGAAAGATAAACAAAATCAGCGGAAACATCATTTTTATCGGCGCCCGCATGGCCTGAGCCTTGATGCGCTGACGATGCCTTTCTCTCATATTGGCTGCCTGATTATTAAGCGTCTTGCCAATACTGGTGCCCAATCTTTCTGCCTGTATTATTGAGGTACAGAATAAAGTCAGCTCCTGTACATCACAGCGGTCAGCCAGCATCCCCATAGCCTGTCTGCGAGGCAGTCCCATACGGACATCCTCCAACATTTTCTTCATTTCCTCCACCAGAGGCCCCTGCAGCTTGGGCACAATTCTTCGCAGGGCCGCATCAAAGGTAAGCCCCGCCTGAACACTAACACAAAGCAAATCCAACACCTCTGGCAAACTGCGCAGAATCAGTTCCTGCCTTTTCTGTATCAGCATGCGCAGGATTACCCATGGCATCATGGCAAAGATGGCCGTAAAAATTATCACTACCATAACAGACTGTATAACCATCAAATCTTCTGCCTGGCTAATATATCTAAGGCCCATAAAGGCCCCTATAATCACCATCAATGCCCAAAAAATAGCATAACCATGTACCGTCCAGCTTTTGCCTTTACCTGCCAACACCAGCTTGTGTCCCAATTCTCTGGACCAAGCCGCAGGGGCCAAATTGGTAAGCCAGCGTCCCAAAATATCTCGCAGGGGAACCATTACCCGCTGATGAAAACTAGGCGTAGTTCCCTGCTGTCCGGCTTTTTTTCTAGCCTGAGATACCGCCTGACTATCTTCATTTTCCTTTTGGACATCAATAGCTCTTAAACGCTGATTCAAATCCTGCTGTGGCTTAATTGCATACCGAATCAATGCATAACATAAAGCAAAGCAGCTTCCTGCCGCAGCTAGGGAAAGCAATGCTATCATCATTAGTAATAACCTCGTTCCTCTGGCATAAAGAAATTATCCGGCAAAGAAACACCATTTATCTGGAATTTCTCCATAAAGCCCGGCTGCATACCTGTAGCCACAAAGTGCCCCATCAGCTTGCCATTTTCGTCCATACCTGTCTGCTCAAAACGAAATAACTCCTGGGTGGTAATAATCTCCCCCTCCATATGCTGAATCTCAGTAATATGGGTAATCTTGCGGGAGCCATCCTTGAGACGGCTTTGCTGCAATACCAGCTCAATGGCAGAAGATATCTGCTCACGAATAGCCTTGATAGGCATTTCAAAACCTGCCATCAACACCATGGTTTCCAAACGGGACAGGGCATCTCTAGGACTGTTGGCGTGAGCTGTAGTCAGGGAACCATCATGGCCTGTATTCATGGCCTGCAGCATATCCAAAGCTTCGCCACCACGAACCTCACCTACAATAATTCTATCAGGACGCATACGCAGGGCATTCTTCACCAAATCACGAATGGTTATTTCACCGCTGCCCTCAATATTGGCCGGCCTAGATTCCAGCGTCACCACATGCTCCTGCTGTAGCCTTAGCTCTGCGGCATCCTCAATGGTAACAATGCGCTCATTTTCCGGTATAAAGGAAGATAGTACATTCAAGGTGGTAGTTTTACCTGAGCCAGTACCGCCAGAAACCAGTATATTGATTCTGGCCTGAATGCAGGCTTTGATAAAATCGGCCATTTTTCTGTCCAAGGTGCCAAAGCTAATCAAATCCTCCACCGACAAAGCTCTATTGGCAAATTTGCGAATGGTAATACAAGGGCCGATTAGGGACAGAGGAGGAATAATAATATTGACACGGGAGCCATCCTCCAGTCTGGCATCCACCAAAGGCACAGCTTCATCAATATGTCGGCCAATGGGAGAAAGAATTCTTTCAATAATATTCATCACATGGCTATCATCATGGAACTGTACATCTGTCAGCTGCAAGCGTCCATTGCGCTCTACAAAAATCTTTTTGGGGCCATTCACCATAACCTCAGTTACAGAAGGGTCCTTGAGCAAAATTTCTATGGGACCTAACCCCAGCATTTCATCCTTGAGGTCTGAAACGATTCTAACTCTTTCCGTTACAGGCACTACAAAGGGGGCATCCTCCATAACCTTCTCTACATAACTGCCAATAACCTGCTCTACCTGGGCTGCATCCTGATGAACTGCTGTCAATATCATCTGCTCCTGAGGACTCATTTCCTCTATTAACCGATGATGTACAGTTTTCTTGACACTTTGATAGGCTGTATCTATTGCATCATTGGCAGTAGCAGCAAAAATCTGTACCTGTATATTTGGCTTATTTCCTTGGCCCAGCCTTTCCAATAGGGTCATTTACTGCACTTCCTTTACCTTCGCACATCAGAATACATACTATAGCGTATATTGATGCCATCGCCTATATCCTGCCCTGCTAGATTGCAAAAGGCGTTGCCAATGGCACTATCTTTATTAAAAGCTGGACGGGCTACTACCACCACGCTGCGGCTCATATTGTCAAAATTAACGGTAAGATATACATTATTATATCCACTGGCCCTATCCGGCTGCCAGGTAAAAATATCACTAACCAGTTTCATGTCCTTGGTATTATTGACAACTGCCTTGCGATATTCAACTACCGACTGCCCCATAGATGCTTCGTGGGCAATGCTGCGCACAGCATTATTGATGGCCAAATAGTCGCTAAAGGCCATGCCAAAATAAATAGTACCTATAATCAATAACAAAAAAAGAGGCAATACCAAGGCGAACTCTACTACCCCCTGTGCTTTTTGCTTGAACAAAACCATTGCCTCCTTTCCAATTTGAATATATTAGTTAGCCTTTTTCAGCTCGGTCTGAACCTTAGTAAATACACCCTTAATAGCATCAGACAGACTGCTTCCGTTATCAGACTGCATAACGGCAACCAGAACCACAACAAAGGCCAAAAGCAGAGCATATTCCACAATACCCTGACCTCTTTGACTGAGGTAACGATTCATTAAGTGCTTGATAATGGTAAACATAAAACCATTGCCTCCTTTCCAAATTGAATATATTATTTAGCCTTTTGCAGCTCGCCTTTAACTTTGCTAAATACACCCTGAATAGCTCCAGACAGATTATCTGTGCCATTGGAATACATAAAGGTAACCAGAACTACGACAAAGGCCAAAAGCAGAGCATATTCCACAATACCCTGGGCTCTCTGGCTGAGATAACGATTCATTAAGTGCTTGACAATAGTAAACATAATTCATTCCTCCTGATTTTACATACTATATATAACTAATAAAGTCCTTGAATATTTCAAAGACGAATATTACATCTTGATATTGACGATTTTGTAAATGATGCCTGCCCCTATAACCATCAAAATAAGGGCTCCTCCTACAGCCATCTGTCCCAAGGGATTTTCCCACAAGGGCTTAAGGTAATTTGGATTTACCAGCTGAAATAACAACGCCAAGGCAAAGGGCATACAGCCTAGTACCAGACCGGACATCTTACCCTGAGTCGTCAGGGTATTAATCTCCTGTCTCATTCTCACCCGTTCGTTAATAGTCTCACTAATATTATCCAAAACCTGAGCCAGATTGCCTCCCACCTGTCTTTGAATCAACACGGCTGCCACCACCAGATGAAAGTCTGAACTTCCTATCCTGTCGGTCATTTTATTAAGAGCCTCTTCCAGAGAGATGCCAATATTTACATCCATAATAACCTTACGAATCTCGGTTTTTACTGGATCTTCCATTTCACTGGCAATATGATCCAGAGCCTGCATAAAGCTAAAACCAGCTCGCAAGGCATTGGAAATCATGGTCAGCATATCTGCCAGCTGATTCACAAAGGCTTTTTGCCGCTGATGAATGCGAATTTCTACAATAACCATACAAAAGAAACAGCCTGCTGCCACCCCTACAAGCCCATGGATAGGCGTCATGGTCAAAAGGCCCAGTATAATACCTCCCGCCAAACCACTGCCCAAAAACACTACCTGAAATTCAGAGCCTAGCAAGGGCCAGCCTGCCTGCTGCATCTTTCTATCAAAACTGCTGTATTTGATAAATTTCTCCAGCCTTGCCCCCAAAGCTTTTACGGCTTTGTGCAGCTGATGCGTAAGATTATTACTATCATCCTGCTGGCTATCTCTTGACCTGATATTACGCAGACTAGCTTCCACACCAGAGAAATATGCCATGCGGTCATTGAGATGTTTTTCCTCAGCACCCTTTTTGCTTATAGCAATCATCATCAGGCAAAAGGCCAACAGGGTTATGGTGAGGCCTATCAGTAGATTAATCATGGCCTCAGCCTCCTACTGACGGATGAATAATCCGGCCAGCCAGATAGTTAATATTCATGGCCAGAGGACTATCTGGCTCCAAATCCAGAGCCATCTGACCATTATCCGCTGCCTTGGACACTATCATATAGGCATTGGGCATAATAGCCTCTACAGGATAGCCCATAGCCTCTGACATTTTGCGACGGGATTCCTCATTACAGGGCACCACTCTGGTAAAAATAGTTTTTACCCTGTGCTGCCAGTCCTCCCAGCCACCAAAAATCTCCAAAGCCCGCTGTACATGCTGTACTTCATAACCGCCACTCATCATAGCCATTACATAGGTGGTATTGGACATTTCCGCTGCCGCTATGGAGGTAGGATTAAAGCCCGCCGGAACATCAATAAGCAAATATTTAAACAAGCTGCGGCTCATTTTGATCACCGCCTCCAAAGAATCAATACTTACCTTGTCTATCAGATTAGGGGTTTTAGTACCACACAGTACAGATACCTTGTCATTTACCTTGGTATAATAGGATCGCAAATCCAAGGGAGATAAAAATCCGGCATCTCTAGCAGCCTCCACAATGGTACTTTGAGGCTCTAAATTAAAGAACACGGCCATATCCCCAAATTGCAAATCCGCATCTATAATGCCAACCTGCTGACCGGTAGTTCTCCCCAGAGCCATAGCCAGATTGGCTATCAGGGTAGTCTTACCGCTTTTGCCCTTAGGGCTGAAAAAGGTCATGGCCTGACAATCCTGCTCCATGCCATTAGCCGTATAGGCCTGAATGGCTTCCTTCAGACCTTTATAGGTAAAGGGCTTAATCAGATAACCGCTGGCTCCAGACTTGATAAACTTACTGGTACTCTCAGCCTCCCAGCGCTCTCCTGTGCAGATAATATAAGCTTCTGGAAATACACCTAACAACTCATGCAAAAGCTCTATTCCATTGCCCTGCTCTGCATCCAGCAGAATAATATTGGGATTAAATACCCGCCCTTGGCCTAGAGCATCATCACCGCTTTGAAATCTAGCTTCCAGCTCCATATCTGGAGCATTTTCAATCACCCCGGAAAGCTGTTCCAGCAGGAGATGATTATGCTCTATGAGCATGATTTTGTATTGCATAACTCCTACCTCCCAAAGATCTTCCCAAAGAAACCACTCTTGCGACGCTCCTGACTTTTGACAGGCACAGTCTCCCGCTCTGGCACATAAGCCTTGTTGGTATAACGGGAAATCAGTTTGCGAATTTCCTCTGCCAGCACACCATCAGAATCCCCCAAAACCAGAGGCACACCTGTGGCAATAGATTCGCTGGCCGCCTGGAAATCATTGGGCAGAATATGATAAAACCCCTCTCCCAGCAGCTTTTCCACAGAATCCAATGGAATACGGGTTTTGGCATCACTGCGGTTCAGCACCATACGAATCTTATTGGTATTGTAATTGAGGGTGCGCAAAGTATCATTACCGATTTTCATATTCTTGATAGTTGGAATAAAATCCACTACGCCTAGAAAGGTAACAATGGTGCTTAAATCCAGCATAGCCAAATTCAGCTTGCTAAACATACTGGTGGTATCAATAATCACGTAATCGTAAAGAAGCCGCAGTTTTTTTATAAGCTCCGTACAATCCTCCGGAGACAGATTGTACGCCTGCTCTAGAGACTCCGGTGCTGGCAGTACATCAAAGGAAATAGTCCCATATCTGTAAGTAACTAAAAGCTGCTGTAAATCCGCCTGATTATTTTGTCTCAAGGCTTCAATAACATCATAGGAGGAGCGATGGGCTGACAATCTAAGGTAATTGGCAATATCCCCAAATTGCAAATCATAGTCTGCCAAACAGACACGATAGCCCTGCCGGGCCAGCTCTGAAGCCATATTTACGCTGATAAGGGTTTTGCCTACGGCAGAAGCTGTACTAAAAAAGGTAATGACAACGCCACTGATTTTTTTCTCAGTCATCTACGGCTCCCCCTTCTGCCTGCTCAGCCGCCTGACGAAGCTCCGCCTCAGCCTTAGCAGTCCAGCTAGGTGCCTGAGAGGTATCTCTCTGTTTGTAGAGAGGCCCTAAAGGCTCAGTGCTGACGGGGGCCGGAGGATCGTTAGGATAAATATTCTCCATGTCCTGCCACTGACGCTTGCTGTTTTCTACCTCCTCCCACATCTTAGAGGAACCCTTAACAGGATCGTTATTGGTAACAATAGTCGGCGTAATAAGAATCATCAGCTCTCTCTTGTCCTTGGATGTGGAGGTATGCTTGAAGAACTCACCTATAACGGGAATATCTCCCAGCAAAGGCACCTTTGTAATAACCTTGCTTTCGTCACTATTCATCAACCCTCCAATGGCCATGATCTGTCCTTCTGGCACAGATAACACTGTGGAAGCCTTGCGGGAAATCAGCCCTGGAATCTTTCCTGCTGTAGTAGGAATAGCCACGCTGGCATCAATGCCGCTAACCTCAGCCTCAATCTTGGAGGTTATTTTGTTTTCCCTATCTACCTGAGGCTTTATTTTTAAATTAATACCGTAGGATTTCCACTCAATGGAAATCTCTCCGTCCTTAGTAGTAGGAATAGGCAGCTCCCCGCCAATGAGAATTTCTGCTTCCTCCCCACTCATAGTGGTGATATTTGGTCTAGACAGTACCTTGAGCTTGTTCTGACTGGCCAAGGCCTGAATCATAAAATCTACATTCTGAAAGGGATGATGGGTATAATCCTGCCAATCCATGCCGCCATAAAAATTACCGGCTGTACCAAAGGTTATATTAGTGGTTCCAGCATCTGTAGAAATTTCTTTAGCTACCCCATATTTAAAGCCCAAATCACTAGCATCTTTACCGCTAATATCAATTACCAAGGCAGATAAATTCACCATAATGGGATTCTTCATCTGCAGTAGGTTGACGATATTGTCCTTCTCTGCATAAAGACCTGCTATACCCAAGGCTTGGTTCAGCTCCTGCTGATTTTCTACCGTTCCCTGCAGAACCAGCTTCTCGCCTACCTTCACCACCTGCACCCCAGACATACCTATGGATTGTTGAATAAAATAACCTGTGGTGGTATCTACATTGCTAACAGAAATCACAAAATCCTGCCGCATTTCATTTTCGCTCCATATGGATAAACTGGTAGAGCCGGGAGCCTTGCCAATAATATTCAGGGTGGTATTGTCCAAAACCAGAACATCTGCAATGTCTGGATTAGCTACAGAAACTCTAGTTATAGGAGAGCTGCCCGCCTCATAAAGATATGCCTGATTCAATTCCAACCATATAGGCTGTGGAGCTGCTTCTACCAACGAACCTGGTAGGAAAAACAGCAGGGAAGCCAGCAGATAGATATACTTCTTCATTTTGCCTAAATATCGATGCATCATTTACCCTCCCTGGTTGATGAATTTGCCCGTATAACCTCCACTCTGCCAGCGGGGGCTGGATTAGTCGGAGCTGATGGTGCTACAGACTGACTGGCAGGAGCTGGCTGGCTCTGACTCTGTGGCGGAGCTGTAGTTCCTGTAGCAGGTTTGTAGCTTTTTGTGCTAGAATAATGAATATGCCTGGTTTCCGTGGTAAATTTGGCCCGAGGCTTATAAGGCCGCAATGCCAAATACAAGGTTCCCTCTTGAGCCTCCGTAATAAGCTTCAAGGCATCCTCTGGCAGTACAGCCACAGTGGCAGTAGCCAATTCGGTCATAGCCTCCTGGGCAGCAATACTCTCATTGACGCCATCCTGCTTTTTGTCCCCCACATCTCCTGCTTTTTTGCCATCTCCCTTGGCCATTCCGGCTCTGTCCGCAGAAATTTTGTTAACTGCCAACAGCAGTACATCCTGCAAGATAATGCGGCCAGTCATTTTGTCATCGCCCTTGGCAATCAGCATAATATCCACATAATCTCCAGCCTTAGCAAAACCTGCTACCCCTGTAATATCTGTAATACCTATACTAATTGCCCGGCACTCTGGAGGAATTTCTCCCGTAAAGCCCACCATTTTTATATCCGTCAAAACCTTGCGGGTAGAAATAATATCATCCTTGAGAATTTCTACTCTGGCTGGTTTGTCAACAATATCCCCTATATCCTTAACGGTATCATCAGCTACCATGGAGGTAGGCACCTCCCGCAGTTCCACCATGCTTTCTTTGATAATGGTCTTGGGGGCAATATCCTGTTTGGCTACTACCACCTGCACGGTATCTATAGGAACATAGTCCTCATTATTTCCCATAGTGCTCAGACCTGCGAAAACCAACAGGCCCAAAATCCCACTAACAAGGCCTGCTAAAACAACCCAATGCCGATAGGTTAATTTCTCTGAAAGTCTTGTCATTGTTCTATTAAATTTTTCCTTCACGCCTATCATCCTTTTATTTATCTATATGAAGTCAGTTCTCGGCCATACAAAAAACAATCATTTTCATCAATTACGAATCTATTTTTATGTCAGTTTTAGTATACCAAATTTGCCTATACGTTGCAAGGACTATAGTCTTGTTTGTTTGAATAAAATAATTATGCTTTGCCTGGAAAGGACGGTACTTTATTGTGTTGAACACTTTGCATATCTTAGGGGAAATTATAATTATCTCCCTTCTATCCGCTTGGCTCAATTTACTCTACCTAGCAAACAAAGAGGAATTAAGCTTTCCCCACAAATATCCCTGCCCCTGGCAGTGGCGCTCTGCCAAAATCATCATTTACGCAGGCAGTTTTGCCTACCTATTGGTAAAGTTATTTCCTTACACCACCATCGGCTATGGATTATTAAGTACCTATACTATTGTCAATACATCTATCTATCCAACCGGCAATACTTTTTTCTTTGTCCTCTACAGCAGCTTCCTGCTCACCATGATGTGGAGCGATATAGAGCAGCAGATTATTATGAATCATCAACTGGCACTATTTGCCATTCTAGGCTTGTGCTTTCAGCTTCTTACCCAGCCGGAGCAGCTTCCCCTCCAGCTAATAACTGCTGCCGGGGGAGGATTAGCCTTTCTGTTGTTGGCCATCCTTACCCGAGGGGGCATTGGTGGTGGTGATATAAAATTAATTGCAGCCCTTGGGCTTTGGCTAAACCCTGAAGCCATGGAATTTACAGCCTTAGGCGGCATTATCCTAGGCGGTCTAATAGCTCTGGGAGCCATTATTACCAAAATAAAAAGCCGTAAGGATTACATTCCCTACGGCCCAGGCTTTATTATCATGGCACTATTTGCTTATTTTCTTTACTAATGGAGTACCTATTTCCCTTTCGCACCAATCAGCTTCTCAAACTCGTCAATTGGCAATGGCTTGGAATAATAGAAGCCCTGAGCATATCTACAACCAATGCTTTTGAGGAACTCCACATGCTCCTGGGTCTCCACACCCTCAACAATGGTTTGCATATGCAGATTTTTAGCCATTTGAATAATGGCGCTAATAATACTTCTGGAACGAAGGGAACAACAGCTTTTTTTCAAAAAGCCCATATCCAGCTTCAAAACATCCAAATGAACATCCTTCAGCATATTCAAGGAAGAATAGCCTGTGCCAAAATCATCCATGAGAATCAGGAAGCCTACCTCCCGCAGCTTATTGGTAATGGCAATAATCTGCTCTGGATCTTCTGTATAGGCACTTTCTGTAATTTCCAGCTGCAAATAGTCTGCTGGCAAATGATATTTTTCCCGCAGGCCAACCAAATGGTTCACTAATTTGGGATCATACAAATCTATACGAGATACATTGACGGATATGGGATGTACATCAAGGCCCTCATCCAGCCATTTACGCAAGCAGCGGCAGCTTTCCTCCCAAATAAATTTGTCTACCTCATAAACAAAGCCATTGTTCTCAAAAACCGGAATAAAATCTCCTGGCGAAATAAAGCCATTTTTCTGGCTAATCCAGCGCACCAAAGCCTCCGCACCTACTATAGTACCTTTTTCCATATCATATTTAGGCTGTAGATACAGATTAAATTCCTTATTTTGGATTGCCTTTTCCATGGCATTGATGATTTTTTGCTCCTTCAGCACCTGCTGACGCATTTTTTCATCATATTCACAATAAGGAGTCTTGAAATTGCCCTTGGCTCTCCACAAGGCCATATTGGCCCTATCGCACATCACACTTATGGGCAAGGATTTATCATCAATGCGATATAGTCCAAAGCTCAGAATCGTACGATTGTTGATGGCAAAGCTGTCTGCCACCATCTGCAGAGTGTTAATCATACGACGAGAATCGCCCTTGCCTGCTTCATAGCAGACAGCAAAATTATCGGCATACAACCTGCCGCTGATACAAAGAGGCAGATTTATTTCTTTCAGGAATTTGCCAATATAGCGCAGTAGCTTATCTCCCGTAGCCTCACCAAAAAGGTCATTCAAAACCTTAAAACGTTCAACATTTATCCGCAAAAGGTCGAAGTTTTTATCTGGATTGTCCAAAAGCATTTCTTTGGTTTTGGCATAAAAAGCCTGCTTATTATAGATACCAGTCAATTCATCATAGGTAGATAAGTAATCTACCACAACACCGCTTAATTTTCCCTTAGTAACAGACTTATAGGTACTTTCATGGCGATAATCCCTGCAAATATGAACCCCTATAACCACGGGACAATCATCTTCCTGAAATTTATACATAATTGTTATATTCAGGAACATTAACTTCTGCGCCTTGGTACAGGTAAGTATAAGCCGCGCCAAAACAGAGGCTCCCTCCTCTGTCATGGTACAGCACATTTTGCAGCGATTCAGAGATAGTGGCGACAAACGCTCATATTCCCTATGCAAAAAATGCTTCACATTCCAATCGCCTCGTACATAGTTCACATTTAAATGACTATAGGCTATAATATCAGGATCCATCATAAGGGACAATCCATCAATAGAGCCTTCCTTAAGATATTCAGTGATTAGGTTTTCAGTTAACCTAATCAAATCCTCCTGACCCATTTCCATATAATAAGCTCCCAACTAAAATATACGGTACAGCCAAAGCCAGTACCAAAGTAACACTCCTACGCAGAGCTCTCTTCCCCAAAGAGCCCTCTATCCCTATATATATTGTACGCTATAAAAATGTTTTTTTCAATACAAAAAATTATATGGATTTTTGTACCTATGTGCTTACGAAATATGACTTTTGTAAAGCAAAGCAAAATAATAGTTAATTTTACCTATATTATGATTCAATTGAAAATATGAAAAAATATTGTTGACGCATTTTCTCATTGATTCCAATAAGAAGCGGGGACTAGTAAAGGGCTGTTCTGCCTGTACTATTCCCCGCTTCTTACTGTTATACAACAGTTATCCGGTTATTTAATTTAGGATGTATACTTCTACCGACCGGCGGCCAAAATCAATTGCCTCGCCGTAGCTTTCCATGCACAAATCTATTTTATTTCCACGGATAGCTCCACCTGTATCAGCAGCCACAGCAGTTCCATAACCTGGAATATATACTCTGGTGCCCAGGGGAATCACATCAGGATCTACAGCCACGATTCCTCGTCTGGCAATATCTCCTGTGGCAGTAATGCCTGCTCCATTGCCATCAGATGGCAAGTAGGCACTAGCCTCCATTGATAAACAGCTTGCGTAGGTCATATCACCATAATGGGTGCTGACAGTATTCTCTGTCACAGGCGGTGCTACCGGCACATCCTTCACATGGATGGTCATACCAGTTACAACAGCGGCATCCAGCCCTTCTGCGACCTCGTAGCCATTGCCAACATAGCCATACTTTTCCATGACTTCTCCTACTGTTGGCAGGCAGGTTAAAATTTTATCTTCGGTACCATTATAATCAATGGTAATAGTTGCAGCACGATTGACGGTCAGTACCTCTCCCTTTTCACCATGGGAGACGGAATACTCATCACCCTCTTGCAGAGCCACACCGGCCTGACTAAGGATGTTCAATGGTGTCTTATAAGGTGTATTCAGCTCCAGCTGCTGGCCATCCACTGCTATTGTTACATGTCGGTTGGAAATGAAGCCAGAAAGCATCATTGTACCGCACATGAGTCCTATGCTGATAGGATACCGGACATCCTTCCTACATCGGACATATAGTTTCTTTAAGGTCATTAAATACCCCCTTATTAAATTACGAGGGGTATTATATCACAAAAAAGGACACCATGTCAATTTTTCAAGGAATTCCCTCCCACTTCAAGGGAATTTTAATGGGTTTTATCATGTTGAAAAGTCAGTAAGCACAGGGATTTGAAGCTCTTGCACTACTTTGAGAATATTTTGATTTTTTCAGACTAAAAATGAGGAATTTTTGTGCAAAAATACCAAAAGAAAAACTCCCAACACCATATAGTCAGGAGCACGCATATATGCTATAATATTTTTTAAGAGACAACTGATGTGTCGGTTCCTCCATTAAGGAGGTGATGCCATGAGCAATTATGAGAAGTTATCCTTGTTGATAGCGACCTTAACACTTTTGGTATCCATTCTGCAATTTCTTGTGAAATAACTTTTCTATAGAATATGCAACGAGCCGACCCTTTTGCAGTGGTCGGCTCCTAACATCAAACCGAGGAGCTGACGCTACGAAACATCAGCTGTCTCTTTTTATGTACTTATTATATCACTTTAGAAAAAATTCTGCAACCATCTCAGCAATACTATACAATATACAAGTTATCGTGATAGCTTTGGATATAGCTCCAGCGCATTAGCCGTGGTCTGGCGGGCTACCTTCTCTAGGGATTCTCCCCGGAGCTGAGCCAGCTTGGCTGCCACATGATATACAATGGCTGGCTCATTTCTCTTTCCCCGCATAGGCACTGGCGCCATATAGGGACAATCAGTCTCCACCACAATGCGTTCCAAAGGCAGTTTCTGCACAATTTCTGGCAATTTGGCGGCATTTTTGAAGGTCAAGGGGCCATCTACCCCAATAAACCAGCCCATTTTCACCAGTTCCTGCGCAATTTCCAGACTGCCAGAGAAACAGTGCATTACGCCTACTATGCCCTTGGCCTCTCGGCGAAGTATATCCATAGTGTCACCGTGAGCCTCACGATTATGAACACATACAGGCAAATGGAGCTGACGGGCCAAATCCAGCTGACGGATAAAAATCTCCCGCTGCAGCTGTCTTTTCTCCCCATCCTTTTCCCAGTAATAATCCAAGCCAATTTCCCCGATGGCCACTACCTTGGGCAAAGCCCCCCAACTAGCCAGCTGATCATCATCAGTCTGTGTCATAGGATGGGCTTCCTCTGGATGAATCCCCACGCCGGTATAAACCATAGAATATACCTTGGTAAGAGCCACAGAGCTTTGGGAGGACTCCATAGAGTCCCCCATATTCACAATGTGACTCAGCCCGGCCTGAGCTGCTCTTTCTACAACTGTGTCTCTATCCTCAACAAAATGCTCTGCATTTATATGAGCGTGAGTATCTATCAGCTGGGCTTGTCCTAAATCCTTGCCCAACTGAGCCACCATAGCCTCAGTTATAGCTGTCATTAGCGAACCACGCTTCCTACAGGCATATCCACGGTTACCAGCTGCAAATCATCTCCAGCTGAAGCAGCCAACACCATGCCATGGGAAACTACGCCACGAATCTTGGCGGCCTTCAAATTTGCAACTACAATAACATTTTTGCCAATAAGCTCTTCTGGCTTATACTGCTTGGCAATACCGGAAACCAGCTCTCGCTGCTCATTACCCAAATCAATCTTCAACTTCAACAGCTTGTCAGCCTTAGGCACAGCCTCAGCCTCCAGTACCTTGGCTACCCGCAGCTGAATTTTGGCAAAATCATCAATGGAAATCTCACCCTCCGGCTGGCTTTCCTTCTGCTTATCCTTCTTGGACTTCTGCTTCTCAGCCTTGTTCTTACCTTCTTTGACTGGCTGCTCCTCCTTTTCCACCTCAATGCGAGGGAAAAGCGGCTGTGCCTCACCAATATGCATATTGGCTGGAGTGCCACCCCATTTTTTCATATCAGCCAGACGCAATTCTTCAATAGTACCTGGCATATTCAGCTGCTGCCACAGCTTGCCAGCGGTAGTTGGCATATAAGGGAAAATCAAGCCACTGATAATCCGGAGAGACTCTACCAGATTATACATAGTATTGGCCAACTCCTGCTTTTTGCTTTCATCCCTAGCCAAAACCCAAGGAGCAGTTTCATCAATATACTTATTAGCACGGCTGATAAAAGTCCAAACTTCCTTAACCGCATGGCTGATTTTCATATTGTTCATATCATCAGCAAAGGTCTTTACTGTAACCATGGCATCCTCAATCAAGGACTCATCAATGGCAGAGCGTCCTTCAGAGGCTAATACCACACCCTGCTGGAACTGGCCTACCATGCTCAGAGTACGGTGGAGAAGATTGCCCAAATCATTGGCTAGATCAGAGTTAATCCGCTGAATCAAGGCATCTCGAGAGAAATTGCCATCCTGGCCCAGATTGATTTCACGGAGAAGGAAATAGCGGATAGCATCTGCACCAAATTCCTCAATCAAGCCAATAGGATCTACCACATTGCCAATAGACTTGGACATCTTGGTCCCATCAACTACCAACCAGCCATGACCAAATACCTGTTTTGGTAATGGCAAATCCAAGGCCATCAAAATGCAAGGCCATATAATAGAATGGAAGCGGACAATTTCCTTGCCTACCAGATGAACATTGGCTGGCCAGAATTTCTGAAATTTTTCAGGGTCATCCAGATAGCCAATAGGGGTAAGATAGTTGGTCAAGGCATCAAACCATACATAGATAACATGCTTGTCATCAATAGGCACTGGAATACCCCAATCAAAGGAAGTACGGGAAATACACAAATCCTCCATGCCCTGCTTGATGAAATTAATCATCTCATTGCGACGAGATACCGGCTGGATAAAGTCTGGATTTGCTTCGATATACGCCAAAAGACGGTCAGCATATTTGCTGATTTTAAAGAAATAGGCTTCCTCAGAAACCTCTTGTACAGGGCGATGGCAATCTGGACAGCAGCCATTTTCATCCAGCTGATGCTCAGTCCAATAGCTTTCACAAGGGGTACAATAAAGGCCAGTATAAGCTCCCTTGTAAATATCTCCCTTGTCGTAAATACGGCGGAAGACCTCCTGAACTACCTTTTCATGGCGCTTTTCTGTGGTACGAATAAAATCATCATTGGATATATTGAGCATTTTCCAGAGATTCTGAAAACCTGCTACAATAGGATTTACATATTCAATAGGGGTAATACCCTGTTCTTCAGCCTTCTGCTGAATTTTCTGACCATGCTCATCACTGCCTGTCAGAAAGAAAACCTCCTCATCTGCCAAACGATGAAATCTGGCTACAGAATCTGCAATGGTGGTGCAGTAGGCGTGGCCAATATGGAGCTTGGCACTAGGGTAATAAATAGGTGTAGTAATATAGAAACTTTTTTTATCCAATGAAAGGACCTCCTAATATATAAGATTCACATAGGCCGGTCAAGGACCTGCCTTGCTAGTATATTCACAGTAGTAACAAAGTAATTGACACTCCCCTGCCTAACCTAAAGGCAGTTTTGACGCTTGGATAACAACTTGCTAGGATTGCAGCAATATATTATAAACATCCCGGCGGCTGATGCCCAATTTTTTTGCAGTCTCCCGCATGGCTTCCTTACGAGAAAGTCCCTGCTGTTCAAAGGCTTCTACCAGTTGAACAGGGTCTGATACTTCCTCTGCCTGCTGACTAGAAGCAGCATTTTCTGCATCATAGCCAGAGATTATCAACACAAATTCGCCTCGAGGCTCATTAGCTTGGTAGTAGCTTAACAACCCTCCCAAGGAACTGCGATTGAATTCCTCATAATGCTTGGTAAGCTCCCGGGCTGCCGCTGCCGGTCTTTCCTCCCCCAATGTCTCACATAGCTGTTTGAGTGTTTCCTTGAGATGATGGGGCGCCTCATAAAAAATCAAAGTCTCCGGCGCATATTGGATTCGTTCCAATAGCTCTCGCCTTTTTTTACTGGATTTGGGCAAAAATCCATAAAAAGTAAAGGCCGTTGTATCCAAGCCGGAGCATATCAAAGCCGACAAGGCAGCATTGGCCCCCGGCAACGGACTTACCTGAAGTCCTGCCTCAATGGCCAGCTGAGCCAAGTGAGCCCCTGGATCAGAAATCCCCGGCAGTCCTGCATCGCTAACGCAGACTACCACAGCACCAGATAGCATTTTTTCCACCAGTTCCGGCCCCTTAGTTAACTTATTGTGTTCATGGTAGCTGGTAGCAGGTGTATGTATGTCATAATGGGATAATAGCTTGCGGGTATGACGGGTGTCCTCCGCAGCAATCAAATCTGCCTCTGCCAGCATCCGTACGCCTCGGTAGGTCATATCCTCCAAATTGCCAATAGGAGTTGCCGACAGGTAAAGACGTCCCCTGTTTTCTTCTGACATCAAAGCAAAATCTCCTTACTTTTTCATATTGTATATGGCTAAAATTTCCTCAGTGTAGCTGCCATCAGCCTTGTGCACTACCAAAGGAAGCTCCGCCTTTAGGCCTCCGGGAGCAGCTCCCACTACTCCCTCTATCAGCATAAGATTGGATTCCTTATCTGGCTTGGGCTGCACCAGCTGCAATCTTTTAGGCTGTATTTGATGTCTAGCCATAGCCACCATAATTTCGCCTAGACGCTCTGGCAGATGAACCATAGCAAATCTGCCTCGAAATCTCAGGAGATAGCGAGCTGCCGCCACCACATCCTCAAGGGTAGCCGTAATTTCATGGCGAGCTGCCGCTATGCCCTCCATGGCACTAATTGTCCCCTGCTGAACAGGTCTATAAGGCGGATTGGCCAAAACACAGTCAAAGCTTTCCCGCTGATACAGCTGAGCAATTTGACGGTAATCTCCCTGAGCTATATGGATTTTCTCCTCCAAGCCATTTAGCTGAACATTACGCTGTGCCAAAGACGCCATTACTGGATTTATTTCCAAAGCGTGTATTTCCTTTACCTCATCGGCAATCAAAAGGGGCATAACCCCTGTGCCGGTACCTAGGTCAAAAACCCGCCAATTTTTATGGTATCTAGGATAATGAGCCAGCAGCACTGCATCTATGGAAAAGCAGAACTGGCTGGTATTCTGAATAATATGCCTGCCTCCCCAAAGAAGGTCATCCAGCCGCTCCTCAGGCCCTAAGTGAACCTGAGACCAATCCTGTACCTGACTCACTGCATATCCTCGCTATCCTTTTCAATAACATCTTCCCAGGAAGCCACAATGGTCTTACGGTCATCCAGCAAAATAGTAGCAGAACGGCGCTGCATATTCAGATTAATAACCTTACCCTCGCCCTCGGCAGTAATAACCTTGCTGCCCTGCACAGGAGGCTTGATTTTCTTTCGTTTGTTGCATTTACCGCTATAGCAATTGCTCTCGTACTTCAGACAGCACATCAAACGACCGCAGATACCTGAAATCTTGGTAGGATTCAGGGACAGATTCTGCTCCTTGGCCATGCGAATGGAAACCGGGTCAAATTCACCCAAAAAGCTATGACAGCACAAAGGACGGCCACAGCAGCCGATGCCCCCCATAAGCTTGGCTTCATCCCGCACACCAATCTGACGCAATTCGATACGAGTACGGAAAATAGCCGCCAAATCCTTGACCAACTCACGAAAATCTATTCTGCCATCAGCAGTGAAGTAAAAGATTATCTTATTGACATCAAAGGTATATTCTACATCCACCAACTTCATAGGCAGTTCATGGGCTGCAATTTTTTCCTCGCAGAGACGGAAGGCTTCATCCCGACGGCGAGCATTGTCCTCCACCTTGGCTCGATCAGCGTCTGTGGCCAAGCGCTGTACTTCCTTCAGCGGCAGCACCACATCTCCATCCGGTACTTCCCTGGGGCCAATAACAGCCGTACCAAATTCCAACCCTCGGGCAGTTTCCACAATAACATTATCATTAAGCTTAATATCCAGCTTGCCTGGACTAAAATAATATATTTTACCAGCCCGCTTGAAACGGACTCCTACAACTGTCTGCATTTATTCCTCCAAATAACTATTTATTCTAATTAGAAAGCCCTCTAAGCAAAGCTGGGTATTTACATTACTGCTCAACCGCTTCTGATAATCCTTGACCAGCTGCAGCAGATGCAAAAGCCCCTGTTGACTGTATTTATTCAGCAAAGTGGACAATCTATCTATATCTGATTGATTATATAAGGGCAGGCCGCTGCCGCTGTACAACATCAATAAATCACGGTAAATCATCGCCAAAAATCCCAGCCACTGAATCAACTGCTCCCGACTGTGGCCCGACATGTCCTTGGCCAGTTTCAAAAGCTGTTCTACCCCCAGAGAGCCTGCAGCAGCGGCAAGATCAAAAGCTTGCTTCTGCAAAAGCAGCAGCTCCTCGTCCTGCATGGCTAGAGCTTTAGCTGCACTGCCATCTGCTATAGACGCCAGCTTGGAAGCCATGGCTCCCTCCAATCCCTGCTGACGCAAAATCTCTACCAGCTCCTGAGGCTGAAGAATGCCAAATCCTACCCGCATACAGCGGGAAATAATAGTATCTAGCAGGGCGGATGGTCTACTGGTTAGCAGGATAAAAACAATCTGTCCTGATGGCTCCTCAATGGTTTTCAGCAGGCAGTTGGCAGCAGCTTCATTCATTTTGTCTGCTTCCTGCATAATAACCACCCGCCGCTCTGACAGAAGGGGAATGCGAGCTATATCCTCCTGCAGCTTGCGCACCGCCTCTATTTTTATCATAGGCGCAGCCTTGGTTTCACTTTCGGGCTGTATCTGAAAAAAATCCGGATGAGTCCCCGCTGCCAAAGCCTGACAGGACGGACAATGACCGCAAGCCTGCCCCTCTGCTGGATTATGGCACAGCATAGCAGCCGCCAAGGCCTCAGCCGCCAAGGATTTGCCTATACCAGCTGTACCGCAAAACAGCATGGCATGAGGAATCCGGCCCTCCAGCTGCATCAATCGCAGCTGAGTCACAACCTGCTTGTGACCTACAATATTGTTCCATTGCATATTCATAACAGCAATGCCTACATATACAAATCTACCAGCATACCACGAATGGCATCATGGCTGGCTACAATATCCAGCTGCTTGGTCTGGCCTAGACGAATTTTTTCCGCCATATTCTCCAGCTCTCTATCAATCTTGCGCACGGTAGTATATACCTTCTGCCGCCCCATACGATCCCAACCAGCCTGAGTATTGACTGAGTACATCTGAGAAACTACCGTACTTACAAAATTCTTGATAAGTCCTCGATAGGATTTCAGTTCATCGTAGGTCGGTGTCTTGGTAAGACGCTGTCCCTGCTCATCAATTTTGTTCAGCATTTGCTGCAGCTGCTCACGGGACATATCTCCCTGCTGATCCTCCAGCTCTGAGGCAAAATCCCCCTCCAGAGAGGC
Source organism: uncultured Anaerovibrio sp. (assembly GCA_934196075.1). Lineage (GTDB taxonomy): Bacteria > Bacillota > Negativicutes > Selenomonadales > Selenomonadaceae > Anaerovibrio. Next base: position 35,980 of record CAKPVW010000011.1, read on the forward strand.
TGCTCTGTGACCGGCATCCATATTTCTGGAGGCCAGTGTAGGCCTAGTACCTAAACCATCTATTTTCATAAATACCCCTCCGTCAATTTACAATTTTACTTAACTAATTAATGATAGCATGTAAGGAAAAAAATAACAATGAAAACCCCTGCCTAAAATCAGTTTTTTATACATCCTGTGGGATTTAGCAAATTTCCATATCTGATAATATTCTGACAAAAGAAAATTTCGTATTTCTGAAAAATACACTTGACTTTTCCCCATGCATAAATTATAATTCCCTTAACACTTTGAAATACATTAACTTGATGAAGAGGAAAAGGTTATTTCTCTCAACCCAGAGAACCGGCGGCTGGTGTGAGCCGGTATGAGCAAAATAACTGTCCGCCTTGGAGGGGCCGGCGATGAGTCGGACGGGATAGCCCGATATAGCAGCTTTGAGTTGCACCTTATGGTGTAATTTGGGTGGTACCGTGGAGTTTATGCTTCGCCCCAATTATGGGGCGAAGCTGTTTTTATTTTAGGAGGATGTATGATGAAGGTTTTAATCGCAGATGGCGTTTCCCAGATGGCTGTAGACATTTTGAAGGACGAATTTGATTGTGATGTTCGTGACAAGCTGCCCGCTGAAGAGCTGCTGGCTATTATTCCGGACTATGATGCTTTGATTGTCCGCTCTGCCTCCAAGGTAACTGCAGAGGTTATTGCCGCTGCCAAAAATTTGAAGATTATTGGCCGTGCCGGTGTAGGCGTAGATAACATTGATGTTGCTGCTGCTACCGACAAGGGCATTATTGTTATTAATTCCCCAGGCGGCAACACCATTGCTGCTACTGAGCATACCTTTGCCATGATGATGGCCATGGCTCGTCATATTCCTATTGCCAATGAAACTCTCCAGAAGGGTGAATGGAACCGCAAAAAGTACACTGGCGTTGAGCTGAAGGGCAAAACTTTGGGCGTTATCGGCATGGGCCGTATCGGCAGCGGTGTAGCTAAGCGTGCGTTGGCTTTTGACATGAAGGTTATTGGCTATGATCCATATATCAACGAGGAGCGCTGCAAAGATATGGGCGTTGCCGTTGGTACTTTTGATGAGGTCATTGAAAAGGCTGATTTTATTACTGTTCATATGCCTCTTACTGATACTACCCGCAATATGATTAACAAGGATGTTATGGCTCGCATGAAGAAGGGCGTTCGTCTGGTTAACTGCGCTCGTGGTGGTATTATCAATGAAGAGGATTTGCGTGAGGCTGTTCTCTCTGGTCAGGTAGCCGGGGCAGCTATTGATGTATTTACCAGTGAGCCTATCCCTGCTGACCATACTCTGCTGGGTGTACCAGGCCTATATGTTACCCCTCATCTGGGTGCTTCCACTGTAGAAGCTCAGATTGGTGTAGCTGTAGATGTAGCCAAGGGCATCAAGGCTGCGCTTCACGGTGAGCCCGTTATGACTGCCGTAAATATGGCTCCTGTTTCCCAGCAGGTTATGAATGTTATTACTCCTTACTTTGATTTGGCTGAGCGTCTCGGTTGTGCAGTACGTGCTTTGGCCGATGGTGCTATCAAGAAGCTGGAGGTTACCTACAATGGTGATATTGCTGATGTAAATACCAAGATGGTAACTACTGCTGTAGTAAAGGGCATGTTGGATTCCGAAATGGAAAAGACTGTTAACTATGTTAATGCTCCTGGTCTGGCCAAGGAACGTGGTCTGAAAATCACCGAGGTTCAGGACAAGGATAGCGAGCGCTTTGCCAATATTATTACTGTTACTGCCTATACTGCCAATAAAAATGTCAGCGTACAGGGTACCCTCTTTGGCGAAAAGGGCCGTATTGTAAAGATTGACGACAACCGTGTTGATCTGGATCCACATGATTGCATCCTGATTTGCCCTCATATTAACCGTCCAGGTGTTATTGGCCAGGTTGGTTCCATTATGGGTGCTGCCGGGGTAAATATTTCCAGCATGCAGGTAGGTGCTACCAGTGTAGAAGGCACCAGCCTGATGATCCTTACCTTGGACAAGGATGTGCCAAAGGATGTTATCAAGCTGATTACCTCCATGGAGGGTATCTTCGGCGCCAAGGTTATCATCTTCGACGCTCACTAATGCATATGCCATACCGAGTCTCACATCACCGATGCTAGTGGGACTCGGTATAGCTTGAATCACATTGTAATGAACTAAAACCTAAGGAGGTTATCATTTTGGAAGCAAATCGTATTTATAACTTTAACCCAGGTCCATCCATGCTGCCATTGGAGGTACTCAAAGAGGCTCAGGCTGAGTTCCTAAATTTCCAGAATACTGGTATGTCTATTTTGGAAATCAGCCATCGTGCTCCTGCCTATGATGCCGTACACAATCAGGCCAAGGCTGATATTCTGGAACTGATGGGACTTGGTGATGATTATGAAGTTCTCTTTATTCAGGGTGGTGCCAGCATGCAGTTTGACATGGTGGCTATGAACTTTGCTACTCCTGAAAAACGTGGTAATTATGTACTGTCTGGCAGCTTTGCCTCCAAGGCCTGCAAGGAAGCTGAGATTCTGGGCCGTGGCTATGTAGCTGCTTCCAGCAAGGATGTCAATTTTAAGCATGTTCCTACTCAGGAAGAAATCAAGCTGAGCGATGATGCAGCTTATCTCCATGTTTGCTACAACAACACCATTTATGGTACTGAATATCACTATATTCCTGAAACTGGCAATGTACCATTGATTGCTGATATGTCTTCTGATATTCTTTCTCGTCCTTTGGATTTTTCCAAATTCAGCCTGATTTATGCTGGCGTACAGAAGAATCTTGGCCCTGCTGGTGTTGCTCTGGTAGTTGCTAGACGCTCCATGCTGGAAAAGAGCCCTGAGAATCTGCCTACCATGCTGCGTTATGATACCTATTACAAGAAAAATTCCCTCTATAATACTCCTCCTGCCTTTGGCATCTACATGGTAGGCAAAACTGCCAAGTGGATAAAGGCACAGGGTGGTCTGGAGGTTATGGCTGAGCGCAACAAGAAAAAGGCTGCTTTGGTATATGATGCTATTGATAACAGCAATGGCTTCTATGCTGGTCATGCTGACAAGGATAGCCGTTCCTTTATGAATGTTACCTTCCGTCTCCCTAATGAGGAATTGGAGAAGAAGTTCGTGGCTGAAGCACTGGAGCAGCAGCTGGGCGGTGTCAAGGGCCATCGTTCCGTAGGCGGTATGCGTGCATCTATCTACAATGCTATGCCTTATGAGGGCTGTGAGAAGCTGGCTGACTTTATGGAGAAATTCCGCAAGGCCAATGCCTAAATAAAACTAAAAAGTTCTATCAAAAAGCTCCTGAATTGGCTTCATCTGCCATTTCAGGAGCTTTTTTACATACATCAATAGCTGATTTCAAATTTTGTCCCAGCCTCCGCGGAAAAATTATCTATCCCCACTATTTTCCCTAACCTCATATTTCCTCATAGCCCTTCTCTAACATCTGCCTACAACAGCCTTATTCTTGGCACAAAAATAAGGGCATATCCGCCTTACAAGCCGAATACGGCCCTTTTTCACATTTTTTGCAAACATTTAGTTATTCTTATTGTTTGCATTTTATCATTCTTGATACGTCCGATTATTTTCTAAACACAACGATAAATTTCGATGATTCACCAACAGCCTAAGCCATAAAATCCTCCATTGATACTCATAACGCAGCTGCCATCCTTGCTTTAAACTTCTCCTCATCGAGATTAGCTTTCTTTGCAGCAGATGCCAAGGAAAGAGAACCATCACGTACAAGGTCCATCAGCATAGCTAATCTTCCCTGACTGATACCTTGGCTTAAGCCTTGACTTACGCCTTGTTCTAAAGCCTGCTGTCTAATGTGCTCCTTTTCTATGTTCCATACCTGTTCCTGATCAAATAACGCCAACATAATGCCCTCAACCTCCGTTTCTCTTTCGCCCAAATAATCGCCTAGAAGATCCATGTCACGACATATTCTGACTATTTCTTTCGCAGCCTTCAATGTCCTGCCATACAAAGCTACCGGTATGTTCTCTTTAGCACTACTTAAAGAAAATCAATGCTAAATTCACGCCTTGCACCTCTGCCAGCTTCATAATGCGTTATTCTGATACATTTGGCTATGCTGTGCCAAAAGTCGGCTTTTCCTTGCTCTGATAAATCAGCATATACGGCCTTTATATCCACATCTAGTAAATCCTTTAGGCTTTCGGCTATTGGCAAGGCTCTTTGCATATCCTGTGTAAGCTGTGATAATTCGTCTGTATAGGCATTGTGTCTTTTCACATATTCGGCCTTTTCAATAAAACCCTCTGCATACAATTCCGCAATACGGGACAACCCGCCCTTTATATCCTCTGACCGCTGCAGGGCTTTTTTATAATTTTCACTGTCTGCCATACGCTTTTTGTCAGCAATGTATTTCTCTATAAGCTCTTGCAGATTATCCAGCAGGTACCGCTCTAGTGGGTTTTGATATATCGTACCTGTGAAAGTACAAATTTTATTTACCCGCCTGTTATTACAGCTATATACTTTGTATTTACCGTTGTTGGTTAGGCCTGTCAGCGTATAGGAGCATATAGGACATTTTATCAAGCCTGAAAACAAATATATGCGTGGATTGCTTTTCTTTTGTGAGCCTGTACGCCTTTTTTGACCTAGCAGCTCCTGCACCTTGTAAAACAAAACTGTGCTTATTATTGGTTCTGCATAGTTTTCTATTCCGTAAAAAGTCCCGACATAGCTTGTATTTTTCAGTATTTTTCTACAGCCCGCAACGGATAAAGTCACCCCCAAAGACCTTGCATATAGCATTGTTCTTGCAACACTCTGTACCTGTGCATAATAGTTGAATATTGCCCGCACTTTTTCGGCCTGGGACGTATCAATCACGATTTTCTTGTTTTCTATTTTGTACCCTAACGGCGTTTGGCCTATGGCTTCACGCCTTGCCAGCTTGCCCTCTTTTACAAAATTTATCCTGTCTGCTGTTGTATCAGCTTCGTTTTGAGCAATAGCCAGCTTCATGTTAAGCATTAGCTTTCCGTTGGTGGTGGTGGTGTTATAGTCCTCCTGTGTGGCTATCCAATCAACGCCGTAACAGTCTAACACCTCTTGTATTTTGTAATAGTCCTTTGTGGAGCGAGTCCAGCGGTCTAATTTGATAAACAGTATAATATCTACCCTGCCAGCCTTGACCGCCGTCATAAGCTCCCGCAGGGCTTTTCTTTTGTTTAAATTCTTTCGGGCTGTAATACCCTCATCACGATACACCCCCACAATGCTGTATTTGTGTTTTTGGGCATAATCACGCAATGACTTTTCCTGCTCTGCAACGCTGAGTCCATGCCTTGCTTGCTCTTCGGTGCTGACTCTTATGTATAGTGCTACTCTTTTACCTGCCATGTTCCCGTTACCTCATGTGTTCATTTTTGCCCTGTTGCTGGGCGGTTAGTCGTTCATCCAGCCCTTGCCCGTAACAAAAAAACCTGCTTTTTATAGTCTGCTGGTTAGTTATGATAATATTTCGGTCATATCAGCAATATCTAGGAGCTTTTTTACCAGCTCTTTTGAGCAAACTGCCTTTTGCATAATATCCAAAGATTGCTCTATCATAATCAGCTTATCCCAGGGCAAATTATACTCATGCTCTTTATCAGATACAATATATTGCCCCTCTGAGTCTTTAACTGTGTACCCTGCTAGCCTGATATTTTCAAATTGCTGTTTTTTCCTCTTTCCTGTTATTAGATAATCTAAAGATACACCAAAAAGAATTGCAATTTTTTCCAGCACATCAAAAGCGGGCTGACTGTTTCGGTTTTCATAGCTTGTATATGTAGACAACGCTACCCCCAATACTGTTGCCACTTCTTGCCCTGTTAATTGCTTATTTTGCCTTAATTCTTTTAGTCTTTCGCCAAATGTAGCCATATATGCATACCCCCTATAGTTATTTATGAATAATGATTATTGTGTTATTTTTCTTTATAAATAGTGATTTTATTGCTAATTTATGCATAAAGTATTGACTTTTATTGTAAATGGTAATAAACTTTAAAGCAAGCTATAAACGCTATAATCACTATTTTGGATTGCTATTTCTGTTATAAGTGTTACATAGCGATATAAGCACACATCAAAAAAGGGTTGAGTAAAACGGCTATTTTTACAGAAGTTGACAAGGATATACATGAATTATTACCCCATGTGTATGTTGCAAGGAGGAATAAAATGATAATCACAATTGTAGACCGCCCCCGCATTAAGGCACTAACAGCGGAAAAGGGCTTGACTGTAGCGGGATTAATTCGCAAGTCGGGCGTATCCCAGGGAACATTGCTCAATGTTATGACGGGCATACGCACCCCCCGCACTGATACCCTTTTTAAAATTGCAAAGGCTTTGGGAGTAGATGTTAAGGAGATTGCCCGCTGGGAAGAGGTGGAAAAATGAACAGATATAGAACTGTGATAATTCCCGCCTATGATGACTTTATAGACACTGTATCATTTAAAGTTGATAGTGAGTCAGACATAAACACTATTGGAGTAAGTGCCTATGATGAGATTACCGCCTTTGTAAGGGTGCTAATAGCCAAGGCATACAAGGCAGGATATGCAGATTGCGAGGACAAGCACCAGCAGAAAGCGAGATTGCTAGAAGCATTGCAAAAGGCAGGTGGCAATAAATGAGCATAAAAAAATACCCCGCTGGTACCAGCCAGCAGGGCAACAACAAGAACAAAAAACATGATAAAAGTAGTAACAATGTGATTATATCAAAATTCGCCCCAGGGTTCAATGACCAGGTAGCGAAAAACATAATTACAAACCTTTATCAAATCTATTATAGGGAACGTGGGCAAGAGAACATTGAAATAAATGTATACAACAAGAATGGAGAATTGATAGTATGAATTATTCTGATATTCCTGCCGATATGGTACGCTTGCCTAATTGGGTAACAAGGCAGGGCAAAATACCTTATGGCATAAACGGAAAACCAGCAAAATCAAATACCCCTAGCACATGGAGCACCTTGCAAAAGGTTAAAGACTTTTTAAATGGAGCACCCCCCGCCTATAAGGGCTTAGGGTTCATGCTGGAGCGTAAAAATAAAATAGTGTGTGTTGATGTAGACCATTGTTTAGAAAATGGTAAACCCAACCGCACCGCAACAAAGGTTTTAGAGAAACTAGGCACCTATACGGAAACATCCCAAAGCGGGACGGGCTTACACTTTTTCGGGCGTGGCACTATGCCCAAAAGCTCTGTAAAATTCAAATCCCCCTTTGATGATGGCACCGATATAGAAATTTATGCAGGGCTGGACGATAAAAACAAGTGTGGCCGTTTTATCGCTTTTACGGGCGATATTTACGAGGGGCGAAAAGCTCTAAACGACATTCAAGAGGGCATTGATTGGCTCTTGTCTATGGCTCCAGCAGGGAAAGCAAAGGCACCCGATAAGGATAAACACAATATATCCCCCCCTGTGGCTATTAAGGAAAACACGGATGATACAATTACTGTAAGCGGTGTTACCTATACCGCTGATGACATACCCGCCCTTATTAACGAAAGGCAGACGGGTGCAAATCAGTTTAAATGGCATAACCTTTTTTATGAGGGCGATTTGACCACCTATGACAACGACCATAGTCGGGCGGATTCTGCTTTGTGCTCTATCCTCTGTTTTTGGTGTCATGGCAAACCTGCCTTGATTGACAAGGTTTTTCGCAATTCCAAACTTATGCGTGAGAAATGGGATAGAAAAACCCAGGGAACTAAAACCTATGGAGAGTTGACTATTGAAAATGCTCTAAAGGTTTGGAACAGCCACAAATACATGGGCAAACCAGATTTCCCCCACCTGACCAGCAAGGGAACACCGCTAAGAAACCATTCTGAAAATTTCAAGGCCTTGATTGCGTGGCTCTATGAGCTAGAGAACGTGACTATCAGATACAACCAGCTAAAACACCAGCAGGAAATAAGCATAAACGGCAAATGTTGGGCTGTAGACCACGGTATAACGCTGCTGCTGGATTCTTGCGCCAAGTATGGACTAATCACCAGCACAAGCCGTGTAGGCGAATGGGTGGCACTGTTAGCAGAAGAAAACGCCTACAGCCCTGTTGTCGACTACTTACAAGACTGTTACATCAAATACAAGCAATTAAGCGATATATACAGTCCTGTGGACACTCTGTGGAAAACTCTGCACTTGTCAGCAACCGCCCAGGAAAACAAGCCTTTTCTAAAAAAGCTCTTTGTAAAATGGCTTGTTGGCTGTGTGGCCATAGCACATAACGACAACGAAAGTAGAATTGCCTTGCAGGGCGTTCTAGTGCTAAAGGGTGGCCAGGGCATAGGCAAGACTACTTTTGCAAGAAAGCTGTTGCCCGCTGCTGGTTCTGATTGGTTCATTGAGGGGCTTTCCATCAATACCAAAGACAAAGATTCTGTAATGTTGGCTACTACATTTTGGATAGCAGAATTGGGAGAGGTTAGCGAAACATTTCGCAAGAGTAGTTTTGACGAATTAAAACAATTTCTTACAAAATCCCGTGATGATGTACGCATACCTTACGCAAAAAACGCAAAACCTGAGCCTAGGAGAACAACATATATTGCAACTGTAAATGATGATACTTTTCTAGCTGACAAGACGGGCAACCGCCGTTATTGGGTTATTGATTTGGATTTCATAGACCTTGATACCCAAATAGATGTAAACCTGCTGTGGGGGGCTGTAATGGTTCTGTGGAAAGATGATAAGGTAAGTTATGGCCTTACGCTGGAAGAAATAAAACAGCTTAGCAAGATAAACACACATTATGAGCGGGTAACCGACATGGAGCAGGTTCTAATAGATTCCCTTGATTGGGAGTCAGATGGGAAACAGTGGCAATGGATAACACCTACGGCAATATGTCCCCTTGTGGGTGTAGACACCAAACAAGCAAGGAAAATGGGTAAGGCGTTGACCGCCCTAGCCAATAACAGCGAATACGAGGGTATAAAAAAGAAAAGGACAAACAAGGCAATGGCCTATTATTTGCCCCCTGTGAGTCTTTCAACCCGTGATAATGCTAGCAATGATTTCGACATACTAGCTGATGATAAGGAGAAATGATACATGGGCAAAATGGTAACTGTAACGAGGGTAAACGGGCATTTAAGCAGGGCAAAGGCTGAAAAAGTGAAAGACCGCACCCCCAACAAGAAAAAGGCTCTGAAAATTAGACCTGTGGAAGAAATAGCAATTCAATTACTTATGCTAAACGAGGGCGTAAATGAGATCCTAAGAATAAACCGCTGCGAGGGCAAACTGATAGTATACTGTGATAATCACAATACATACTGTGTTGATGGAGCAAGGTATACCAGCTTATTAAAGGGATTTGGAGAGTTAGGAGAGTAAAACTAGATGTGCAAAGAATTTATAGACCTTGCTAACAGCAAAATAAACTCATATGCAAGCAGGGTAACAAATTATGATGACGATTTTGTTTCCGATACGGATTTTGTGGCCATATGCAGACAACTAGCCTACAGTGGTACACTTGAAAATGCGGATATTAGGGAGATGTGGAAAGATAACAGGGGCGTTCTTTTTATCTGCTGGGGCGTAAAAACCATATGGGGTAATTATGCTACATACAGGTATCAAAAGGGTATGTGGACACCGTGGAGTGAATAGGCTCTAAAGGCCTTATAAAGGCTATAAGATATATTTTACAGAATAGGAGTGATTGTCTATGACAAACGAGGAAAAGCAAGAAATTATAAAGGAAATATTCCTGAAGTACATCGAGGATTATTTCGAAGAATGGTGTGAGCTAGTAAAAAGCCGTGTGCAAGAAATTATAGAGGATTCCACTAAAGACCTGACAACTACCCAGAGAGAGTTTTATAATTGGTTTGAGAATACGCGTACGTATGACTTACTGAATGTATACCCAAACCACCACAGGGGGGGAGACCTGTACAGCGAGCTTATAGAGATGACCAGCAGAATGCGACTTAATATTGATGTATTTTTACGCTGGTTCGAAAAGGATATTGATACCGCAATAGCAAAGGCAGAAAAGACCGCTAAAAAATAACAACAAGCTGCTGGGGCACTGTATGAGCATTTAAGGGCTTATATGGTGCTCTTTTATTATGTCTGCATAGATTTTCACCTGCAAAGGCTTTGTTGTGGCTCTATTGGCTTCTAATGAGCTGTAGGGCAATTCTGTTTGGTGTTCCTACCTGCTGGGGCTGTTGACTGTGGAGAATTAAACGACCATGAGGACATAATCACAGGTGGGGCATGAGGGGCACCCCCCCAGGATAAACAACCTGTGACCATAAAAGTGCACTAGTGTTGATAAGGTGGCATTATCAAAAATCCTCTTTACACCTTATACTGTCTATGTTTGTGTAGTAGTGTATATATATATATATATATATAATAATAATATATATATATAGGGATATAGCGGTATAAGCATATAGAGAAAATATAAAAATATAAATATTTAAGATTATGTTAGTCTTTAATCACTTACAATTGCACTTTTACACACACGCCACAAACCCAATAAAATCAAGGGTTCATATCTGTGTACATTGGAAAACCACCCACACAAAGGGCATACATTGCACCATAAAAGGCAGGTTTTCGGCTAGTCTGCTTTGCTGGATGATCGACTAACCACCCACCAGCAGACCGCAAAAATGGTTTTCCCTACCTGCTGGAGCACCACCACCAGGACGAAAACCAGCTGACTTTTTACATCCGATAACAAAGGATTATCAGATGTAATTCATAATAGGAAATGCCCTCAACCTCATGTGGTTATTGAGATTAAGGGCATTTTATAGGTAAGTTATAGGTAAATTATGCTTTATTACTCTGTTTTGAATGTATTGTTATATATTAAGCTGTTTTTCCAGCATGGACACGAACAGTAAAAAAGCATAAAACGAACACCAAAAGGTAGTGCTAAAGGTAACTATCCTACCTGTTCATTAAACACCCTACAGAAACCTATATATTGGTTGATAATATCATTGCTATTCCTTAGATAAATAACCTTCACATGTGCGTCTATACAACAGTCTGCATCAGGAAAAAACTCATTCTTCAATGATAAAATATCTGGATGATTTCCTTTTTCACCTGTATATATAACATAAAGCTCAGGCTTAGGCATTTGAACCTTGTTACTGCCATAAAGCTGGACTTTTTGTTTGGCAAAATATTCCTGACATGTGTTCATTAAATACATCAAAGAACGAATAACAATATTGGGTGACCATGTTGACTGGGCTTCTACAAGTATCATTAATCTATCTTTCCTGACTAGAAAACCTAGGTCATTGTAAATTCCATTTAGCAAAATAGACTGTAGGGTAACAATCTCTAAATCTGCTTCTGTTATGGATTCATCCTCTGGATGCAATGTATGATACAACTGTAGAAGATATTTCGGATTTGAAAACATATCTCGAAAAACAGTATCTTTACCAGAATATTTGACCTTCTTTTCCTCAGTCACATCTATCATCTCCCATATACGGTAAAATCAGTCCTTACACATATTATATCAAACTCCAGCAAAAAAATCATTTACCATACAAATTCTGATTTGTAGAGTTGTTAGAAACTCATGTTACTCTTTACTGAGGCATGGCAAATACCCTTCCCGGCACGCTCGCGCTATGTAAATGTGCCTCACGCTGCT
>CAKPVW010000012.1 GCA_934196075.1 uncultured Anaerovibrio sp.
CTTCTAACGCCTTTAATTCGTTAAGAAGCGAGGCGCATTAATATGCCGTGGAAGGGTACATGCCATGCCTCTCAGTTCGTGTATTCACAGCAATTTCCCGCCTTGGCACTGTTTGAGATTATTACCTTTCTCCGCTATGTGGTAGCAAATCAGTTGGTGGCATCGATAAGGCAGAATGATTCGCCAACAGCCGGAGGGGCATGACACTTTTGCGTTAGGAGGCTTCCTGCTTTTGCGAAGCAAAAGTGAGCCCGGTGGCACTCTCTACCATTCCGGAGTATGTGAATTGGCTCAGCGACAAGCGGTATATATGCGTAAGGATAAACTATCAGGCAGGGTCATTTAGCCGACAGAGCAAAAGTCGTTATGACCGCAGGCTGTATCTCGAAAAAACTGGGGTGTATAGCCATACAAATCAGAATTTTTGACTTTAGCAAGAAAAATTCAAAAATGTCTTGACAGGCAGGACAATTAGTTGTATCATATGAACCATCGAAGGGAGCGTAGCTCCTGACAATCAAATACTCAAACCATTGAATGGGAAATAGTAGCTGATTTAGCTTATCTTCAGCGAGCCGGTGCCGTGAGAGCGGGTTGGTGTGATGACCGGTGGTAAGGTTTTAGTGAATGGTCCCAGGAGGGTTCACCCAAATCCCTTGTGGAAAGTAGGCTGAAACGGTTGCTCCCGTTATAGAGCTGAGGTATCGGAGGATTACTCCCGTACCAAGAGGATATTATATCGAGTGGCACGAACATTTCGTCTCGTTAGAGGGGAATGTTCGTTTTTATTTATATAGCTATTGGATAGATATTGAATTTGGGTGGCACAGCGGAACCATTTCGCCCCATGTATAATCTACGCAGTCAAATGTAGGTTGTACATGGAGTGAAATGGTTTTTTATTTTGAGTAATTTCAGAAGGTCAAAAGCAGCAAGCAGAAAGCAGAAAGGAAGATACATCATGTTGAAGCAGTATATCGAAAAAATAATCAATGGTCAGAATCTCACTCAGCAGGAGGCCGGCAGGGCCATGGATATTATTCTCACAGGACAAGCCAATGACAGCCAGCTGGCCAGCTTCTTATCTGTCTTGAAAATGAAGGGCGAATCTGTGGACGAAATTGCAGGCTTTGCCAAGACTCTACTGGCTCATGCAGACCATGTACCTCATAGAGAGCCAGTAATGTGCAATTGCGGCACTGGAGGAGATACCAAGAACACCTTCAATATTTCCACCACTGCAGCCTTTGTATTGGCAGCTGGTGGAGTAAGAGTAGCCAAGCATGGCAATCGAGGGGTGTCCAGTGCCAGTGGCAGTTCTGATGTGCTAGGAGAGTTGGGGGTTAAGTACAATCTTACTTCTGAGAAAGCAGGTAAAATCATTGATGATATTGGCGTAGCTTTCCTCTTTGCACCGGCCTTTAACAAGGCCATGAAATACGTAGCCAAAACTCGCCAAGAGCTGGGCTACAGAACGGTATTTAACCTGTTGGGACCTATAATCAATCCAGCAGGACTGGATTACCAGATGGTAGGGGTTTATGACAAAAATCTCACGGAGCTTATAGCTGGTGTTTTAAAGGAAATCGGTGTCAAGCATGCCATGGTTATTGCTTCCGAGGATGGTATGGATGAAATTTCCACCAATGCTCCTACCAAGGTCAGCGAGCTAAAGGATGGTCAGGTACTTACCTATGAAATCAATCCAGTAGATTATGGCTTCCAGCCTGGTACTATAGCAGATTATGCAGGGGGAACACCGGCGGAGAATGCAGAAATTACCTTGAAAATTTTAAGGGGAGAGCTGCAGGGGCCCAAGCGTGATATTGTGGTTCTCAATGCAGGGGCCGCTCTCTACGCTGGTAATAAGGCGGAATCCATAGAGGCTGGCATTCAGTTGGCTCAGGAGATGATTGACAGCGGTAAGGCATTGGAAAAGCTGCAATTGTTGATTGCAGAAACTCAGGAGCTAGGCGCATGATTATCAAAATATGTGGGATTCGGGATATGGAGGCCGCCCAGGCTGTTGCACAAGGGGCAGATATGATGGGCTTCATTATGAGCAATAGATATTGGCGGCATATAGAGCCAGCTAAAGTTAAGAGTATTTGCCAGCAGGTCAAGCCGTGTCATAAGGTAGGGGTTTTTGTAGATGAGCCTGTCTCTCAGGTGGCAGAGATGGCTAAAGAGTGTCATTTGAATTTTGTACAGCTTCACGGACATGAAACCGTAGAATACGGTAAGGAGCTAAAAAAACTGTTAGCCCATAGCCCTATAGGTATTATCAAAGCCTTTCGCTATGGTGATGATTTTACGTCGGCGTTGGCCAACAGTTATCCCGCAGATATGGTGCTGGTAGATAGCTTTAGCAGAAATACTGAGGGAGGCAGCGGTGTGGCCTTTGCTTGGACACAGGCGGCAAAGGCAATTAGGCAAATAGGGAAGCCCTATTTGATAGCCGGCGGTATTACCAAGGACAATATCAAGGAAGCTAAGAAAATATTTCAGCCCTATAGTTTGGACATATCCAGTGCCCTAGAGTTAAATAAAAGAAAAAGTCCAGAATTAATTAGAGAATTTTTGATAAAGGCAGGTAAACTATGAGAGATATATTGGCAGAAATTGTGGAGGCCAAAAGGGATGTAGTGGCCAAGGCCAAAGAAAAGCTGCCGCTGCATCAGGTGCAGAAGCTGGCACGGGAGCATGTAGGTTGCTTTCCTATGAATTATAGGTTTCGGCAAGATGGCTGGGGGCTGATTGCCGAGTGCAAGCTGCAATCTCCCTCCAAGGGAAATTTTGGCCATAATCACACAGTGACAGAATTAGCCCAGATGTACGAAAAAGCTGGTGCCACCATGCTTTCTGTCCATACAGATGCCCATTTCTTAGGCAGAAATGAGGATATCCCCATGGTGAAGCAGCTTGTCTCTATTCCAGTTCTCAGGAAAGAATTTATTATAGATAAATATCAGATATACGAATCCCGGATGCTGGGGGCAGATGCTATTTTACTTATCGCAAGAATACTGACTGCTAATCAGCTGGAGGAATATCTCCAATTGGCTTGGAGTCTGGGCATGGATGCCTTGGTGGAGGTACATGATGAAGAGGATATGGCCAAGGCTTTGGCTACTCAAGCAAGGTTTATTGGTATTAACAATCGAAATTTGAAATATTTCCAAACCACCATTCAAAATACTTTAGATTTACTGCCAGTGGCAGATAGAAATCGTGTACTAATCAGCGAAAGCGGTATTCATACTTTGGAGGAAGCTAGGTTGCTGAGACAGGCAGGTTTGCAGGGAATTCTGGTAGGAGAGGGCTTATCCACAGCTCCTGATGTGGAGGTTATGACCAGGGCTATGGCTCAGCTTTAGAGGTCACCAGCTAGCAGAACCTATTTGGCAGGAATGAAATTTAGCATAAATTATACTTAAAATAGACGGAGGATATCATTATGGCAATAGAGAATAAAAAGGGCAGATTTGGCAAATTTGGCGGACAATATGTACCGGAAATCGTGATGCCGGTACTGAACCAGCTTGAGGAAGCCTATGAAAAATATAGAAGAGATCCAGATTTTTTGGCAGACTTGCGGAAATACTATGTGGAGTATGCTGGCCGTCCTACCCTTTTGTATTATGCAGATAAGCTGACTCAACACTATGGGGGAGCCAAAATCTATCTCAAGCGAGAGGATTTGCTTCACACCGGTGCCCACAAGATTAACAATGCTTTGGGACAGGCTCTTTTAGCTCAGCGCATGGGCAAGAATCAGGTTATTGCTGAAACTGGTGCTGGTCAGCATGGTGTAGCCACTGCTACTGTGGCAGCCCTCTTTGGCATGAAATGCAAGGTGTTTATGGGAGCTGTGGATATTGAGCGACAGAAGCTAAACGTATTCCGCATGAAGCTGTTAGGAGCAGAGGTGGTTCCTGTGACCACTGGGACAGGTACCCTGAAGGATGCCACCAGCGAGGCTATCCGCTACTGGGCTGCACATATTGATGATACCCATTATATTATTGGCTCTGCTGTAGGGCCTCATCCATAT
Organism: uncultured Anaerovibrio sp.; assembly: GCA_934196075.1. GTDB lineage: Bacteria > Bacillota > Negativicutes > Selenomonadales > Selenomonadaceae > Anaerovibrio. The sequence goes on from CAKPVW010000012.1 coordinate 4,055, forward strand.
CCAACTATGGTAAGAGATTTTCAATCTGTCATTGGTAAGGAAATCCGTCAGCAGATTCAGCAGGAAACTGGTGGCCGAGTTGATTATCTGATAGCTTGTGTAGGAGGCGGCTCCAATGCCATTGGTACCTTCTATGAGTTCAAGGACGATGCCCAGGTGAAAAAATTCGGGGTGGAGGCTGCTGGCCGAGGCCCAGCTCAGGGGGATAATGCCCAGACCCTTTCCAATCCCCATAATCGCCCTGGAGTTCTCCATGGAGCCTATAGCTATCTGGCTCAGGATGATGATGGTCAGGTCATAAAGGTATATTCTATTTCTGCTGGTTTGGATTATCCCGGTGTTGGGCCGGAACATTCCATGTTCCATGAACAGGGCGTGGTGAAATATGTAGGTATTAATGATCAAGAGGCACTGGATGCCTTTCAGCTTCTGTGTCGTACTGAGGGCATTATTCCAGCCGTGGAAAGCTCCCATGCTTTAGCTTATTTGGAAAAGTTGATGCCTTATACCAAGCCAGAGGAAGTGGTGGTAGTAACCCTATCTGGTCGCGGAGACAAGGATGTGCAGCAGGTAGCAAAGGTACTGGGAGAGGAGATTTGATGATGACACGTGTAGAAAACAAATTTGCAGAATTGAAAAAAACAGGTAAAAAGGGCCTGATTATCTATATAACCGCTGGAATTCCTGAGGTAGACTCCACTGTGAAGCTGGTACTGGAAGTCGAAAAGGCTGGTGCAGATATGGTGGAGCTGGGTATACCCTTTTCGGACCCTATGGCCGATGGGCCTGTGATTCAAAGGGCGTCCTATGAAGCTATTCAAAATGGCATGAAGCTGGCTAGGGTACTGGATATTGTCAAGGAAATTCGCAAATATTCCCAAATCCCTCTAGTGGCTATGGGGTATATTAATAATATGCTAAGCTATGGTTTTGAGAAATTAGCTGGTGATGCTAAGGAAGCTGGTCTGGATGGCTTCATTATTCCCGATGTTCCCCATGAGGAATCTGGGGAGCTGAAAAAGGCCTGCCAGAACAATGGCCTGCATTTGGTAGAATTCGTTACGCCGGGCACTACTGATGAAAGGATTGGTGAAACCTGTACTACTGCCGATGGGTTTATTTACTGCGTATCTGTGAACGGCGTTACCGGTGTGCAGAAAATAGATTATAGCTCGATTAACAAAGTTATCAGCCATGTGAAAAAGCAGACTGCTACTCCTTGTGCTGTAGGCTTTGGCATTGGCAGTCCTGAGGCAGCCGTGGAGGCAGCGGCAGAGGCAGATGCAGTTATTGTAGGCTCTGCTGTGGTGAAGAAGATATTGACTGGGGCAGTGGAGGAGGCCATGGATTTGATAGGCGCTCTTCGCCAGGCATTGGATAAGCATTATCATAAATAAGAGGCAGGTGTAGAAAATGAAGCTGACTCCTAAAAGAGAAGAATTCAAAAAGCTGGCTCAGGCTGCCAATCTGGTAGCAGTCAGCACGCAAATAGATACGGATTTGGACACTCCGGTTTCCATGTATTACAAGCTGGTGGGGGAAGAAAAGGGATTTTTGCTGGAATCTGTGGACGCCCATCAGAAGTTTGGCCGGTTCTCTTTTATTGGTGCAGATCCTTTTATCAATTTACAGATTTACAAGGACCATCTGATGGTTCAGGAGAATGAGCTGATGAAGGCGTTGGATGGCAGTCCTGTGGACACTATGAATCATTATATGCAGAAATTCCGGGCGGTACTGGGGAATCAGCAGCTGCCTTTGGCTAATGGCGGTGCTGTAGGTTATTTCAATTATGAAATCTCCAGTGTTTTTGATCGAGTACGAGGTACAGAAATCCCAGAGGATGAGCTTTTGGGGCAGTTTATGATATGCAGGATTCTTATGGTGTTTGACCAGCAAAAGAATGCCTCTCAGCTTATTTATCTGGCAGATGTTAACCATGGCGAAAATATGGATGAGGTTTATGACAAGGTGGAAAAAAGAATGGCAGATTTGGTACAGCAGCTGTATAAGCCTGTGTCAACTAGCAGTCATTCCGCTCCGCCACGACAGGACAAGCTGGATTTTTTGGCTCAATATGGGGAAATGCCAGCGGAATGGGCCAAGACCATTGCCAAATGCAAGGAATATATTAATGCTGGGGATATTTTTCAGGTGGTGCCGTCTCGTCAGTTCCGCACTAGATTAACCAAGCCTGCCTTTCACTTCTATCGCCGTCTGCGTCAGGTAAACCCATCACCCTATATGTTTTACATGAATTTCGGCAAAAAGAAATTCGTGGCAGCTTCTCCAGAAATGCTGGTGAAGGTTGCTGGGGAATTTGTTTACACTTATCCTATTGCCGGCACTAGGCGTCGAGGTCAAAATGAGGCTGAGGATGTGGTTTTAGAGGCGGAGCTGAAGGCAGATATCAAGGAATGTGCGGAACACTCCATGCTGGTGGATTTGGCTCGCAACGATATTGGCCGCATCAGTGAAGCTGGCTCCGTGGAGGTTACCAAGCTGCGTCAGGTTGAGAGATTTTCCCACGTGATGCACATGGTTTCAGAAGTGCGGGGCAAGCTGAAGCAAGACTATACCCCTATGGATGTGCTAAAGGCCTGCTTCCCGGCTGGGACGGTCAGCGGTGCCCCTAAGCTGAGAGCTATGGAGATTATTCACGAGCTAGAGCCGGTGAAGCGGGGGCCTTATGCTGGAACTGTAGGCTATATGGATTTTGCCGGCAATATGGATATGTGCATTACCCTGCGCACCATGTTTATTGATGGAGACATAGGCTATATTCAATCTGGTGCAGGGATTGTCTATGACTCCAAGGCCGAGTTTGAATACAAGGAAATTCTGCAAAAATCCAAGGCTATGTTTACTGTGGTAGAGGAGGTGGAAAATGATGTTGTTGCTTTTAGATAATTACGACTCCTTTACCTATAATGTTTATCAGCTTTTATCATCTTTAGGGGCTTCTGTGGAAGTTATCCGTAATGACCAGATAACAGTGGGGGAGATTGCCAAGAGAGGCTATGAGGCGGTAGTTATTTCCCCTGGACCGGGAGTGCCAGCCGATGCTGGCATTACCGAGGAGCTTATTCGTCAGCTCAAGGGCCAACTGCCTATATTGGGTATCTGTCTGGGACATCAGGCTATTGGGGAGGCTTTTGGTGGCAAAGTGGTACGAGCTGGGGAGATTGTCCACGGCAAAACTTCCCCTCTGCGGCATAATGGCAAAGGGCTTTATGCTGGCCTGGCTCAAAATATTTCTGTAGGCCGCTATCATTCCTTGATTGTGGATAGGGCTAGCCTGCCCAAATGTCTAGAGATTACCTCAGAGCTGGACAACGGCATGATTATGGGTCTCCGTCATCGGGAGTATGATATTGAAGGCATTCAGTTTCACCCAGAATCAATTTTAACGCCCCAAGGAAAATTAATGCTGGAAAATTTCCTGAACCGTCTTTGAAAATCTTTTCTCAAGAGGAAAACATCCCTCTGTAACAAATGGGTATAATTAAATCATCAAAGCTAAATGTTATGCTAATCAATTAGCCAAGGAAGGCTGTTTTGCAGTATCTGGTGTGGTCAGCAGGCCTTGCAGGCATTGATAGCTTGCTATGGATGATAAATTTGACAGTTTGTTATAGGGGGAATTTTTGTGATTTTGGTAATAAATCTCAACGCATCTGTGGATAAGAGATATAAAATGAAAGACTTAATCAAGGGTGAGGTTATGCGGGCTGCTGAGGTAGATAATACTCCCGGTGGCAAGGGTATTCACGTAGCCAATGTAGCCACTATTCTTGGTGAGGATTGCATTGCCACCGGTTATCTGGGGGGCAAAAGCGGTGAGTTTATCAGCGAAAAGCTGCAGGACTATGGCATAAAGCAGGATTTTGTGCAGGTGGCTGGGGAAACCCGTTCCTGCTTGGCTATCATAACGGAAAGTGGAGCACAGACAGAGATTTTGGAGCCAGGTCCTACTGTGACAGCTCAAGAACAGGAAGTTTTTATAGCAAAGTATAAGGAATTGCTGGGCAAGGCTACTGTGGTAGCAGCATCTGGCAGTATGCCCAAGGGATTGCCTGGGGATTTCTATGGTCAGCTTATTAGATTGGCCCACAAGGTCGGCAAGCCATTTCTTCTTGATACCAGCGGTGAGGCATTGATTCAGGGTATCAAGGCACAGCCATATTTTGTGAAGCCTAATAATGATGAAATCAAGGTGCTGGTAGGAGCAGAACTGCGTAGTGATGAGGATATTGTTCATGTGCTGCAGAAGTTTATGGAGGATGGCATTAAACTGCCCGTAATTTCCCTTGGTGCTCAAGGCTCTATGGCTGGCTACAACCAGCATGTATACAAGATTACTGTGCCCAAGATTCAGTGCAAGAATCCAGTAGGCTCTGGAGATTCCTTTGTAGCTGGTATTGCGGTAGGTATTGAGCGGGGCATGGCCATTGAGGATATTCTTTCCCTTGGCGCAGCTTGCGGCACTGCTAATGCCATGGAAGACGAAAGCGGTTTTGTACAGAAGACCATTGTAGAGGAATTGTTCCCTCAGATTAAAATTCAACAAGTACTGTAAAAAACTTTTTATTGTATATACACTCTCCCAAACCCTCTGATTGTTGTAGGAGCAGTCAGAGGGTTATTTAATTGGAAATAATTTTTATATTTTTAATAATGAAAATAGTCTGAAAAGATTTTCATGCCATGAAAACATGATTAAAAGAAAATAGGATAGAATACAAACTGTAAGGAGAGGAACAATAATAAATACAAAGTACGTTAATGATTTTTCATATTAGAACGCAGTAGGGATGCGGATATGGATAATGTTGACAGAAAATTCCTTACATAGGCATGATTCTATATTTCTTGGAGGTAAAAGATGATGAAGAAAAAGACTTTGGTATCTGCAGTTCTCGCAGCAACTATTATGGGAACCGCCAGTGTAACTATGGCAGCTGAGAATATGTTCTCTGATGTGCCATTGGATCATTGGGCATATGATGCCGTTAATAAGCTGGCCGAGGATGGCATTATTGAGGGCTATGGTGATACCAATTTTGGCGGTGACAAGCCTATTACCCGTTATGAGATGGCTCAGCTGGTTGAGAAGGCTATGCAGAATCAGGAAAATGCCCGCTCTGTAGACAAGGCCGCTATTGAAAAGCTCCAGAAGGAATTTGACAGCGAGCTGAAGGGCGAGGTACAGAGCCTTCGTAAGGATGTAGATGATTTGAAGGGCCGTATGGGCTGGTATGGTGATGCTAGATTCCGTTATTTTGCCAATAAGGATCAAAAGGGCAATAATGGCAAGAACAGCGATGGTGAAAAATCTCAGTTTGAAAAGAGATTGCGTTTGGGCTTCTGGGCAAATCCTGCTGAGAATCTGACTGTAGATGGACGTCTGAAATATGAAGATAAGTCTTGGCAGAGAAGCACCTGGACTAACGGGCATCAGAATTTTAATTCTTGGGATAATTCCTATGATAATCAGAACAGCCTGCGTTTGGATAAGTTAAGTCTGAATTGGGCACATGCAGGCACCAAGGCTTCTGTTGGTCGTACCGAGGTTAAACTGGGTGAAGGATTAATCTGGTGGGAGAATCAAGTAGATGGTGCCTATGTAAAGCATCAATTTGGACCAAAGGTTACTGCTATGATTGGTGCAGGTGATATTTCTGCTGAAGGCTGGCATGATTCCAATATTAATGCTCAGTTCGGTGAGATTGCTGTTCAGACATCTCCTGCTACCAAGATTGCTGTGTCCAATATGCGTACACTGACAGATGTTCAGAAGTATGCTTCTGGTACAAACTGGGCGGAGGTTAATACACCAACTGGTACTACCTGGGTGCCATCAGGTACGTGGTCTAAATGGGAAGATGATGCGTACAAGCTGAATCAGTATTCCCTTAGCGTAAATACTCAGATTGCACCAAAATGGAATGTAATTGCTGAGGCTGTTACCAACAATGTAGGCACTGTAGCCGATGCTAACAAGCATGGTGTATGGACTCGTGTAACCTACGGCAAGATGGATTGGAAGACTGCTAAGGATTGGCAGCTGTATGGCGAGTATTTCGCCTTGGGTAATACCTCTGTGGATTCCTCCAAGTGGGGACATCGTTTGAATATTGCCGGTGGCGATGGCTTTGGTGGCAATGGTGCTCGTGGCTTTGGCTTCAATCTGGACTATATGCTGGCTAATAACACCTGCCTGGGCCTGAGTTACTACAAGTTAAAGCCATATGATGAGAATAAGGCTGGCTTTAGCAAGTACGATGATATTGCTACTGTAGCTCTGTCCTATATGTTCTAAAAACAAGGAAGTATGATGCTTCTTGTGCCATGGTTGTGCCCTGTATAGGGTGCAACCTTATGGCATGATGGTTGAATAGTCACGGAGCTTTCCGGTTCATTTTTTTATATTCGTTTGAAGTATTGCAGAATGTGGCCGATTTACAGAATTTAAGAGGGGAATAATATGAAATCTTTCAAGAACAAAAAGCTAACTGCCTATGTTATGGCAGCCTTAATGGCTGGCTCTGCCATGCTGGGCACCAGCTTTGGTGCCAGTAGTGCTGAAGCTGCTGTAAAGGTAAATCCAATCGCCGGTATTAGTGCTGATTTTATCAAGGGCGCCGATGTATCTATGTTGCCAGAGCTGGAGCGTCTGGGTGGTAAATTCTATGCCAATGGAATGGAGAAGGATTGTTTAGAGATTTTACAGGAAAAAGGTATTAACTGGGTGCGTGTCCGCATTTGGAACGATCCATATTCCTATGGCCCTAACGGCAATGGCGGCGGTGTTACCGATGAGAAAAAGGCTCTGGAGGTAACCAAGCGGGCCAAGGCTTTGGGCATGAAGGTACTGGTTGACTTCCACTACAGTGACTGGTGGGCAGATCCAGGCAAGCAATATCCACCAAAGGCTTGGGAAAACCACAATGCCAAGCAGTTGGCCAAGGATGTGTACAACTACACAGCCAAGGTTATGAAGGATTTCAATGCAGCTGGTGTAACTCCTGATATGGTGCAGATTGGCAACGAGCTGAACAACGGTATGCTGTGGCCTGTTTGCAAGACTGATACCCCAGAGGGATATAAGGCTTTGGCAGATGCCATTGCTCAGGGCCTGAAGGCTGTCAAGGACAATGCTCCAAACCATCAGGTAAAGCGCATGGTACATTTGGCCAACGGCAACAACAATGCCCTGTATCGCAGCTTCTTTGATGAGCTGATTACCAACAACGGCGTCAATGATTTTGATATTATCGGCTTCTCCTATTACCCATTCTGGCATGGTAGCATGGAAGAGCTTTCCTACAATATGAATGACATGGTAGACCGTTACGGCAAGGATGTTGTTGTGGTAGAGACAGCCTATGCCTTTACCAATGAGCAGGGCGATGCTCAGAAGAACTGTGCTGGCCCAACTGAGGAAGCTATTGCAGGCTACAAGTCCACTGTTCAGGGACAGGCCAGCGGTCTTCACGATGTAATGGAGCATGTTTCCAATGTGAAGGACAGCCGCGGCAAGGGTATTTTCTACTGGGAGCCTGATTGGATTCCTGTAGAGGGTGCTGGCTGGAAGGCTGGGGAAGGTAACGAGTGGGAGAATCTGGCCATGTTTGACTTCCAGGGCAATGCTTTGGAATCTTTGGATGTGTTCAAGATGGTTAGCGACCAGTCCCTGCCAACCCAGCAGTACAAGGTAAAGACCATTGAGGCTGAGCTGGTAACAGGCTCCGTAGGTCAGCCGGTAGAAATGCCAAAGAAGGCCAGTGTTGTATTTGAAAACGATGTGGTTAAAACCATGCCTGTAACCTGGGCAGATGCTGCTCCTGTTTTCAATACTTCAGGCAAGTACACTGTCAAGGGTACTGTTCAGGGCGTTGATGGCAAGACAGCCATTGCTTCCATTGATGTTATCAAAAAGGTAAATCTGGTAAAGAATGGCAATTTTGAAAATGGCGATTTGAATGGTTGGACCATTACCGGTGACAAGGACGCTGTTAACACGGTATCTTCCGCTGGTGATGCCCGGGGCAAGTCTGCTATGCATTATTGGGCAGACAAGGGTTTCAAATTCCAGGCAACTCAGAGCTTTGAGGGGCTAAAGGATGGCAAATACACAGTTTCCTGCTGGACTCAGGGCGGTGGCGGAGAGCATTATTATACTCTTATGGTACGTACCTCTGCCGGTGAGCAGTCTGCCGTAATTGCAGACACTGGCTGGAACAATTGGCAGCAGTGGACCATCCGGGATGTAGAGGTCAAGGATGGCAAGGCCACTATAGGCATTGATATGGTAGGCAATGCTGGCAACTGGGGCTCTATTGACGATGTAGAGTTCTATTTGCAAGAGTAAACACTGTAGTTTCTTCAAAGAAATAAACTCCTATTAACTAAAATAAAACAAACCTCCCTATGCAGGCAGTCTGTTTCGTGACAGACTGCCTGTTTTTTGGTTGCGCAAGTTGAAAACTATCGAATGTAAATAAATTTTGGAATTACATATCCAAAACTTTTTTGTTTCCATGGACTTTGGGTTTGTAGTGGTCAAGCTTTTTTGTAACACTTTATTCGATAAATACTGATATTGGATAAATAAAGTTGTCACCTTGCTCTCGAGGAATTAATATATACTTATACGAAAGAATGAAATTTATTGCTATTAAGACCGCAGACGGCTCACTTACAGGTAACTTATGATATAATGTCATGGGTGCAGAATGACTTGTACCCTATAGTCCCTTATTTGACGGGATTATAGTATGTGGTAGACCAGCATTTATAATTTTTGACATTAGAAGTATGGAAGAGCCTTAGAGATGTTTTCTGCTCTATTGGCTTCTAGTATTTTTTCATTTCCATGTTTTTACAAAGCTTATTATGGTACAATACTATAGATAGGTGAAGCTTTAACTTATACTATGAAGTGTTAATAGCTAGTTGAACTGAGTGTGATATAAATGAGCGTTGTAGTAAAAAAGATAGGTGATATGTCTGTAAAAGTAATCAGTGCAGACGATATTGCTTCAATCCGTCGGAAAAAATAAGTAGTAGAGATATGGAAATTAAATCAGTATATATGTGAAAACAATATCACGCGCGAAGCTCTGTTAAAGGATTTTTCCTTACAATGGCTTGTTACGACGCCACTATATAATATTGGTGAACACGCATATAATTTATCGTCAGAATATAAAGCTGAACATGATGAGATTACATGGTCTATGATTTCCGGATTGCGTCATCGTTTGGTTCATGACTATGAAGGTACTAACTGGCAGATGATAGTAGAAGTGGTATTTGAAGATATACCCGCATTATTGGTTCAGTTAGAAAAGCTGGTTAGCAAGGAATAGGCTTTTGGGCGATGGGGCATAATGGGGCATTTTAGAGCATTTCAGGAAAGGAAAATGGCATGAATAAGATTTTGTTTATCTGCCACGGCAATATTTGCCGTTCTACAATGGCAGAGTTCGTTATGAAGGATTTGGTTCAAAAGGCTGGTCGAGAAAAGGAGTTTGAAATTGCTTCGGCGGCTACTAGTCGGGAGGAAATTGGACATGACATTCATCATGGCACTAAGGCAATATTACAGGCTAAGGGGATTCCTTTTGCTAGTCGTCAGGCTGTACAGATGACCAAGAATGATTATCGTTATTACGATTTAATTGTGGCTATGGATAAGGAAAATCTGTGGGGCATTAGCAGGATTATTGATTTTGACAGAGAGAACAAAGTGAAGCTTTTGCTATCTTATGCTGGTGAACCTGTTGGAGAGGTAGCAGATCCTTGGTATACTGGGGATTTTGAAGCAACCTATAGGGATGTCTTGGCAGGTTGTCAGGGAATTTTGATCAGCTATCCCCATATTGAGGAGAATTAATCCAGAAGGCTGGCAATCTAGAGGCGTAATTCAACTCTAGTAAAGAAAAAAATAGGGGATGCAGGCAAATTTCAAAGAGGATATTTGCTTTTTATGTCGAATATGTAAAGCATGGAAAACTTTTTGTACCCCCTACATTATTGAGAGAAAATGTCTTTGCATTTTTCAATGGGGTGATCACGAGGGTGGAGATATTAGTTTCACTCTGTCAGTGGATATCATGTTATATTGGGAGTAATATATGATTACAAAAGAATTGATAAATGAAATTAATGAATTATCCAGAAAACAAAGGGATGTAGGTTTGACTCCAGAGGAAAAGGAGCGTCAGGCAGAGTTGAGACAGGTTTATCTGGTAGGCTTTCGAGAGAATATGAAAAATGTGTTGGATAGAATAGAGATTGTAGATAAGGTTGATTAATAGTAAGTTTTGATAAGTAATATAAAGATGTGTCTAATTCTAAAAATAATGGGACATTATGTCACTCTTGAAATATTATGGATATTATTGCTGTTATTAGGATTTTGAGAATGAAGACCAATTAATTTTCTGTGCTAACAGAGCATGGATGTGTTTCAATCTTAATACAATTGAAATTTTGTTCTTCCAAAGAGACGATTTGTTATACAAATTATGAAAAAATAATTCTTATTTATAGTTTTTGTTGACAATAAAATCCAAAGACCTTATACTTGATTTATAGAGATTGTTAGGGGTAACATTGGAGTTTTTCGGGGTTGTAAAGTAAGTATATTTTATATTTAAGGAGATGTTTTATATGTCCACTAGTGCAACAAATTTTGGTCCTGTAAAGATTACCGAGACCGTATTGCGTGATGCTCATCAGTCCCTTTTGGCAACACGTATGCGTACCGAGCAGATGCTGCCAATGCTTTCTGCCTTGGACAAAATAGGTTATAACGCTCTGGAAGCATGGGGCGGTGCAACCTATGATACCTGCCTGCGTTTCTTGAACGAAGATCCATGGGAGCGTCTTGATACTCTGAAGGCACATCTGAATACTCCTATCCAGATGCTGCTGCGTGGCCAGAATCTGCTGGGTTACAACCATTATTCTGATGATGTGGTTCGTGCTTTCGTAAGAAAGGCATCTGAGCATGGTGTTGGTGTATTCCGTATTTTTGATGCGCTGAACGACGTTACCAATCTGCGTACTGCTATTGATGCTGCATTGAAGGCTAAGGAAAAGCCACATGTACAGGGCTGCTTGGTATATACTATAAGCCCATTCCACACCAATGAGACTTTCGTAGATTTGGCCAAGGAATTGCAGGAGATGGGTGTTCATTCCATCTGTATCAAGGATATGTCCGGTTTGTTGAAGCCTTATGTTGCTGAGGATCTGGTTCGCAAACTGAAGGCTGCTGTAGATCTGCCAATCGAGCTGCACACTCATTACACCTCTGGCTTTGGTTCCATGACCTATCTGAAGGCTATTGAAGCAGGTGTTGATATTATCGACTGTGCACTGTCCCCACTGGCAAACGATACTTCTCAGCCTTGTACTGAGACCATCGTAGCTACTTTGGAAGGCACTGAGAGAGACACCAAGCTGGATCGTCAGGCTATGGATCCTATTGCTAAGCACTTCCTGCAGGTAAAGAAGGATATCATGAAGGAATTCAACCTGCCTGGTTACTTCGATGTAAATCCAAAGGTTTTGGATTTCCAGATTCCTGGTGGTATGCTGTCCAACCTGGTAAATCAGCTGAAGGCTATGGGCGCTGCTGACAAGTATCAGGAGCTGTTGGATGAGATGCCTCGTGTACGTGAGGATCTGGGCTTCCCACCATTGGTAACTCCATCTTCTCAGATTGTTGGTACCATGGCTACCATGAATGTAATTATGCAGGCTAATGGCCAGCCACGTTACTCCATGGTTCCTAATGAGGTTCGTGACTTGGCTCGCGGCAAGTTTGGTAAGACTCCAAAGCCAGTTAAGCCTGAGGTATTGGCTGCTATGAAGATTAAGCCTGAGGAAATGATTACTGACTGTGCTGTTGAGGATGCTAAGGCACCTAAGATGGCTGATTTCCGCAAGGAACTGGCTGCCAAGAAGGTTGAGAAGAAGCTGGCTTCCATCAAGGCTAGTCTTGCTAGTGTAGATGCTGATATCTACGAGCAGGTTCGTGATTCTCAGATTGCCAAGGTTCTGGACGAGATTCCAGAGGAGGATGTACTCTCCTATGCTCTGTTCCCACAGGTTGCTTTGGACTTTTTCGAGAAGAATGGTCGCCTCTAATCAAACCAAAAATAAAAAATGCACAAGGGATGGCGGAGATTTTCTCCGTCATCTTTTTGTATACAGACTTTGGCCTATCCATTTGCATATGATTGATGTATAATTATGGCTAGGTATTCCATTTTCTGGCTGGACAGGCAGTGTGATAAAAATAATCCCTGTCATCAATGATGGTCTGGAACAAGGGAACACCTATAGATAAGCTGAAAAAATTTTATTATAAAGGATGGATGAACATGGTTTCAGAAAAAATGCATACATTAGGGACAAAAAAGTCCACAATTCGTACTATTTTTGAATACGGCAGAAAAAGAGCTGCTGAGGTAGGAGAGGAAAATGTTTATGATTTTTCCATAGGCAATCCTAATGTGCCAGCACCAGAGGCTGTAAAAACTGCTATTATAGATATTTTGAACACCGTGGACAGCTGTACTCTCCATGGTTATACCATAGCTCCTGGTGATCCTCAGGTTCGTCAGACTATTGCTGATAGCATTAATCAGCGCTTTGGCACCAATTTTGCTGGCAAAAATCTCTTTATGACCAGTGGTGCAGCTGCCGCCATTACCATTTGCTTCAAGGCTCTCCATGAGGATGAGGCTGATGACGAGTTCCTTACCTTTGCACCATATTTCCCTGAATATGGCTGTTTTGTGGAATCTGTGGGCTCCAAACTAAAGGTGGTGCCAGCCAATACTGACAATTTCCAGATTCAGTTTGATAAATTTGAAGAAATGCTTAGCCCTAAGACCAAGGCTGTAATAGTTAATAGTCCAAACAATCCTAGTGGTGTTGTTTATTCTGAGGATACTATCCAAAAGCTGGCAGATATTCTGGAGGCCAAATCTCAGGAATTTGGTCACCCTATTTTTATTATTTCTGATGAGCCATATCGGGAGCTGGTTTATGGCAATTTTCAGGTTCCTTATATTCCTAAATATTACAAAAACACATTGGTATGCTATTCTTGGAGCAAGTCCTTATCCCTGCCTGGCGAGCGTATTGGTTATATTGCTGTGCCTGATGAGGTGGCAGATTTTGGCATGATTTACGGTGCTATTGCTGGTGCGGCTAGAGTTCTGACCCATGTAAACGCTTCATCTCTCTTTCAGCGGGTGGTAGCTCGCTGTGTGGATGAGCCTTCAAATATTGCAGCTTATGAGCGTAATGGCAATCTTTTGTACAATGGCCTTGTAGAAGCAGGATTTAGCTGTCAAAAGCCACAGGGAGCTTTTTATTTGTTCCCTCAGGCATTGGAGGCAGATGATAGAGCTTTTTGTGAGCGGGCCAAGAAATATGATTTGCTGCTGGTACCTGGTTCGGATTTTGGTTGTCCCGGTTATTTCCGAGCTGCCTATTGTATCAAGGAGGACACCATTCGCAGATCCCTGCCAGCCTTCCAGAAGTTGGCTGCAGAATACGGTAAATAACAATGAATTTTCATGGCTTGAATCAAAAACAGCAAAGCGTGGCACAGGAGCTGGAGCAGAATATTCTGCTTCTAGCTTCTGCCGGCACTGGCAAAACCAATACTCTAGCTTATAGAATTGAAAATATACTGGACAAAAAGCTGGCCCAGCCAGAGGAAATAGTTTGTCTGACCTTTACAAACAAAGCCTGCAATGAAATGAAGTCTCGTATTAATTCCATAGCAGGGGGTGCCGCTATGGACGTTATGGTGAAAACCATTCATGGCTTTTGTTATGAGATCCTACGCTGGGCAGCCAGACAGGATAGTGATATATTCGGAGATTTTGGGGTTTTTGATGAAACGGATTGTTTGGAGTTTATTGCCAATCTGAAATATGTTAACAGCGAGCAGGCAGGTGTATTTCAGAAGCTGATTAATTTGGTGAAGGAATATAGGGGAGAGTATAATCTTTTCTCCCAGAATCCTGCGGCAGATTATGATCAGGTTGTATTGCGCCTAAAGGATGAACATGCTCAGCGATTGGCCGATGCAGCCAAGGGTTTGGAAAATGTTTTAATGGTTTTTGATGCTCATTGTGGTGAGATTCTCAAGGAATATGATGATATGCTGCGAGAGAATCATGGACTGGATTTCAATGATTTGATTAATGAAGCCTATCGACTGCTGCAGCAGGATGAGGTGGCCAAAGCATGGCAGGAGCGTTTCAAATTCTGGTGTGTGGATGAAGTGCAGGATATTAGTCGGCTGGAATATAGATTGCTGACGAGAATGTTTGGCAACAGTAATCTTCTTCTGTGTGGTGATACTTTTCAAACCATTTATGAGTGGCGAGGCTCAGATCCGGATTTTATCAATCAAATGTACATGAAGGATTATAGGTCGAAGCTAATCGTATTCAATGAGAATTATCGGTCTACGGCAAATTTGCTAAGGGCTGGTTTTGGCTATTTGAAAAACACCTTTCCGCAAAAGGTGGCTGGATTGTTTCCAGAGGATGCGGTGCCTGTTAATGCCCAGTCAGGGGAGCTGGTAGTGCATAAAGTAGTGTGGAGTACCAAAGTGGAGGCCAGCTGGATTTATGAAAAGCTGCAGCAGCTTCGTCCAGAGGATTTGTCCCAGGTATGTATTTTAACCAGAACCAATTGGTATGCAAGGTCGTTGTCCCAAGCCTTTTTTCATATTATGGAGCAAAGAAAACAGCAGTATCAGGCTGGTCAGAGAAAGCAGCAGGATTTTCCACTGGAATTTATGCTGGTGGATGAATTCAAATTCTTCCGTCGTCAGGAAATCAAGGATGTGGTGGCAGCTCTGCGTCTGCTGATTAATCCTCAGGACAGCAGCAGTCTATTGAGGCTTCTAAAGCGTTTTGGTCATCGTATCGGCCCGGCTACTATTGCCAAAATTCAGTCTGAGGAATATCAGAAGGCAGGTATCAGGATTACGGATTTGTTACATCCTTCCACTCAGAAATATGCAGAGCCTTATGAGATGTTGCTGCGGCAGTTGGAGAGTGGACAGGTGGTGGTTTTTGATGTAGAGGCCACAGGATTGGACACGGCTAGGGATGAAATCATTCAGATTGCTGCCATCAAGTTGGACTTGCAGGGGCAGGAAATAGCTAGATTTGTCCGGTATCTTCGGGCGGGTAAATCTGTTGGCATGTCGGAGCAGGTGCATCATATTAGTGATGCCTATTTGCAGGAAAATGGCGTCGAACCTGCCGAGGCCTTGCAGGGCTTTTGCGAATTTGCTCAGGGAAGCGTTATCGTAGGGCATAATGTGGTTTTTGATTTGACTATTTTGGCTAGTCAGTTGAGACGGCTGGGGCTGCCTCATTTGGATATACCAGCTTTTTATGATACTTTGGATATTTATCGCCGTTTTTATCCTCAACTGCCCAATTACAAGCTGGAATATTTAGGTGAAATCTTTCATGTACAGCATAAATCCACCCATGATGCCTTTGATGATATATGTGCTACCGGAGAAATTCTGCTTCATGCAGTAAAGGAAAATATTTTGCCTGCCAGGGATATTCGCCGCAGTTATCTCAGTAAATATGTGAATTTATTTGCCCCCTTGGCCAAGGCTTTTTGGGAAATGAGTGAAAAAATGCAGGATCTCTCCTTGTCGAAGCTGGTGGTAGAGGTCATTATGTATTTGGGAATCAACAACTTTTATGCCAAGGATGAGCCGCGTCTGGAGAATTTGCGCCAGTTGGTGCGCTATAGCAGAGAGCTGATGCAGCTGCCGGAGAGGGCGGTTCATGGGGACACTTATGATGCCTTGCAGGAATTTTTGCGGTTGACGGCCATGTCTGATACAGAGTTGGATTTGATGCTGAAGGAACATCCCAAGATTCCGATTATTACCATTCATCAGGCCAAGGGTTCTGAATTTGACACTGTTTTCCTAGCAGGTCTGCAGGAGGGTGTTTTTCCAACTAAAATTGCTCTGCGTAAGGATGATGTAACGGAGGAAGCCCGATTGTTCTATGTGGCTATTACCAGAGCTAAAAGAAGACTTTTTCTTACCTCTGTGGCGGAAAGACAGCATGCTGTGTGTAGGTTTATTCAAAATATTCCTGCTCAGTATATTTTGGAGGATAGGAAATAAAACCTCTTGACTAAAGCAATGTCTAGGTAGTAATATCTTTATGGTATTGATTTAAATTGTAGATAAATGTGAGGTGAATGACAATGGACGCAGGACCTGAACCCAGGGACACGCCTAAATTAAATAGGGGGACTGTATCCCTTGTCATGCCTTTTCTTGCGATATAGAGGCTGGAATTGCTGCTTTTGGTATGATGTTGGATAGAGTCCCCGTACTGAAAGGAGCAATTTTATAATGCTGAAGATTTATAAGTCTTTGGACAGCGGCCCTTTGCAGGAGCTGACCCTGAAAACATTGGAAAGCGGTGCCTGGATTAATATTGTAGACCCTACGCCTTATGAGTTGAAGGTAGTGGGGAATCTTACTGAGGTCGAGCCGGATTTTCTTCGTTCCGCCTTGGATGATGAGGAGCGTTCCCATATTGATATTGAGGACGACAATGTTATGATTTTGACCAACGTGCCAGTAGTAAGAGACACAGGCAGCTATGATACCTTGCCTTTGGCCATTATTGTTACAGAGGAATATATCATTACAGTATGTTTGGAGGAGACACCGGTGTTGTCTTATTTTAATGAAAAGACAGCTAGGTTGTTCCGCACCTTCAAGAAAACCAGATTCTTGTTTCAGATTCTTTATAGAACAGCCACCTTCTATTTGCGGTATCTGCGTCAGATTAGCAACCAGTCTGATGAGATTGAGAGCAAGTTGAGACATTCCATGAACAATCAGGAGATTCTAAAGCTGTTGGAGCTGCAGAAGGCTCTAACCTTCTTTAATGCATCTCTGCGGTCCAATGGTGCTGTACTAGATAAGCTGATGCGGCTTCGCACAACTACCTCAATGCAGCCTATGCTGAAATACTATGAGGAGGACGAGGATCTGCTGGAGGATGTTATTATCGAGAATAAGCAGGCTCGGGAAATGGTTGAAATGTACAGCAAGATTATGGGAAGGCTGGCAGATACCTTTTCCTCGATTATTTCCAATAATCTGAACCAGGTAATGAAATTTCTAGCGTCAGTAACTATTTTGTTGGCTATTCCTACAGTTATTTCCAGTTTCTTTGGTATGAATGTACCGGTACCTATGGAGGAAACTCCTTTTGCTTTTTGGTATATTTTCTTTTTTGCTGGTGCTTTTGCAGCTGTCTGCGGTGTGCTATTGTGGAAAAGGGATATGTTCTAAGACATAAAAATAAGGCTTGTGTAATAGGAAGATTCCTGTTGCGCAAGCCTTTTTGTTTGCTTTGGTTTCTGTCAAAGTCAGGGAAGTTTATTTAATTAAGCAAATAGATTTCAATAAATTGGCGGCCAAACCAAATGGCCTCCTCGTGAGTGTCAAAGGCAATATCAATGGTGTTGCCCTGAATATTCCAGCCAATATCCTCGGCAACGGCTACACCATAGCCTGGAATATAAACAGAAGTACCCATAGGTATATAATTAGGATCTACGGCAATAACTCCTCTGCGGAGGAGAGTGCCGGAGGCAGTGTATTTTCCCATGCCTGGATCCTGAGGGCTGTAGGCATAGGCTTCCACGGTGACAACTCGGGCATTGGAAAGATCTACTTCACCAGTACCATTGGCAGAAGCCACCGAAGTACATAGAAGGAGCAGCAATCCTAAAATAGCTGTCAAACTTAGTTTTTTTAGTCTCAAAATTCCACAACCTTTCCGATAAAATTTTTCCTTATTTTATCACACATGAATTAATGTGTCAAAAAAACCACTGACAATAAAACTTGTTTTCTCTTAATCTGTATTGCATGATTGACAATATAGGTGTTATAATGTATAATCATACTTAAAACAAATGTACCTAAATGCTATTTGATTTGCATTGAATGATAGGAGATATATAGCATGAAAATAACAAAATCTACGTGGCCTATAAAGGTAGGGGCAGTGGCAGGTCTGTGTCTGCTCTTTGGCATTGTTTATGTTTTGGACCCAGCTTTCTGGGGGGAGCTGTGGGATGTATGCCTTAGCGGCGATATGCATCGCATTGCTGCTTATATCAATTCCTTTGGGGCCTGGGCTATGGTATTCAGCTTCTTTTTGGTACTATGTGTCAATGCCATAGGCTTTCCGCCAGCCATGATTTTTTCTGCTGCCAATGCCCTGATTTTTGGTATTGTGCCAGGCATTGCCTTGGCCTGGGTTGCGGAAACCGTAGGCTGTGCTTTAAGCTTTGTCCTGCTGAGATTTTTGTTCCGGGATGCGGCAGAGGGTGTGATATCCAGGCACAAATCTCTGCAAAAGATTGATGATTTCAGCGGAGAAAGAGGCTTTCGGATTATGCTGGTAGCCAGAGTTATTCCTTATCTGCCATCAGGCCTGTTGAATGCCTTGGGTGCTGTCAGCCGACTGAGCTTCAAGGAATTTACCATTGCAGCCCTTATAGGCAAGCTGCCATCTACAGCTATTGAAGCCATGATAGGCCATGATGCAGTAACCGCCGGAGAAAATCCCCATAGATTGGTATTCTCCTTGGTACTGGCAGCTGTAATGATTTTGGGATTTATTATTTACGAAAAAAGACAAAAGAAAACTGAAAATAAAGTTTAGGGGGAATCTCTATGGAAGAAAAGAAAAGGCGTATTTTTTTTCTCGATAATCTCAAGGCTTTTATTGTCTGCCTGATGATTGTCTTTCATGTAGCGCTGTGCTACATGGCTTATGCACCAGAGTGGTGGTACACAGTGGACAAGGGAGATCCGCAGTTTTCCTTTACCATGCTGGTTATGTGGGCGGATATTTTTATCATGCCGGTGATGTTTTTCATCTCAGGGTATTTTGGTTTGATGTCTCTGGTGAAGCAGACTGATGGCAGATTCTGGAAAAGCAAGCTGGTGCGGATAATTATTCCTTGGATTGCTGGTGTAGTTATTTTGGCTCCGCCTGTAACCTTTATTATGTTTGCCAGTCGGGGCATTCCTATGGACTATGTCCATGATTATCTCTTTAAGCTGTTTCTTTTTGGCCCTTGCTTTAGCCATGTGCAATACTGGTATCTGGGGCTTCTGACATATCTGTATATCCTGCTTTATGTATTCTGCAAGCTAAAGCCAGATTTCAGAAAGCAGCTGCCTGCTTCCATACCAGGAGCCAAGCTTTTTGTAGGATTTACGGTTTTGAGTTTTATCTGCACTGTGGGAGGCTATATTTATACTGGTGGCAATAACGATTTGTGGACCTTTATCTGGCCTATAATGGTATTCCAACCTAGTCGGGTTGGTCTTTATCCCCTGTATTTTTTCTTGGGAGCTTATGCATGGCGCCATCAGTGGTTTACTCAGGGCGGCTATAAGGCTGATCCTACCAAGTGGCTGCCAGCCTTTATTGTAACCAGTGTAGCTTATCTGTTTTACTGTATTATGGGAGCCCAGACTGCCACCAGCATGGAGCAGTATATGATTGTTAAATCCGCTATACATATTTTATTTGTTTTGTCTGCTGTCTTTGGGCTTTTGGCCATCTTCCAGTCTCAGTTGGATTATACCAATAAATTCCTCGGGGAGTTGGCAGCCAACAGCTACAATATGTATTATACTCATATGGGTCTAGTAATGCTGCTGGCTTGGTATTTTGTGCAATTTGACTGGTCATCATATGTGAAGTATGTGATTGTGGCTATTCTTTCCCTTTTGACCAGCTATTTGACAGGCAAGCTGCTGATGATTTTCCCTTGCTTTGCTTCAGGCAGAAAGGCAAAAAAATAATATAGCGGGAAAATGTAGAGGTTATATTATTAGCCTTTAGAAAATAAGAAAAATAAGGCTCTGAGTGACTTGATTTTTTGCTCAGAGTCTTTTATTATGTTAAGAGGGATTTTTGTCTCATTATCCCATGTGCAAGGTGAATTTAAAGGACATTTTGCTAGAGTATGAGGAGAAAATCTGTTTTAGCATAATCTGAAGGAGGATCTATCGATGCTTATATTGGCATCCGCCTCTCCCCGCAGGAGAGAGCTTTTGGATCAGATTGGTTGCAGTTATCGCGTAGAAGTCAGTCAGGCTGAAGAAATAGACAGTCAGGGATTGCTTCCTTCTGCGCTGGTACAGAAAAATGCATATCTCAAGGCAGCTAAGGTGGCTGCTCTTTATCCGGATATTCCAGTGTTGGGAGCAGATACGGTGGTTAGTCTTGATGATGATATATTTGGTAAGCCTAAGGACAAGGAGCACGCCAGAGAAATGTTGACAAGACTTGCTGGTAGAACGCATTTGGTATCTACCGGTATAGTCCTTGCTTGGCACAATCAATTCTGGCAGGCATATGAGACGACGGAGGTAGATTTTGCCCCGCTTTCTCCCGCAGAAATAGACCGTTACATTGCTACCGGCGAGCCCGCTGACAAGGCTGGTGCTTATGGTATTCAGGGACGGGCAGCTGCATTCATTGAACAAATTAGAGGGTCCTATTCCAATGTCGTAGGTTTGCCGCTTCATTGTCTATATGGTCTTACCCAGAAAGCGGGGATTGATTTATATGGCAATGGTGAGGGACCTTCCAGTTGAGGAAAGACCAAGAGAAAGACTTTTGGCCTTGGGGCCTGGCTTTCTAAGTAATGCAGAGCTTTTAGCTATTCTGCTAAGAAATGGATTTCGGGAGAAATCTGCTTTGGATATGGCAGGAGATGTATTGAAGCAATGTGGTGCTGATGGTATAGGCGGTCTGGTAGGATTGTCTATTTCTCAGTTGGGTCAATTGAAGGGGATAGGAACAGCCAAGGCAGCAGAATTAATGGCTGCTGTGGAGCTGGGACGGCGCATGGCTGTCCACAATGCTAGACAAAAGGCGGTAGTTACCTGTCCTGAAGATGCTGCAGAATATGCCATGCCTAGATTCAAATATGAGAATCGGGAGCATTTTGCAGTTATATTAATGAACATAAAGAACCATATTTTATCTATGCCGGTTATTTCTATTGGCAGCCTTACGGCCTCGGTGGTACACCCCCGGGAGGTGTTCAAGGCAGCTATTCAGCAAACAGCGGCTTCCATGATTTTGGTGCACAATCATCCCAGTGGAGATCCTACTCCCAGCAGGGAGGATATTGCTACCACCAAACGGCTTGTGGAAGTTGGCAAACTCATGGATATTCCTGTGCTGGATCATATTATTTTAGGAAATAATAAATATATTTCCCTAAAGGAAAAAGGTGTGATAAAATAAAGATTGCTGTATATATAATATAGCGACGGTATATCTTTGAAGGGAGTAATTTTTAACATGTGGAATCTTTTTGGTGGTTTGTCTCATGATATGGGCATTGATTTAGGAACAGCAAATACATTGGTTCATATTAAGGGCAAGGGAATTGTCCTCCGTGAGCCTTCTGTTGTAGCAATAAAGAGTGATACCGGAGATGTTTTGGCTGTAGGTGATGAGGCAAAGCGCATGATTGGCCGTACTCCAGGCAGCATTGTGGCTATCCGTCCTATGAAGGATGGAGTTATTGCTGACTTTGATGTAACTCAGGCTATGCTGAAATACTTTATCCGCAAGGCTATGAATGCCAAGTCCTTTGTACGTCCACGGGTAGTAGTTGGCGTGCCTTCCGGTGTTACTGAGGTTGAGAAACGTGCTGTTATAGATGCAGCCCAGCAGGCTGGTGCCAGAGAGGCATATCTTATTGAGGAGCCAATGGCGGCTGCTATTGGTGCAGGCTTGCCAGTTGAGGAGGCCACTGGTTCCATGGTTGTTGATATCGGCGGCGGCACTACTGAAATTGCGGTTATTTCTCTGGGTGGCATTGTTACCAGCTGCTCCATCCGTATTGGTGGCGATGAAATGGATTCCTCCATTATTCAATACATCAAGCGGGAGTACAATCTGCTGATTGGTGAGCGTACTGCTGAGGAAATTAAGATAAATATTGGCACAGCTATTGTTAATCCAAATCAGGACAAGACTATGGATATCCGTGGCCGTGATCTGGTTAGCGGACTGCCAAAGACTGTTCGCATCCAGTCCAGCGAGGTTTGTGAGGCATTGAGAGAGCCTGTTCAGAAGATCGTAGATGCTGTAAAGGGCACTTTGGAAAAGACTCCGCCTGAGTTGGCTGCTGATGTTATGGATCACGGTATTATGATGACTGGCGGTGGTTCTCTGCTGAACAGCCTGGACAAGCTGCTGAGCCATGAGACAGGCATGCCTGTTCTTGTTTCTGAGGATGCTTTGTCCTGTGTAGGCGAGGGTACTGGCCGTTCTTTGGAGAACATTGAGCTATTGAAGCGTGTTGTTATGACTACAAAGAAGTTGAGATAAAATGAATAGGGTACGACGGGATAAAAATTCACAGCGGACGGTTTGGCTATTGGTTTTTGTGGCCGTCAGCGTCTTTGTGATTATATTTTTTGCGGCTCGGGGCAGGTTTACTGCCCCTTTGGGCAGCATTGCAGCTACAGGAGCTTTGGCTCCGTTTCAGAGGGCTGTGTCCTGGGCGGGCTACCATATTAACGGTGTTACCTCTTCTATTTGGGAACTGGTATCTGCATATTATCAGAATGAGTTGCTGAAGAATGAGGTAGTTCAGCTTAGACAGCAAAATCTTACGGCTAGCGAGTATGCAGCAGAGAATGAAAGATTGCGCAGTCTGTTGGGCTACAAACAGGGAACCCATCAATTTGATTTGGAGGCTGCCCAGGTTATCGGTCGAGAGCAGGCCACTTGGACCAGCATGATTGTCATTAACAAGGGAAGCAGTGACGGTATTGATAAAAATATGCCAGTGGTGACAGAGAAGGGCCTGGTAGGTGTGGTTACTGAGGTTGCACCAAATGCAGCCAAGGTACAGCTTATTTTGGATCCTCGATGCGCAGTAGGTACACTGATTCAGCGGCCTGAGTCCAGAGTAGCAGGTATCGTACAGGGAAGCATCAAGGATACCTTGACTCCCAATATGATAAATATCCCCAAGAATGCCGATGTGGTAGAGGGGGATATGGTAATTACTTCTGGTTTTGGCGGCATATTCCCTAAGGGAATTGCTGTGGGCGAGGTGGTCTCCTTGGCCGATGATGGCGGTGGACTGTTGAAAATTGCCACCCTGAAGCCAGCAGTAGATTTTCAGAAGCTGGAGGATGTATTGGTTATTACGGCCTCCAGAGAAGCACCGCCTGAACCTTTGACACCACCTGCTCAGACTCCGGGGACAGAAACTGACAAGGATGGCAATTTTATCAAGGGAGAAAAGACAGAGGATAAATAGTTATGAAGATTTTCGCTGGCTGGCTGGTAATGGCATTGGGCTTCTATGTTTTGCAGTCCTCTTTTCTGCCATTGATTTATTTTCATGGCATAGGGCCGGATTTATTGCTTCTCCTAACTATTTCCTACGCATTTCTCAAAGGAAATAAGCAGGGAAGCTTTATGGGGTTTCTACTAGGACTTTTTGAAGATTTAGCCAGTGGCAGTTTTTTTGGTGTTAACACCTTTATCTATATGCTGCTGGGTTTTGGTTGTGGTACGTTTTCTAACAGAGTGCTGAGAGACAGTTTTTTTCTGCCTATTGTGGCATCCTGTACAGCTACCATGGCTTCCTATTGCTTCCATGAATTGATAATAGTATTGCTAGGCTATGGCTTTTATCCTCTAGCTCATATTCAGATGAAGCTGTTGCCAATGCTGTGTTACAATCTTATCTTTGCATGGCCTGTGCATGTTATGGTGCACAGAATGGACAAATATTTAGCAAAAAAGAAATAGTGCAGTCCTATTGAGAGGCTGTGCTGGATTTGTGGCAGCCTGACTGCCACATTTTGTTGTTTTTTGAATGGCTGGGAGATGTGAATGTCGGATAAGGATATTTTTAGCGGGCGTCTGAAAGCCTTAAGTGTAATTGTAGTGATGGTAATCGTTGTGCTGATTGCCAGAATGGGATATTTGCAGGTATATGATGGTGATTACTATGCCAATTTGGCTGATGGAAATCGCATCCGCCTGGTACCGGCAGTGGCACCTAGAGGCACCATGTATGATCGCAATGGCAAGTTGCTGGTTACCAATCACCCTGGCTTTACGGTATCTTTGCTGCCTTTGACAGAGCCAATTTCAGAAGAGGTTATCAGCAGGCTTTCTACACTGTTGAATGTGCCGGTGGAGGAGATTCACCGCAAAATTGATAATCATGTAGGTTTTGACCCTATTCGCATCAAAACCGATGTGGGACCTGAGCTGACCACAATCATCGCTGAACAGAAGGATCTTTATCCTGGGGTTGTGGTGGAGGTTCTGCCGATTAGAGAATATATTTACCACCAGCAGGGGGCCCATGCCTACGGTTATGTAAGTGAAATCAGTGATGCAGAGCTGGAGAAGAAAAAGGACGAGGGTTACAAAAGCGGAGATATTATCGGTAAATTCGGTTTGGAAAAAGTCTATGATAAGTATTTGCGTGGTACCAATGGCGGCGAACAGGTGGAGGTTGATGTTACAGGCAAACCTGTACAGGTGCTGGGGAAGAAAAATCCTATTCCCGGCAATGATCTGCATTTGACCATTGATTTGGATATACAGGCAGCAGCGGAAAAAGCTATAGATGAACAGCTGGTGCAGATAGGTGCCAATGCAGCTGCAGCGGTAGCTCTAAATCCTCAGACTGGAGAAGTGCTGGCTATTGTCAGCAGACCGGCCTTTGATCCAAATCTTTTTGTCAATGGCATATCTGCCAAGGATTGGGCTGTGATTAACAACAATCCTTATTATCCTATGGATAACAAGGCTATTACTGGTGAATATCCTCCAGGCTCTACCTTCAAGATTATTACCGGTACTGCTGCCTTGTCTGAGGGCAAGGTTACGGCAGAGGAAAAAATCTTTGACTCAGGCCGGCATTGGATTATCCCTAAAGGAAATGCTGGTGGAGAGGCTTTGGGTTGGTTGAATTTTGAGCAGGCCATGGCCCATTCTGATAATGTATACTTTTATGAAATGGGCAATCGTCTAGGTATTGATACCATTGAACGTTATGCCAGAATGTTTGGCATGGGCAAGCTGACAGGTATTGATTTGCCCTATGAGGCTGAGGGCTTGGTAGCCTGCAAGGCCTACAAACAGCGGGTTTTTGAAGAGGATTGGTATCTGGCTGAGACCTTTGATGCGGCCATAGGTCAGGGCTTCAATCTGGTTACCCCGTTGCAGGCAGCTTCTATTATGGGAGAGATTGCGGCGGATGGCAAGCGTTACAAGCCATATCTTGTGGACAAAATTGTTGATGTTAATGGCAATGTGGTCAAAAGATTTCAGCCGGAGCTTTTGAGCCAGCTGGATGTAGAGGATAGATTTATCCGTCTGGTGCAGAGTGGTTTGCATCAGGTTACTAAATATGGTACAGCGGCCTTTATCTTTGGCAAGAATTATCCTGTGGAGATTGCCGGTAAAACTGGTACTGCGGAGAACCCCCATGGCAGGGATCATGGCTGGTTTGTGGCCTATGGCCCCTTTGACAATCCTACTATCGTAGTAGCGGTTATTGTGGAGCAGGGCGGTTATGGTTCTCAGTCTGCAGTGCCTATTGGTAAAAAGATTTTGGATGCGGCCTTCCATATACAGGATCCGGCTCAGGTGGCGAAGGCCAAGGCAGAGGCTGAGGCCAAGGCAAAAGCGGCAGCACAGAAGCACTAATAAGAGATGAGGTGTTGGAGTATATGGCTAGAGATTTAATCAAAATCAAAGGGGTAGCAGGTGGTTTTCAATTAACAGTGGATAGCTCAGCAAATCTGGCTCAGGTTCAGGAGGAGTTGGAGAGAAAGCTGTCAGAGCATCCAGAGTTTTTCCCTGAAGGGACTAGCTTTCAACTGGTAGTGGCGGATTTACATAAATCTGTACGAAGTGGTTTGGGAGATTATCTGCAAAGCAAGGGGTTGACTTTGACAGATAAGCAGAAAAAAACTTCTATGCCTAGAACTGAAAAACATAGTGTGAATTCAGGTTCTGGAGATGCTGCCGCTGGTTTGGGGATAGAAACCAAGGGTGAAGAATGTCAGCAGGTGATGAAGGTCATCAACCGCACTGTCCGCAATGGCGAGGAAATCACTTCTCAGGGTTCATTGATGGTGTGTGGCAATGTTAATCCTGGAGCCAAGCTGGTAGCTGTAGGGAGTATTGATATAAGAGGAAATTGTCGTGGTGTGGTTCATGCAGGCGCTATGGGAGATTATCAGGCCTTTGTAGTGGCAGACAGAATGATGCCCATGCAGATTCGCATTGCCAATCTAATAGCTCGCTCACCGGATGATCCGGAGGTAAGTGAGTGTGCAGAGAAGGCATATATCAAGGATGGACAGATTGTGATAGAACCAATAGAAAGGTAGGATTTTCTGATGAGTGAGGTTATTGTTATTACATCCGGTAAAGGCGGTGTAGGTAAGACTACAACTACTGCCAATCTAGGCGTTGGCTTGGCTCAGCGTGGCAAAAGCGTTGTTTTGATTGATACAGATACAGGTCTGCGGAATCTGGATTTGCTGTTGGGCTTGGAAAATCGCATTATGTATGATTTGGTAGACGTAACTGAGGGCAGGGTTCCCTACAAGAAGGCTTTGGTGCGTCATAAGAAGTACGAGACACTTTTCCTGCTGCCTACATCCCAGATAAAGGATAAATCCGCAGTAAATCCGGCTCAGTTGATGGTGCTTTGCGATGCCCTGCGCAAAGAGTATGATTATATCATTATTGATTGTCCTGCTGGTATAGAGCAGGGATTCAAAACTGCTATTGCAGCCGCAGATAGAGCTATTGTAGTTACTATGCCTGAGGTTTCCGCGGTTCGGGATGCCGACAAGATTATTGGTGAATTAGGCCGGGCTGAAAAGGATAATATCAGCCTGATTGTCAATAGGATTCGTCCTCAGATGGTGGAAAGCGGCGATATGATGGATATGAGTGATATTGATGATATTCTGTCCATTAAGTGTATCGGCCAGGTGCCAGATGATGAAATGGTAGTAACCGCTGCCAACCGTGGTGAGCCATTGGTTGGCAATAGCAAGTCTCAGGCTGGCAGAGCCTATGATAATATTGTTCGCCGTATTTTAGGCGAGGAAGTACCTTTTATGACCTTTGAAAAGGATGGTCTTTTCACTCGTTTGAAAAAGGCTTTTAGAATGTAAGGAGGTCGGGGTATGTTGGATTCACTGCTTAGTATATTCAAAAAAGAAAAGTCAGGCAAGGTTGCTAAGAAAAGACTGCAGATGGTTTTGATTCAGGATAGAGCCAGTGTATCTCCTGAGGTAATGGAAAAGCTAAGAGATGATATCATTCAGGTTATTTCTAAATACATGGTTATCAACAAAAGCGATATGGAGATTTCTTTGGAAAATGTAGAGGATTCTGTGGCGCTGGTAGCCAATATTCCCGTACAAAATATGCGTCATCATTAATTGAGGCATAGGGGTTATAACGGGGGGTATATACATGGAAGATTATGGCAAAGCCATAGAGCTTTATGGTCAGGCAGCAAAGAGCGGGGATGCCTCGGCTATGGCGTCACTTGGTCAGGTATTGCTGACAGAGGGTATCAATTATCTGACGGGCAGTGCTAGGCACGGCCAGATGGAATCTTTGGATATCTTGGAGGATTTGCTGGAACAGGGCTGTTTCAGATTGCAGGCAGCTAGGGAGGGCATGGCAAAGGCCAGTCACAGTTCCAGCGCATCTGAAATCAAAGCAGGCAATATTGTCAAAATGGGTCATATTCCCGTTAGAGAAGAGCCTATTGAATGGCAGGTTTTGGAGGTATTTGATAATAAGGCTCTGCTTTTAAGTAAATATGTTTTAGAGTATCGTCCCTTTCATGATCGCTGGGGATTGGTAACCTGGGAAAATTCCAGCCTGCGGAAGTATCTTAACAGTGAGTTTTTGGACACTGTATTTACAGAACAGGAACGTCATTCGCTGGTTAAATCTTTGGTGAAGGCAGAAGAAAATCCTATGTGTAATACTGATCCCGGTAATGATACCAAGGATAAAGTCTTTTTGCTGAGTGCAGTAGAAGCACAAAAGTATTTTGCTGTTAATCACAATCGCAAATGTCCATTTCATATGAATAACAGGGAGCAAAATCCTCGCAGCAGCTGGTGGTGGCTTCGTTCTCCTGGCTTTAATGAAGCAAATGCAGCCAGTGTGGGAGAGGATGGTTCCTTTCAATACAGCTATGTAAGAGATGTACGAGGAGGCATTCGCCCTGCCATCTGGTTGAAATTGAATTAAACTAAAAAGGAGTTGTGGCATAAGCTATGTCATAACTCCTTTTTTGTGGAAATATATTAGATGCAGTGATTTAGCGGCGGAACCAAGCCTTCATGGCAGCAAAAATCTTTACCAGCTCTGGCTCCTGGATTACATATGGTACCATGGAGTACATATAAGATAGGAATGGTCTAGAGAATACGCCATGCTCATAGGCAAACTGTTGATAGCCAGCCAGTACAGCAGGGTCCTTGACCTCGATGCAGGCACAACCACCCATAATGCGAATCTCCTTGATGCGTTCATCCTGAAAATCTGCTAGTTCCCTACGGGTAATGGCTTCAATATTTTTGATTTTGGCCATATAGTCATCCCGTTCAAAAATTTCGATAGCCTTCAGGGAAACTGCACAGGCCAAAGCATTGCCCATAAAGGTAGGGCCGTGCATCAGAGCTTTGCGATCATCGTCACTGTAGAAGGCATCGTAGACCTTGTGATTGGCCACAGTGCAGGCATGACCAATATAGCCTCCGGTCAGAGCTTTGCCCAATACCAATATATCAGGCAGTACCACATCAGCCACAAAACGATGACCAGTACGACCAAAGCCAGTAGCTACTTCATCAAATATCAGCAATACGTCATATTGGCTGCAAAGTTCTCTAGCCCTCTGGAGGAAGGAAATATCATACATCTGCATACCGCCGGCACCCTGCAAAAGAGGCTCTACAATAAAGCAGTTCAGCTGGTCATGGTATTTTTGGAAGGCTTCTTCCAAAGCAGGAATGGTGGTAGGAATATGCACACAGCCCTTTTTCTGATCCACGCCATCCTTTTGTTCAAAAGCGAAATGGTAATCATCATCATCGCCAACCTCCATGGCTTTGAAGGTATCACCATGATAAGCACGATTTAGTGCCAGCACTAGAGGACGGTGATTGCCCTTGTTCACATGGTATTGCAGAGCCATCTTTAGGGACACCTCTACAGCTACACTGCCAGAATCGGAGAAGAAGCAATAATCCAAATCGCCGGGCAAAAATTCCTGTAGCTTGGCAGACAGCTTTTGCACTGGTTCATGGGTAAGTCCCCCTAGCATAACATGACAGAATTTGTCAGCCTGTTCCTTGATGGCAGCAGTCAGCTCAGGGTGCTTGTAGCCATGAATCATGCACCACCAGGAGGAAACAGAATCCACCAGTTTTTGATCCTTGGTGTAGAGGTAAACCCCTTCCGCATCCTCAATTTTATATGGTTCCTTCATATGTTTCATTTGTTGATATGGATACCAGATCATTTATTTCACCTCATCGTATAAATTTTTCAGCAGCTTAACATCAATATCCAACTCCGTGGCTCCAGGCTGGACCTTGGCCAGTACAGGCAATTTGGTCATATATTGACACATGCGGATATTGTCATCCTCCATAACATTGCCGGGATGATAGTTGTTGAAAATAACACCCTTTACGGGCAGATTGTGAGCCTTCATATATTCGTAGGTTAGCACCACATTGTTAATGGTTCCTAGACCGGCATCAGCAATCATAATGCTGGCTAGATTCAAGTCTTTGATAACATCTTCCAGCTGAATTTTGGCTTCGTCAAAGCAGATAGGGCAGAGAATGCCGCCGCTGCCCTCCATGGTAATATAATCGTATTGAGGCACCAGCTGGTAGAAGCCTTGTCGTACTACCTGCATTTCAACTGGATTTCCTTCAATGCGGGAGGCCAGATGAGGGGAGTAGGCATTTTCGTACACATATGGGCACATAGAAGCCAAATCCTGCTCTATGCCAGCACATTCCTTGACAAAGAGAGCATCTCCTGGAATCAAAGAGCCATCTGGACGGCGATTATTGCCACTCATTGCAGCTTTGTAGTAGGCCGGCTGACAGCCTGCTTGAGCCAGTTTTTTTACAATCAGCCCCGTTACATATGTTTTGCCAATGTCAGTACCTGTTCCTGTAATAAAAATTCCTTTACTCATTATTACGCCTTCTATTCTATAATATATGTGTCAGGAGGGGAGAGGTTCCCTCCATCCTGCAAATGCCTATTGTACCTGATAGGGTGGAGTAATATCCCTGCCCATATCTGTAAGCATATTTTTGTCACTGCGAATGGTAGCACAGGCAGTAGTGGTCAACATATTGCCGGTAATAGTGGCAGAGGCACCAGCCCGGAAGGCAGTTTCGCCATCATTGGTCAGAAGAGCTCTGCCAGCACCTAGGCGAATATTGGCCTCTGGATTGATATAGCGGAAGAAGGCCACGGTACGGAGAATATCCGCCTCAGTTAATCGCTCCAAATGCTCTAGAGGGGTGCCAGGAATTGGCATAAGAGCGTTGAGAGGAATGGAATCAATGCCTAGCTCTGCCAGACTGATAGCCATATCCAATCTATCATCCCAGTTTTCACCCATGCCGATAATGCCGCCAGAGCAGGCACACAGACCTGCCTCCTTTACTAGTTTTAGGGTAGCAATCTTCATATCATAGGTATGAGTGGTGCATATATTAGGAAAGTTACGCTTGGAGGTTTCTATATTGTGATGGTAGCTGGTGACACCAGCCTCCTTGAGACGGCGGAGCTGCTCAGCATCCAAAAAACCCATGGAAGCGCATAGCTCAATATTGCACTCCTTGCGCATGGTTTTGTAGGCTTCAATAGCAGCATCAAATTCCTTGCCAGTCAAGGCTCTGCCTGCGGTTACAATGGAAAAACGGTGTACACCCTCCTTTTCGTTCATGTGGGCAGCAGATAGAAACTCCTCTGTGCTAAGCATAGGATGGGCTTCACATTCGGTATGATTGTGAGCAGACTGGGCACAGAACTTGCAGTTCTCTGGACATTTGCCACTGCGGCCATTAATGATAGAACACAAATCCACATGGTCACCAACACAGGCAGCTCGAATTTTGTCTGCTCCCTGACATAATTCATCCAAATCGCAGGTAAGAAAGGCCTGCAAATCATCCTGCCTGGTAAGACGGCGTCCAGCAATAATCTCCTCAGCTAATTTCAACATATCCATAGGTACCTCTCCTCGTAAACTTAAATACAATGTATAGTTTACATTGTACATAGAGAACAACAATTTGTCAACTTGTTTTAAGAATACAGTTAACTGGCCTAATAGGGAGGTGTCTGGAAGATGATATCAATGACAGAGTGGAGATATTAGCTTGTAGAAAAAACAATATAATTATGTTATAATGTAATTTCCAAAATTAAATCAGGAGTGTGAAAATATGCTAAGATGGGGTCCAAAAACCAATATATTTTATCTTTGCGCAGGACATTATACAGTGGATTACTACAATAATTTTCTGCCTGTATTATTGCCTTTTGTTATGGTGAAGCTGGATATGTCCTTGACCATGTGCGGTATTCTGGTTATGGTTCTGGCCTTTGTAGCCAGCTCAATACAGCCCTTTGTGGGGTACTTCACAGACAAGCATGATTGCAGTCCATGGCTTTTGGCTGCCATTCCTATCAGCGGTATTTCCATTTGTCTGGCCGGTTTAGCCCCAAACAAAGCCACCCTGTTTTTATTATGTATATTAATGGGCATTACAGTGGCCTTTGTTCATCCCGTAGGCAGTGCTCTTTTGGGCAAGGTAGGCAAAGTACAGAATATGGGCAGAGTTATGTCCCTCTATGTAGTAGGCGGTAATTTTGGCGCAGCAGTAGCTCCTGCCACCGTGATGTTTTTGCTGGATAGATACGGACTGGATATTTTGCCTTTAGTGGCCATACCAGCAGTTGTACTGGGCATATTATTTTATTTTTCTGGTCTTTATACATTACCCTCGGCCAATGCCAAAAAGGTAAGCTCCAGCGAATCCATCAGTATTATCAAGATTTTTACCAATCCCTCTGTGGCTCTGCTGAATATAGCCATGGGTCTGCGGTGCTGTACCCATGTATCTGTATCTACCTTTCTGCCTATGTTGATGCTGTCCCATGGAGCTTCCAATGTGGTTTCTGGCTCCATGCTCACCGTATTTCTTATGGGGACGGCTGCGGGAGGCTTGATTGGTGGAGAGCTGGGAGATAGATTTGGCCACAAGCGGCTGATGGTGGTGTCCTTGGCTTTGACAGCTTTGCCTACAATATTGTTCTTCCTGTACCCAGATGGTGGATTGATTAGCAGCCTACTGCTGTTTATGGGTGGATTTTTTGTGCAGGCACCTCAGCCTAGTTCCATCGTGTGGACTGGCAGGCTCATGCCCCAATATATCGGTGTGGCCTCTGGCATGATGATGGGATTGTGTTTTGGTCTTGGCAGTATAGGCGCAGCAGTTACGGCGGCATTGGGAGATTATATAGGTTTGGAAACGGCTATGTTCCTTAGTGTGGTGCCAGTGGTTGTGGCAACTATTTTGGTAATCCTTACCCCATATACTAAGGCTCCGGTTACAGATCAGGTAGGATAACGAAGCTTGCATATAGATAAACAGGAGGTTCGCCGTGGTTATTTTAGCAAAAGCGGTATTGCATATATTGGATTTTCAGGGGGGAGAGCCGGTGCTTTCCGCTCAGGAGCTGGCCTTGGAGGATGGTATCAGGGAATTTCTCACTAAGCATATAGAAAAAACCATCCATAGCCAGGATGCCAAGACGGGCAAATTTTATGAAAACAGTGAATTTAATACCATGCTGCAGGCCTATTTGGAGGAGAAGTCTAGTTTTGTGGAATTTTCTCGCCAGATAGCAGAAATTCTGTATAAGGCATTGGCTCCCTGTCAGGATATTCAAAATACGGATTTGTTTGTCTGCCAGCTTGTGGTGGATGATGTGCCCCATATAGCATTGCTGAAATGTGTTAACCATCAGGGATATGTGCATCAGGTTAATATTATGGAGGATGGTATTGTAGCTACCGAGGTTATGAACAGCAGTGGCCTTTTGCCTGGCAGCAGCCAGCGGATGGACGAGTTTGCCTATATTAATCTTGACTCTGGTCAGGTGTTAATCAAGGCCAAGAAATATTCTCTGGATGGAAACAATGTCTTTGTCCTGCCAGAGCTGCTCTTAGAGTGCAATCAGGCGCCATCTCCTAGGGAAACCATCAAGGAAATTAACAAGGTGGCCAAAAAGGTGGCAGAGGCCTATTGTCAAGATCAAGTGGAAACTGCCACTGCCGTGAAAAATTATATTGCTGAGAATCTGCCTCCAGATGGGCAGCTGGATCCTCAGCAGGTAGGCGAAGCTGTTTTTCAGGACAATCCAGCTATGCAGGCAGATTATCGACAGGAATTGGAAAATGCCGGCTTTCAGGAGCCAGTGGTGGTAGACAAGGAAGCTACTCTGAAGAAGATGCGCAAGCACAGGCTTAGTACAGATACGGGCATTGAGCTGGTTATTCCTACAGAGTTTTTTGAGAATACAGAATTTGTGGAATTCTATAAGGATGAAAATGGCTTTATGTCTATCACCTTGAAGAATATTCAAAATATCGTCAATAAATAGGAAAGTGTACCTTGTCAATGACAAAATTTTGCCGTTGATAACTAGGTGCCCCATGTCCCAAATCACTATAGGTGGTGGGATAAGGGCAAGGGTGGTTTTGCCAGAAAGGATGGTGATATAATGCAGGAAAAGACAAATACATATGATACGGAAGTTCCAGCAGAAAGAGCTATATTGGCCGGGGTTGATACTGGCAAGAGCAATTGGCTGGCAGAGGACTCTTTAGCGGAGCTGGAGGGACTGGCTAAAACTGCCGGGGCTTTGGTTGTTGGTTATACAGTTCAGAAAAAAGAACGACCAGATACAGCGCTGTTTTTAGGCAAGGGCAAAGCTGCGGAGGTTGCCATGATGGCTCAGGAGCTGCAGGCGGATTTGCTGATACTGGATGATGAAATCACACCATCTCAGCAGCGCAATCTGGAGGCGGTTACGGGTTTGCGAGTAGTAGATAGAACCGCTCTTATATTGGATATTTTTGCTCAGCGGGCTAGGTCTAGTGCAGGTAAGCTGCAGGTGGAGCTGGCTCAGCTGAAGTACAATTTGCCTAGATTGGGAGGCCAGGGCCTGGCCTTGTCACGTCTGGGCGGCGGTATAGGAACCAGAGGTCCAGGCGAAACCAAGCTGGAAATGGATAGACGTCGTATACGCAGTCGAATTCACGATTTGACGGAACGGATTGACAAGCTAAAGGCTCAGCGTCAGCTCCACAGAATTCAGCGGAAAAACAGCCGAATGCCGGCAGCGGCCTTGGTGGGGTATACAAATGCAGGCAAATCTACGATTCTTAATGCTTTAGCAGGCAGTGAGGAGGTTATGGCTCAGGATTTGTTATTTGCTACACTGGATCCTACTACCAGGCTGA
The DNA here is from genome assembly GCA_934196075.1 of uncultured Anaerovibrio sp. Classification (GTDB taxonomy): domain Bacteria; phylum Bacillota; class Negativicutes; order Selenomonadales; family Selenomonadaceae; genus Anaerovibrio. Next base: position 38,807 of record CAKPVW010000012.1, read on the forward strand.
TACAGCTGGATGATCAGCAGGAAATTCTGTTGACTGATACGGTAGGCTTTATTCAAAAGCTGCCTCATACCTTGGTAAGTGCCTTTCAGGCCACTTTAGAGGAAACAGCAGAGGCAGATTTGCTGATTCATGTAGTGGATGCCTCCGATGTGAACTATGAATTGCAGATTCAGGCAGTAATGGAGGTGCTGAAGGAAATTGGTGCTCAGGATAAACCTTCTATTTTTGTATTTAACAAGGCTGACAAGCTGCCGGTACTGCAATTCCCTGACAGCCATGTGGAAAAAAGAATGTTGCAGGGCAGGGAAGGTGTGGTTATTTCTGCCAAAAATCCATCCGGCCTGGAGATGCTCAGAGAGAAAATCAAAAGTTTTTTTGCTCAAGGAAGTCTAAGATTGCAGCTCTGTATACCTTTCAATCAGGGGCATTTAGTTACTCGGCTCCATGATATAGCAAAGGTAGAGTCTGTAGATTACAATGATCAAGGAACCGTTTTGGAGGTTGTTATGCCGGTATCTGAGGCGGATCCATATCTAAAATACGAAATCAAGGATAAATAAGGAGCTATTTAGCTCATAAATAAAGGAGATTATAAAAAATGTCATTTTCTGAAAATTTGCTGCAGTTGAAAAAGCAGGCAATGGCTAAGGCTGCCCCTATGTTTGATCATATTGATGGCATAGCTGAGGCCAATACCCTGAAGGTGCTGGATGCCATGCGGGAGTGTCAGGTATCTGAGGCACATTTCAATACTACCTCTGGCTATGCCTATGATGATATCGGCCGCAGCAAGATTGAGGAGTTGTTTGCCAAGGTATTTGGCGCAGAGCGAGCTTTGGTGCGTACCAATTTTGTTTCAGGTACTCATGCCTTGGCCACAGTGCTTTTCGGTATTCTAAGGCCGGGAGACAAGCTGGTTTCTATTACTGGTGCCCCTTATGATACCATGCAGACCGTTATTGGCTATGCCAATGAAAGCAAAGGCTCTCTCAAGGAATTTGGCGTGTTGTACGATGAGCTGGAAATGATTGATGGCAAGGTGGATATGGCAGGCATTGCTGGTAAAATAACCCCAGATACCAAGATGGTGCTGATTCAGCGTTCTCGTGGCTATTCCATGCGTAATCCACTCACCATTGAGGAAATCGGCGAAATCTGTCAGGAGGTCAAGAAAGTTAAGGCTGATTGTATTTGCTTTGTGGATAACTGTTACGGTGAATTTGTAGACACTCAGGAGCCGGTGCAGGCAGGGGCTGATATTATGGCAGGCTCCTTGATAAAAAATCCGGGAGGCGGTGTGGCTCTTACTGGCGGTTATATTGCTGGTAAAAGTGATCTGGTGGAGCTGTGTTCCTATCGGCTGACTGCACCAGGGATGGGGGATGAGCTGGGAGCTTCTCTGGCTAATAACCGCATGATTTTTCAGGGCTTTTTCCTGGCACCCCATGTAGTGGCTCAGGCTATCAAGTCTGCTGTTTTTGCGGCAGCTTTATTTGATATGCTGGGTTACAAGACTTTGCCACTGCCTTCTGATGTAAGAGGAGATATTATTCAGGCGATTCAGTTAGATACGCCGGAGAAGCTGATTGCTTTCTGCCGAGGCATACAGAAGTATTCTCCAGTGGATTCCTTCGCGGCTCCTGAGCCTTGGGATATGCCGGGCTATGCAGATAAAATTATCATGGCAGCAGGCACCTTTGTACAGGGGGCATCTATTGAGCTCAGCGCTGATGGTCCACTACGTGCACCGTATAATGTATATTTACAGGGTGGTCTTACCTTTGAGCATGGCGTGATTGGTATTATGGGAGCAGCTCAGGCTATAGAGGAGCTATCTGGCAAATAAATTGCTGATACTTTGGAATTCCATAGAATAATGATAGGGTTGCCAGTGGTATTAGCGGGCAAGTAGAGGGAATTATGGCACATATTCAGGAAAAGCAAATTGTTTATCGCGGCGAGAAAATCAAGCTGGTCAGACGACCTCATATGAAAAATATCAGGGTGCGTGTTACTAGGCCTGATGGGGAGATTGTGGTCAGCTTTCCCTATGGTGTAGCTGATAGTCAATGGCAATCAGCTTTGGCTCAGGATTGGCAGGAGGTGCTGCAGGCTCGGCAACGTTGTCTAGCCCAAAAGCAAAAACAGGCTGCTTGGAATCTGGATTTGGCGGCAGAGGTTAAGAGAATTCTGCCTCGTTGTCAGGAGATTACGGGAGTGAGGGCCTCCAGCATCCATTTTCGCATGATGCACAGCCGTTGGGGCTCCTGCAATACCAGGACAGGCAGAATCAATCTAAGCCTGAATCTGGCTCATAGGCCTCCCATGTGTCTGGAATATGTGTTGATACATGAATTAGTGCACCTTTTGGAGCGCAATCATACGCCTAGGTTTCACGCTTTGGTAGCTAATTTCTGTCCCTTTGCCCAAGAGGCGGAGAGGCTTTTAAAATAGCATAGAATTTTTAAGGTCAAATCGACATTGTGATGTAGATTTGACCTTATTGTTTGACGTTTTTCCTGCCTAAAAGCCCTGTATTTAGGTATATCATTAGCATATTAGAAATTTTGTTCTAACGCTAGGCCAATTAGTCGATCTGTCTGATCAATCATGAACAAAGGGATATTTAGTACATCATCATCCAGCTTTAGATTGTCTAGGGAGAAACGTATACGAAGTTTTACTTTATCTGGGAACAGCTCCTTAAATTTCTTGAGACTCTTGCTGGAGGTATTGGCTCCAGATTTTACCTCGATAGGGAAAATATCATTTTCTCGCTGGATCAGGAAGTCTACCTCATAGGGGGGATTAGCCTGTGTCCAGTAACGAGGGGCTGTCTCAAATTGTGTAGTTAAGCTCTGAAGGACAAAGTTTTCTGTTAATGCGCCTTTGAATTCAGTAAATAGAGTATTGCCATCACCAAAGGCAGTAGGTGCTAATTGTGCCAAGCGACGGAGCAAACCAACATCCACTAGATAAATCTTAAAAGCTGATAGGTCATCATAAGCTGCTACAGGAAGTCCTGGGGCTGAGCTGCGGTAGACTTTATGTACCAGTCTCGCATCTACCAGCCATTGCAGTGCATCTTCGTATTCACGAGCTCTAGCTTCAGTTTTCACTATCTTGTAGATGAACTTCTTATTTTCTCTTGCCAGTTGAGAGGGAATGGACTTCCAGATCATGGAAATCTTTGGAAACTCGCTAATATTGGGATGCTTGGCAAAGTCACGCTCATAGGCATCAATAATATTAGACAGAGTTTCTTGCATAGATGAAACATCACGGGCTTCTGTCCACATGAGAACAGATTCAGGCATACCTCCAGTAATAAAATACATTTTTAGTTTTTCGTATAAAGGATTGAAGAAAGCATCTGGGATTGGCTCAATGGCATTAACTGTTTCAAGATAAGTGGCAAGATTTTTGTCACTATTGGCAATTAGAAATTCAGAGAAGGTCATAGGATCAATCTGCATGAAGTTGACTTTGCCCACAGGAAAGGAAGACGGTTTTGCCAAAGCAATACCCAATAGGGAACCAGCACAGGCGATGTGGTATTGGTGTTTATGTGTGAACAATCACATTTTTATTAATAATTATGTGTAAATAATCACATTTTTATTATATTCCTGAATTACTTTTTATACAAGATAAATATTAATGCACTGAAATGTCTTTTCGATATATAGTGTATAATGATAACTTGGTTTTGCAAGGAGATGAGACTATGAATTTTTTGCACAATATACCTTTAGGGGCGTACAAAATAAATAATTCTAAAATCCAACAATGCAATGCCAGTGGATACAGTGAAGCAGGGAAAAAGATAGGGGCTGCAAAGGATGCAGCAGTTCAGAATGCAGTTAATCAAGATGATAACATAGAGCTTTCAGATACGGCCAAAGCTTTCCTGAAGAAGAGTGAGGCAAAAGAAACAACCCAATGGCTTGATGTTAGCAAGCAGGGCAATGGTAAGTATAAAATCAGCTTTGATAGCACAGCCATAATTTCCAGAGTGCTCCAGCAGGGATATATGATGATCGATGGCCATCAGGTTACTTTGGATGAAAAACAGTTGAAGCAGCTTCGTAATGCCGGGCTGGCTATGCAAAAGGATAGAGAGGCCGTTCATAATAGAATGACATTGGAACATGATCTGGCAGTTTCTCGCCAACAGTCTGATGCATGGAAAAAACAGGCACAATCTCAAAATCGGGCAATGAACACAGCAACCCGCATGATGAAGGGGCGGAAGGTTTCACAGGATGATGAAAAGGAATTGGCCCAGATGTTTCCGGAGCTTTATAGGCTGGCTAAGGCAGCTGCAGCTATGGAGAAGATAAAGGAAGATCAGGAGGATCGCAAAATTTCTGAAGAAAATGCCAGACAGCGAGAAGAGGAAAATACACCAAAAGATTATTCCGTGCCCCAGGCAGGGGATTATCCAACATACTCAACTGATGTAAATGTAGAAATGACCGGTGGGGAATTGCAGATAAGCTCTGTAAGAGAAGTCACTCATCCGGCAGTTAATGTATAGTTATTTTCTCGTTAGAAAATGGAGGGGAATATCATGGAAAGTAGAATTGCTAAACATATTTCTTTGCAGAATTGTCCTGTGGCGGTGCTATGGGCAGAGGAGAGGCCGGCTGGAGCCATACATTTTCAAGAGGAAAAATGGGCTTGCGTTATAGCTCTTGTGAAGGCAGCTTCTCAGGGAAAGGTGGCCTGTGCTGCTAATGAGACTACAGTTTGTCAGGGAGGAAAGGTTGGTCTTGGCTTTCAGGGCTATAATCATGGCTGGATAGAGTATTTTCTTTCTACAGGCAGTGAGCAGGTTCCCCATAGCGAATACTATAAAAAGTCGCCAGAGCTGGCTAGAATATTTACAGATACCATTCCACGGGTAAAAGCTGGGAAATGGCTGGTGTTTAAGCCTTTGTCCTTGGTAGAGGAAAATGATAAGCCGGAGTGCATTATCTTTTTGGTAAATGCTGATCAGTTATCAGGTCTTGTTACTTTGGCTAATTATGATATGGAAACTCAGGATAATGTGCAGATAAGATTTGCTTCTGGTTGTGGACAATCTGTGCTTTATCCTATGTATGCTCAGGCTAGTGGAGCTAAGGATTGCTATATTGGTTTGACAGACCCATCAGCCCGCAAGGTTATAGGCAAGGAAATATTAAGCTTTAGTATTCCATATGATAGGTATTTGAAAATGGAGCAGGAGGCTGATGGCTGCTTTTTTGCCACGAATGCTTGGGAGATTATTAAAAAGCGTATATAACGAGGGTACATAAATACCTTCACCAAATTCTGATTTGTAGAACTATACATCCCTGATTTTTCGAAAGACAGCCTGCGGTCATAACGACTTTTGCTCTGTCGGCTAAATGACCCTGCCTGATAGTTTATCCTTACGCAGA
>CAKPVW010000013.1 GCA_934196075.1 uncultured Anaerovibrio sp.
TCGCAAAATCTTCAAATTGTGCCAAGGCGGGAAATTGCTGTGAATACACGAACTGAGAGGCATGGCATGTACCCTTCAACGGCATATTAATGCGCCTCGCTTCTTAACGAATTAAAGGCGTTAGAAGCTGAACGCAGTGACAGCTTCTAACGAGCTTTAATGAGTTTAGCAGCGTGAGGCCAGTTATAACCCCTAGATTCTTCAAAGAAAATGCAACTGCATTTTCTTACATTGGGGTTTCGACGAGGGTATAGATATAGTTCCCCCCTTATAAGGAGCACTATATTTTGTTATTTATGAAGGTGCAAGGCGCCGGACACCTCGTCATATAGTGCGAGCGTGCCGGGAAGGGTATTTGCCATGCCTCAGTAAAGAGTAACATGATTTGCCAATCAGCACTACAAATCAGAATTTGTTGACATATATTATTGCATAACCAATAACAAAATGTTATAATTCGCTTGGTGTTGCCATAACGGTAGGCGGTCTATCAATGATAAGTGCTTTTGCAAATTATCTGGGATTCTGTCCCTTTAGGTTCAAGCCTCTTTTGAGGACTATATGCTTGAAGGGTGGTGATATTATGTCCATAGCTGTCGCAGGATTTGTAATTGGCTGTATTGGCGTTACAATTGCTTGCATTAGCTTCGGCTATCAGCTGGGCAAAGATATTTCTAAAAAGCAGAAATGACCGCCCTAGTTTCCACGCTATGCGGTCATATTCTGACTAGTAGTATAAACTGACCGTCTATCGGCAGCACTTTTTTATCTATCTTTATTATAACATTTTCTTGTTATTACGCAAGAAAATGTTTTTTTACATTACAACGCATGATAGAAAAATCTATCTATAGCCTCTGCCACCCCATTATCATCATTAGACGCTACCTGATATTTTGCCGCAGCCCTAGCCACAGCATTGGCATTAGACACTACAATTCCCGTACCTGCCAATTTCAACATAGACACATCATTACCAGAATCCCCAATAGCCGCAATCTCCTCTGGCTTAATATTGTACACTTCTGCTAACTTCAAAATTGCATTTGCCTTGGACACTCCAGGTGCCATTATTTCTACATGGCTGGGATCAGAATTCTGACACTGGAGACTATCCCCAAAACGCTGATGGAATTTATCCATAATCTCCTGCACATGCTGTAGAGACAAATCCATAATCAGAATCTTGGCAATTCCCTGATTATGCTCCCGCAAATTATCGCCAACCTGTACACCCTTCATATTTACCGCATCCTCATACCAATCAGACTCCTTGGTAGGATGACGATAGCAAAAATCATGCTCCGTATAAAGATGTATATAAAACCCCAGCTCATCTGCAAAATCCACTACCTGAGTAACCAGCTTTGGCTCAATATAATTTATGGATAACCTCTCACCCCCAACAGTCTTGATAACAGCACCATTATGGGTAATCAATGGCACATCTATCCCCAGCTGTTGAGCATAAGGCACGGCCGCCCGGTACATTCTTCCTGTAGCCACCGTAAAAATCAATCCGTCACCAACAGCCTGTCTTATCTTACCTACATTAACCGCGCTAATTTCTCTTTTGCTATTCAGCAAGGTGCCATCCATATCCGAGACAAACATTTTTACAGCCATATTAATACCCCTTCTCTGTAAAATCATTATAATGTATGCATATTCATTATAATGATTTTACAGGTATGTTGTCAAGGATAATTCCATCAAAGCTTTCAAAAATATATCTTGTACCTATATAATATTGCCTACCTATGCACAAAGGCTCTCCTTCAGCATCATTATAAATAACCTTCATCAAAAACATAGGCTCACCTATAGCAATCCCCAATTCTTCAGCTTGATAAGCATCTGCCTTGGCCATAGCTATAGAGCGATAGGCTACCCCAGCAGGACTTCTGCCGCCAGCCTTTTCCATAGCTCTAAACACCGATGTATTATTTAAATCCATGTCCAACAGAGAACCAAAGCCATCATATGGCAAGTACATATTCTCCATATAAATTGGCACCTCATTAGCTGTACGAACTCGTTGAATATGCAGAAGCACAGCTCCCTCAGATAACTTCAAGCACTTGCTCTCTGCTTCGCTGGATGGCACCAATTCACATTTTATAACCCTAGCTCCCGGTTTAGCACCATTAGACAGACAAGTCTGAGTAAAGCCCTCAAAAACCTTGCCTCCTACAATACAGCGATGCAGCAAAGGCTCGCTAACAAAGGTACCACTTCCCTGCTGCTTATTCAATATCCCTTCCTGACACAGCTCTGTGATCGCCCGGCGAATAGTAATCCTACTAGCTCCGTATATTTTCTCCAGCTCCGGCTCAGTAGGAATTTTCGCTCCCGGACTATATTTACCAGTTCTGATATCCGCTGATAAAGCTGTCTTTACCTTTTCATATAAAGGCATACTTTTTTGTCCCATAGCAATCTCCTTATATATGTCCCAATAACAAGAAGCTGTCGTCCTACAATGTAACGACAGCTCCTCTTATTACCTATATCCCCAATATATCCTTCACCTGGGCTATACTCAGTATCTCATATTCTGTTTTGATAGGAAAATTCTTCGCCATGCCACGAGGATTGAACCAACAGGTATGAATTCCTGCATTATTTCCGCCCCGCATATCACTGGTAAGGGAATCTCCCACTATCAGTATTTCCTCTGGCTTGTAGTCACCTATCCGGTCAAATACCTTTTGGAAAAATTTGGGAGATGGCTTTTCAAAGCCCACATCCTCCGAAATGAAGATATAGTCCAGTATTTTGTCTAAACCGCTCTTGGACAGCTTTCGCACCTGAGCCACCTTGGTACCATTGGTTACAGCACACTGCAAAAGTCCTGCTGCCTTACAGTCCTTTACAGTTTCCAGAGCATTCGCAAAGAAATAAACTCCATCTCCCAGCCTAACCTGATACATAGCATTAACTTCTTCAGCCAAGGACGTATCTATCCCATGGTTGGCAAAAAACTCCCGAAATCTGCCTACCAGCACCTGATCCTTGGTAATGCGTCCCTGCTCCATGGCCAGCCAGTATTGCTTGTTTATCTTGCTATATTCCTGCACCATAGCATCTGTACAACTAGGCAGGTGAAAAGCTTCAAAACAAGCTCTAATAGCATAACGCTCGGCAGGATGAAAATCCAAGAGTGTACCATCTATATCCCACAATACAACCCTTATTTTGCTCATATGGCACCTTATGCTTCCTTCAAGCCCATAACAGCGTTTTGCAAATCCTTCAAAACTTTTGGATTTGGAGTATTCAAGATTTTCTGCATATCCAGACAGATATCAACCTTGCAATCCTTCAAGGCGTTTTCTACCAGACCAATACTCTGACCGCCCCAGCCATAGGAGCCAAAAGCAAATCCCTTCAATCCCTTTGGAGCCAATCCCTTCATATAGCATAGGAAGCCAGCCACGCTAGGCATCATATTATTATTCAAAGTTGGAGAACCAACAGCGATGTATTTGGCATCCAGAAGCTCTGTCATAACATCTGAGATATGGTCACAACGCAAATCAAACAGCACTGGCTTGATGCCAATATGATAGAAGGCATCCGCAATATTTTTGGCCATAATCTCTGTGGTATGCCACATGGTATCAAATACCACTACAGCCTTATCGGTTTTCTGGAAGCTGCTCCAGTCCTGATAAGCCTTGATAATATCCTCAATGTTAGTACGCCAGGACACACCATGACCAGTAGCAATCATGCTGATTTTCAGACCTGCCAAAGCAGAGATAGCCTTCTGAGCCTGCATACCATATGGCATAAGAATATTAGCATAGTATTTCTTGGCCTGATGCATAACCTCATCCAGATTCCGTTCATCGGCAAAACGCTCAGTGGTAGCTAGATGCTGACCAAATCCATCATTGGAGAACAGAATCTCCTCCTCTGGACAGTAGGTTACCATACTATCTGGCCAATGAAGCATAGGAGTAGGCACAAAATGCAGAGTTCTCTTGCCTAGAGACAGAGTATCTCCTGCCTTCACAGTAATATAATCCTTTTCACCATAGCGTCCAGTCAATCCCTTTAGACCGTTAGGATCACTGGTAATGATTTTAGCATTAGGACACTGCTGAGACATAAAAGGAATACCGCCGGAATGGTCAGGCTCCACATGATTAGAAACAATATAATCAATTTTAGCAGGATCCACTATATTGCGAATACGGCCCAGCATTTCCAAACAGAAAGGTGCCTTCACCGTATCAATCAGGGTAATCTTTTCGTCCATGATTAGATAGGCATTATAGGTTGAACCTTTCTCAGTGCTATAGCCGTGGAAGCTACGCATGGAATAATCCATAGAGCCCACCCAGTAAATATCCTTTTTAATCTCCACAGGTAACATAAAATAACCACCTTTCTGCTAAAAAGCCTTTTGGGAGTGCCTCCTGTTTCCGACAAAAACCTCCCAAAATTTGTTGTACAATCTCTACTTCATTTATATAGAAAAATTGCCTTGATGTCAAGATAATTAATTCTTTATCCAACCGTATTTATAAATCAATGGTATATATTGCAATCTCTCCAAGAAATCCTTATTGGTTTCACTGGTATGGAACACTGGCACTCTCTCCATAGCATAAACATTACTATCCCGACTGACATTATCATATTTAATGGTAAATGCTCCTTTATAGCCTGCCTCCTTTACCAGCTCCGCAATATGCAGATTATAGGTACCAGTAGGATAAGCCATAAAATCAGAATCTATGCCTAGCTTTTCCTTGATGGTCTGCCTGGATTTGACCAACTCCTTGCTAATGTCCTCATCACTGGCCTCCGTCATAGACTTATGGCTATAGGTATGAGATTCAATATTAAAACCTGCATCTAAAAGCTCCTTGGCCTGCTCCCAGGTAAGATAATTATCATATACTCCCAAAAAACCTGTAACTACAAAAATAGTACCCTTCATACCATATTTCTTCATAATAGGAAAGGCATTGGTATAATTGTCCTTGTAGCCATCATCAAAGGTAATCAATACCGGCTTCTCTGGCAATTCTGCCCCATTGGCCACAAAATCATAAAGCTGTCCAGGGGTAATGCAGGTATAACCATATTCCTGCAGCCACTTCATATGCTGCTCAAAATCATCCAAGGTAACGGACAATGATTTATGCTCATTGGCAATTTTGTGATAATTCAGCACCATAACCGCCCGGTTATCCTCAGCCACGGTGACTGCTGATACAGGCAAAGCTTCCTCAACCTTATTTTCCTGCCATAATTGACTGCCTGCCACAATTATCAGACCGACAATCAATACACCCATAAAGATCAAAAATTCCTTACTGGAAAGCTTTCCTAGTTTTTCCTTTAACATCCCCATAATATGCTCCTAAACTATCTTAACATTAGCTAAAGTTGCTATACAAAATACTCTAAACGCTATTATAACATCTATACTTTCCTCTGTCATTAACACAATTCTCTTCCTTATCTCTTGGACACCTCGTTATAGTTTTTTTGCTCAAAAACTTAATCTGTGATATAATATTTCAGTTGATAAGAGACTCTCAGAGGAGGAATTTATATGATGATTACCAAAGATATGTCCATTATGGAAGTTGTTACTAACTATCCTGATACTGTACCTGTATTCATGCAGTCTGGCATGGGCTGCATCGGCTGTGCTGCTGCTCACTTCGAGAACATTGAGCAGGGTGCTCTGGCCCACGGCATTGATGTTGATGAGCTGATTACTGCTCTCAACGATGTAGTGCCTCAGCAGTAAAACAAAAAATGACAGTCTTCTCAAAGGAGTTGACTGTCATTTTTTTTGTTAAAATTTAATCACAGCTTAATCTCTGCTGCTTTTTTCAAGGTTTCCCTTGCCTCGGCTACCAGATTTTCTATAATCACTGCCATAGGCTCAATCTTTTTCAGAGGAGTCAGGCTCTGACCAGCCTGCATCATGCCGTTTTCCACATCCCCATCAACAGCTGCCAGCTTGTTGGTGCCAGTAGCCTTTTCCAGCAGGGTAGCCTTATCAGCCTTGCCAGAGAACTCCAAAGCCTGATATTCCTCAGCAAATTTGTTTTTGATACCTCTTACTGCACTCTTGATGGTCTGACCAGTAACAATGGTATCTGTGTCCACAGCCTCAATCAGCTTTTGCTTCATATTATTGTGAACTGGGCACTCCTCAGCAATCAGGAAGCGGGTGCCAATCTGCACACCAGCAGCCCCCATCAGCAATGCGGCTACAATACCCCGGCCATCAGCAAAGCCACCAGCCATAACCACTGGAATCTCCACCTCTGGAATAACCTGAGTCATAAGAGCCATGGTGGTCAATACACCAATATGGCCACCAGCCTCCATGCCCTCTACCACAATAGCATCTGCCTTGTTGTCCTGCAAGCGCTTGGCCAGCTTAACATTAGGTACTACAGGAATCACCTTGATACCTGCCTGATGGAGAGGCTCCACATATGGTACAGGATTGCCTGCCCCCAAGGTAACAAAAGCTGGCTTTTCCTCAATAATAACCTTGACAATATCCTCCTTGTTAGGAGCCATCAACATAACATTAACACCGAAAGGCTTGTCTGTCAGCTGACGGCATTTGCGGATTTCCTCCCGTACATATTCGGTAGTACGACCGCCACAGGAAATAATACCTGCACCGCCAGCATTGGACACAGCCGCTGCCATAACTGCATCAGATATCCAAGCCATGCCCCCCTGAATAATTGGATATTTGATTCCCAGCACATCACAAATACTTTTTGCCATAATAGATCCCTCACTTTTACCTTATTTTATACTAATTCAGCAATCTCATAGAGCAGCTTCTCAGAATCAGCCCAGCCCAGACATGGATCTGTAATAGATTTGCCGTAGCAATGCGCACCAATCTTCTGATTGCCTGGCTCAATATAGCTTTCAATCATAAGTCCCTTGACCAGCTTCTTAATATCATCAGCATGATTGCGGCTATGAATAATCTCCTTAGCAATGCGAATCTGCTCCTGATACTTTTTACCAGAATTGCTGTGATTGGTATCTACAATACAAGCTGGATTCTGCAAATCACGCTGAGCGTAGAGATCGCTTAATAAACGAAGATCCTCATAATGATAGTTTGGCTGATTCTGACCACGCTTGTTCACGGAACCACGTAGAATAGTATGAGCCAATGGGTTGCCTGGGGTATGGGCTGCATAGTTACGGAAAATGAAATCATGAGGCACCTGAGCAGCCACTACAGAATTTAACATAACACTTAAATCGCCGCCAGTTGGATTCTTCATGCCTACAGGTACATCACAGCCACTGGCTACCAAACGATGATACTGATTTTCAGAGGAACGGGCACCTACCGCAATATAGGACATAATATCAGACAGATAAGGCAGATTGTCTGGATAAAGCATTTCATCTGCTGTAGAGAAGCCTGTTTCCTGCAAAACCTTCATATGGAGATGGCGAATTGCAATAATACCCTCCAGCAAATCCGGTTTCTTCTCTGGATCTGGCTGATGCATCATACCCATATACCCCTCACCAGTAGTTCTTGGCTTATTGGTGTAGATACGTGGAATAATAATCAGCTTGTCCTTGGTCTTTTCCTGTACATCTACCAAGCGGGAAACATAATCCAGAACAGCTTCCTCATTGTCAGCTGAGCATGGGCCGATAATAGCTATAAATTTATCGCTTTCACCAGTAAAGACCTTGCGAATTTCCTCATCTCGCTCCTGCTTCTTGGCTGCCAGCTCTGGTGCCAAAGGAAATTCCTGACGAATTTCTTCCGGTGTTGGTAATTTGGTTACAAAGGTGAATCCCATATATATTGCTCCTTTCAATTCAAGGGCAGGTTATGCAAAAAGTCCCCCGCTGAAAATTGTTTTCTACCATTATAACACGATTCCTATGAGAAAATAAAGCAAAGACTGTCCTCTTAACATAATTTATCCAACAAATTATGTTGTCTCTAAATGCCTTTTATGCTTATGCAGTACCATACATGCATAGAAAACAAAGGCACAGGCAGCAGCTATAGATGAACACAGATACAAGGCTCTAAAGCCATAAATAGGTACAATATTTCCCAGTACCGCCGGCCCAATGCCATTACCTGCATCCAAGGCTATATACAGAGTTGAGGTAGCCAGACTGTATCTATCCGGGGTAACATTCTGTACCGCAATTGCCTGCCCTGCGGGCGGCACTGTACCATAACCAATAGCCACCAAGGCTGCTCCCAATAACAGCATAGCATTGCTTTCTGCCTCTGCTACAGCCAAAAAACCAAAAATCATACAGAAAAGTACAGGCAGCATGACCACATTGTTTCCCCACCTATCCAAAGCCATACCAGAAAGAGGTCTTGATATCAGGCAGGTAATGGAATAAACCACATAAAACAGACTGCCCCCCAGCAATAGCCCTATGGCCTCACTATAGGCGCCAATGTAGCTCATCACCCCAGAATATCCCACGGCACTTAGCATAGCCACTACAGCAATCCCCAAGGCCTTCGGCTCAATAAAACTGCTGATGGACCACCCCTGATGAGCCAGCAGGCGGGACTTTAGCTTCTCATCCAGCTCCGGCACATGGAGTACCATAACCATCAGCATAAGCACCGCAGCAATTATATCGCTGACCACCATAGCATAAAGAGGATTTATCTGAGGCAGCACCACCCCTAAGAATGGTCCGATAGCCGCTCCCATAGTCATACTAAGGCTAAAATACCCCAGACCTTCTCCTCTACGGCTGACAGGTACAATGTCTACGCTGACAGCACCAAAAACCGTAGCTACACAGCCATAGGCAATACCATGAATCAATCTTAGGGCAAACAGTCCACTTATACCAGCAACAATATGATAGCATAGGGTGCATATACCATAGGCTGCCGCTGATAGCAGCATCATTTTCCGTCGGCCCACCTGCTCCAGATATTTACCAGCAAAAATTCTAGCCACCAAAGCGCTAATAATAAATATACTAGAGGCAAAACCTGCCTGATTAACACTAGCCCCAAAATCCGCCATAGCCATTTTGGTAGTAAATATCATATAGAGATAAAAAACCACGAAAACAAAAAAATATGCCACTAAATGCATGATATAGTTTTTCGTCCACAAAGGATCCTTTTTCCCAGATGCAAAATCATTGCCACCAAATTCCCGATTATGTTTTTCCACCATATACTGCCTTCTTCCCTATAGTATATATGTATAAAATGTATCAACATTATGTAATATAGCACCATTTGTTAGTGTATATCAATAGGCAGTTATATTTTTGTGAATTTCCAAATAAAAAGTGCCGTATTGGCACAAGACCAATACGACACTAAAAATTTTATTTTTTTAGCCGATTACAGCCAGAACATCGCCGGACTGTACAGCCTGGCCAGCTGCTACATTGATAGCCTTTACGGTACCATCAACAGGAGCAACGATCTCGTTCTGCATCTTCATAGCCTCGAGAATGAGAACTACTTCGCCAGCCTTTACAGCCTGACCAACAGAAGCTACCAGCTTGATAACCTTGCCTGGCATTGGTGCATTAACAGCGGACTCACCAGCTGCAGGTGCTGCTGCTGGGCCTGCTGGTGCTGCAGGTGCAGGAGCTGCTGCTGGAGCAGGAGCTGCTACTGGAGCTGGTGCAGGTGCTGCTGGAGCCTTAGGGGCTGGTGCGCCTGCTGCCTTTACTTCCTCAACCTCAACCTCATAGGCAGTGCCGTTTACAGTAATGTTGAACTTTTTCATCTAATATACCTCCAAATTTTAATGATACTAGCTATCTCTTACAATGGAATATTACCATGCTTCTTGGCAGGCATGGATTCACGCTTGCTTGCACAAGCATTCAAAGCAGTAATAATCAATGGACGAGTCTCGCATGGCTCAATTACCATATCAGCATAGCCACGCTCAGCAGCCTTGTATGGAGTAGCAAACTCATCTACATAAGCCTGAGTATTCTTAGCCTTCTGCTCTGGCTCATCACGCTTGAAGATAATATTAGCTGCACCAGCAGGGCCCATAACTGCGATCTCAGAAGTAGGCCATGCCATAACCTGATCAGCACCCAGCTCACGGCAGCACATAGCAATGTAGGAACCACCATAGGCTTTACGAGTGATAACAGTAATCTTTGGCACAGTAGCCTCAGAGTATGCATACAGCATCTTGGCACCATGACGAATAATACCGCCATGCTCCTGACCAACACCTGGCAGGAAACCTGGTACATCTACCAGATTTACCAGAGGAATATTGTAGGCATCACAGAAACGGATAAAGCGTGCAGACTTATCAGATGCATCAATATCCAGGCAGCCACCCATAACCTTTGGCTGGTTGGCAATAATACCAACGGTACGGCCATCAAAACGGGCAAAGCAACAAATGATATTGGTAGCAAAATGCTGATGAACCTCATAGAACTGGCCATCATCAACCAACATCCTGATAATATCCTTCATGTCATAAGGAGCATTTGGATTGTCAGGAATAACAGTGTTCAACTCTGGATCCATACGGTTTGGATCATCGTTGGTAGCAACGATAGGAGTCTCCTCCATGTTGTTGCTTGGCAGGAAGCTCAGCAGATAACGAATCTGCTGAATGCAGTCATCCTCATTAGCTGCTACAAAGTGAGCAACACCAGACTTGGAGTTATGAGTAACTGCACCACCCAGAGCCTCAGCAGTTACTTCCTCATAGGTTACGGATTTGATAACTGCAGGACCAGTAATAAACATCTGGGAAGTTTTATCTACCATGTAGATAAAGTCAGTAATAGCTGGAGAATATACAGCACCGCCGGCACAAGGTCCCATGATTACAGAAATCTGAGGAACTACGCCAGAAGCAGCAGTATTGCGGTAGAAGATACCTGCATAACCAGACAGAGCATCTACAGCCTCCTGAATACGTGCACCACCGGAATCATTAATGCCGATAATAGGTGCACCCATCTTCATGGCCAGATCCTGAACCTTCCAGATCTTCTTGGCATGCATCTCACCCAGAGAACCACCCTCAACGGTGAAATCCTGTGCAAATGCATATACCAGACGGCCATCAACAGTACCATAACCAGTAACAACACCCTCTGCTGGCAGGTCCTTCTTCTCCTGACCAAAATTGGTGCAACGATGCTTTACGAACTGATCCAGCTCAATGAAGGAGCCTTCATCAAAGAGCTTTTCCAGACGCTCACGAGCAGTCATCTTGCCTTTTGCATGCTGCTTCTCAATGCGCTTTTCACCACCGCCCTGAAGGATATGTGCCTTCTTGGCGTTCATAAGTTCAATTTTTTCCTGAACTGTAGCCATTTTTTACCTCCTCAACAGCCCTATCTATGGCTGAATTATTTATCTGTCCTCGTGCTGGCAGAGCTCCAGGAGCACGCCAAAGGTGGATTTTGGATGTACAAATGCAATATCTGCACCGCCTGCACCCTTACGAGGCTTGGTATCAATCATCTTGATGCCCTTTTCCTGCAATTCTGCAATAGCTGCAGGGAGATCATCTACACGGAGAGCAATGTGCTGAATACCACCACGGCCACCGTTCTTCTCAATAAATTTGGCAATTGGGCTATCTGGCTCAGTTGCTGCCAAAAGCTCAATCTCAGAGCCGTTTGGAGTTGGATTGAAAGTTGTCGTAACCTTCTGCTCAGCTACAGTTTCCTGACCAGTGCAAGGAAGTCCGATTGCGGTCCAGAAATTCTGAGTCTCGTCCAAATCATTTACAGCAATACCAATGTGGTCTACACCTAAAATCTTGAATGCCATTTAGCATACCCCCTAAAATACAATTACTCTTTTAGCATATCATGCATAACATTAGCTACCACAGTATAAGGATCGGTTTCCCGCTTCTTAATCTGCTCTACATATTCATCCAGCTTACCGGAATCTTCCAGTCTGCTAGTAATGTACTTGCCAATGTTGCTATGTAGAACATCCAGCATTTCATTCTTGGAACGTTCAGTGCGACGCTTCTGAAGAATTCCTGTCTCACTGATGTACTTGAAATGCTTTTCGATATTCTCAATGGTTTCAGTGATGCCTTCATTCTGACTGGCTATAACCTTTTGGATAGGTGGACGCCATGCATTTCCCACAGCATGCTTTGCTACATTGAGATGGTGGAACTGATCAGCCAAAGCCTTTTCAGTATCTGTCTGTTCCATCTGCATGCCATGCGCATCCAAATCCAGCATCATATTCAGTTCACGAACCAGCTTATCAGCACCATCATGGTCAGCCTTGTTGATGGTAAATACATCACCTATCTCCAAGATACCTGCCTTGATAGCCTGAATATCATCACCCATGCCAGGGATTAACACAACCATGGTTGTATCCGCAGCCTTTACAATGTCAACCTCAGACTGTCCTACGCCTACGGTCTCGACGAAAATTACATCCTTGCCGAAGGCATCCATCGCCTTGATGGCATCCGCAGTCTTATGTGACAATCCACCCAGGCTGCCGCGGGTTCCCATACTACGAATGAAAACGCCCTCGTCCATAGTCAGGCCGTTCATACGAATACGATCACCTAGGATAGCACCACCAGTAAATGGGCTCGTAGGATCAATGGCAATAATACCAACAGTCTTTCCCTGAGCACGATAAGCTTTAGCCAGCTTATCAGTCAGGGTACTTTTGCCTGCTCCTGGAGGACCAGTAATTCCCAGGACAAAAGCATGACCTGTATGAGGATAGAGCCGCTTCATTATGTCCACAGCCTCATCATACTCATTTTCAATAGCAGTGATAGCACGGGATAAAGCTAGCCGGTTGCCCTTTAACAATTCTTCTACAATGTCCATTCTGCACCACCAATAAGTACAATGACATAACGGCCTGCTACCCGGAAGCAGTCTATTTAGACCACTCCGAATAGCGACCGCATCTGTCACAATTATTTACTACAGCTTATTTTACGTTAGCCTTGATAAAGTCTACAATAGCGCTGGTAGGAGTACCAGGAGTGAATACCTCAGATACACCTGCTTCCTTCAGAGCTGGAATATCAGTCTCAGGAATAACGCCGCCGCCGATAATCAAAACATCATCCATGCCCTTCTCGCGAACCAAATTTACAACCTTAGGGAACAGATGTGGATGAGCACCGGAAAGAATGGACATTGCCACAACATTTACGTCCTCCTGCAGAGCTGCCTCAGCAATCTGCTCAGGAGTCTGACGAAGACCAGTATAAATAACCTCAAAACCTGCATCGCGGAGTGCACGAGCAACAACCTTAGCACCACGATCATGGCCATCCAGGCCTGGTTTTGCAACTAAAACTCTAATACGCTTTTCCATTTCTATGTACCTCCAACTACTAATTACAGATTTACATGAGCCTCATACTCACCAAATACTTCACGCATTACACCGCAAATCTCACCGAGAGTTGCATAGGTGTGTACAGCCTTCAGAATATGTGGCATCAGGTTCTCATTCTCATCCTGGCAAGCAGCCTTCAGATCAGCCAAGGCAGCCTTTACAGCATCATTGTCACGCTTAGCCTTCATGGCATGGAGACGCTCACACTGAGCAACGCCTACGGAAGCATCTACCTTCAGCAGACCCTTTGGAGGTTCTTCCTCAACCTGGAACTTATTAACACCAACGATGGTCTTTGCACCAGACTCAACATCCATCTGCCACTTATAAGCAGAATCCTGGATTTCCTTCTGGATGTAGCCCTTCTCAATAGCAGCAACAGCACCGCCGATTTCATCAATCTTGTTAATATATTCCCATGCTTCCTTCTCAATCTTGTTGGTAAGAGCCTCTACATAGTAGGAGCCAGCCAATGGATCGATGACATCAGCCAGACCGGACTCATAAGCAACAATCTGCTGAGTACGCAGAGCTATCATTACAGATTCCTCAGTTGGCAGAGCCAAAGCCTCATCACGGGAGTTAGTGTGAAGGGACTGAGTACCACCCATAACAGCTGCTGCAGTCTGAAGAGCAACACGTACAATGTTGTTATTAGGCTGCTGTGCAGTCAGCATGGAACCTGCAGTCTGGGTATGAACACGCAGCATCATGGACTTTGGCTTCTCAGCGTGGAAACGCTCCTTCATAACCTTTGCCCATACACGGCGGGAAGCACGGAACTTGGCAACCTCTTCCAGAACATTGTTATGTGCATTCCAGAAGAAGGAAAGACGACCTGCGAAATCATCGATATGCAGACCAGCCTTAATAGCAGCCTCGCAATATGCAATACCATCAGCAATGGTAAATGCAATCTCCTGAGAAGCGGTAGAACCAGCCTCACGGATATGATAACCGGAAATGGAAATAGTATTCCACTTTGGAACATTCTTGGAGCAATACTCAAAGATATTGGTAATCAGACGCATGGATGGACGTGGAGGGAAGATATAGGTACCACGTGCAGCATACTCCTTCAAAATATCATTCTGAATAGTACCCTTCAGCTGATCAGCAGGTACACCCTGCTTCTCTGCAACGGCAATGTACATAGCCAGCAGAACAGATGCAGGAGCATTGATGGTCATAGAAGTAGAAACCTTGCCCAGATCGATCTTGTCGAAGAGAACTTCCATATCAGCAAGGGAGTCAATAGCAACACCAACCTTGCCTACCTCGCCCTCAGAAATAGCATCATCGGAATCATAGCCAATCTGAGTAGGCAGGTCGAAAGCACAAGACAGACCAGTAGCACCGGACTCAATCAAATAGCGATAGCGCTTGTTGGACTCTGCGGCAGTGGAGAAACCTGCATACATACGCATAGTCCAGAAACGACCACGATACATGGTAGGCTGTACGCCACGGGTATATGGATACATGCCAGGGAAACCAATCTCATCAGTATAATCAGTCTCCTTGATATCCAATGGAGTGTACAGACGCTGCTCTGGCAGGTGTGGACGCTCTGGGAAGCGGGAAATTGCCTTCTCTACGCTGGCATTATATTTATCTAAACCAGCCTGAATTTTTTCATTGCTCATAATTTCAAAAACCCCCTATTATTTTTTCATGGTACCGGTTTCCTGGAATCTTTCATGCCAGGAAAGTGCCTCAGTGAGAATATGAGGAGTGTGGGCCTGTTTGGTCTCTTTCAAAGCTCTCTCATAATAATCCATCAGCATTGGCTTATAGTCAGGATGTGCGCAGTTCTCAATGATAACCTTTGCTCTCTGACGAGGAGACAAACCACGAAGATCTGCCAGACCCTGCTCAGTAACAATGATATCAACATCATGCTCGGTATGATCTACATGAGAGCACATAGGCACGATGGAAGAAATAGCGCCATTCTTGGCTGTGGAAACTGTAAAGAATACAGTCAAATAAGCATTACGTGCAAAGTCACCAGAACCGCCAATACCATTCATCATCTTGGTGCCCATGATGTGAGTGGAATTTACATTGCCGTAGATATCGCACTCAATGGCGGTATTCATAGCAATGATGCCGATACGGCGTGCGATTTCAGGGCTGTTAGCAACCTCCTGCGGACGCAGTACAATATGCTTTCTGTATTCCTTGATATTCTTGTAAAAACGCTCCAAACCCTCTGGAGATGGGCTCAAAGCTGTACCAGAGGCGAATGCCAGCTTGCCTGCATCAATCAGGTCAAACATACCATCCTGAATAACCTCGGTAAATACTGTCAAATCCTTCAAGTCAGAATCAACAAAACCGCTGATAACAGCATTAGCTACAGCGCCTACGCCAGACTGCAATGGCAGCAGATTCTTTGGCATACGGCCAGCAGCAACCTCCTTATGGAGAAGCTCAATGAAATTCTGAGACATCTTGCGAGAATTTTCATCAATTTCACCAAGTCCACGAGTATGATCTGGAATATCGCAAGGTACGATAAACTTAATCTTCTCTGGAGTACAAGGAATATATGGTGTGCCGATTCTGTCATTTGGCTTTACAACTGGGATTGGCAGACGATTTGGTGGATCCAAAGGTACATATACATCATGCATACCCTCCAGTTCCAAAGGCTGAGTAGTGTTGACCTCAACGATAACTACGTCAGCGGTCTCAACATAAGAAGCACTGTTACCCATGGAGGTGGTAGGAATGATGTTGCCCTCCTCGGTAATAGCGCAGGCCTCAACGATAGCTACATCGATTTTGCCGCCAAGGAAACCATAACGAGCCAACTGAGCAGACTCAGACAGATGCAGATCGCAATAATCAATCTTGCCGCTGTTAATGGCATTTCTCATATCCTTGTTGGTCTGATATGGCATACGGAACTTGATACCATTAGCTCTTGCCAATGCACCATCTTCCTCATCGCCAGTGGAAGCACCTGTCCAAAGATTAATCTGGAAATGCTCCTTCTCCATACGGGCTGCCAAAGCCATTGGAACTGCCTTTGGATAACCAGATGGGGTGAAGCCGCTGGTACCAACGTTCATGCCTGGCTTAATGAAAGCCGCTGCCTCTTCTGCAGTTACGATCTTTGCCTGTAGTTCTTTGTTACGTACACGATTGAGAATATCAATCATCAAAAATCTCCCCCTGTAATATACCTAAAATCTGCTATGAATCCTATGTCGATGACTAAGGTTGCTCAGTTCATAACTAAAAGTTATCGACTTATCAAAGACAAGTTATCATAAAATTCATAGTACATATTAACCTTATTTAAAAGAATACCACTATACATAAATTCAGTCAAGTAGTGGTTTTATGGATAGTTTAGAGGTTTTTGAACAAATGTCCAATTGTACTTATCCACTGAAACAATGTATTGTAGTGGTGTACTTTTTCTTGTTTTATATCGCAAATTTATTTGCGTTTGATGATACTATAACTCTTAGTAATCGATTGAACTAAATTACACTAATATTATACCACAAATTCAAAATTTGTACTAATCTGTAGAGAAAAATTATTATTCTGTATCGTGATATGTATAACAAATTCATCTAACATGAAATTTTGACAACAAAAAAACTTCTCATTTCTGAGAAGTTCTAGATACAAAATGGTCGGAGCGACAGGATTCGAACCTACGACCCCCTGGTCCCAAGCCAGGTGCTCTACCAAACTGAGCTACGCCCCGATTTTAACTTCGTCTCACCCCATTATACTTCGTCATTTCATCGTCGTTGTTCAGTGAACGTACCATAGTACGACTCCTTCACACTCCTCGAAATAACCCGTCTACTGGCGTGATACTCGTTACAATGCAAACTATATATAAAATTGTTGTTGTAAATAAATGGTGCGACTGGAGGGATTCGAACCCCCGACCCACGGCTTAGAAGGCCGTTGCTCTATCCAACTGAGCTACAGACGCAAAAAGTGGTCGGAGCGACAGGATTCGAACCTACGACCCCCTGGTCCCAAGCCAGGTGCTCTACCAAACTGAGCTACGCCCCGACAACGCAAGAAATATTATGCCACATCTTTCAAATCTTGTCAAGCATTTTTTTGCTTTTTCAAAATCCGTCTTTAGCTCTTTCCTGCACAACATTGATAATTATATCAGCATATTTCAAAAAAAGCAAGTATTTATTCAATAATTTTTTTCATTTTTTCTCGCTGAGCCATAATACCTTCCCACACGCTTAAAGCATTGTCAGGTATTTTGCCCACTCGAAAATCCTCAACAATATCCACTACTTGATTATACACCAGTGTAATCCCCATATTGGCACTAATCCCCTTCAAATCATGAGCAGCGCCAAAAGCTGCCTTCACATCACCAGCCTTGATAGCTTTCCCCAATTCCTCAAAGGATTCATCATTTACATATTTGGTAAAGCATTTTCCGTAAAAATCCTCATTGTTCAAAAACCTGCCCATGGCCTCATTAACCTTACAGCCATAATCGGTAAGTTTATCTATAAGAGCTGACATTACCCGCACCTCCAGAAATTTGCTTCATCTACATTTTAACAAGAATTTTACTGATTAGCAATATCCTCAAATACATAAAAAACATCAATTACATCCAGAAATGCTCCGTCAAAGCCAGCTGCCAATATCTGGTCCAGATAAGACTGCGGACTTCCCATCAACATCTTCTGCCAGTCCTTGCTCCAATATCTAACTCTATAATTGCCTTCCCAATCACCGTTGGCTATCCACATCCAGTCAGGAGGATTTGTTCCCCACTGAGACTGCCAATAAGGCCGATAATCCTCTGCCTCCCCCACACTCATATAGGAAGCTACCAGACGCCGGCTGCCACCTGGCTTGTATTGCAGCCTAGCCACATCCTGAGGTGTCAGCATAGAGTCACCATAATAAGCATCTATAATGAGCAAATCATAATTGCTGGCTGCCAAACTAGCAATATAAGACTCCTTAGAGGAAAATGCCTCTGGATTTAACAGTACCAAATAGTTTTTGGCCTGAGACAGCTCTGTGCAGGCCCTGTCATTGTTATTATTAGGTGCTTCCTTAGGCAATCTATCCAAATCCCTACGGGCAGATACCCAGCCCAAATAGCCATAATCTCTGTCCTCTCGGTAGGATTTCTGGGTTTCTGGCTTTTCTCGGCAGTAATCCAAAACCAAAGGCACTACCCCAGACTTTTTGGCCTCTGCCAATAAATCATGGAAAATTTCCTGATCCTCTACAGGAGTAGGATTATCCATAGCCATATCCCAGCCATAGTTTACAGACTCCACCATTACCCCATCCAAATGGGATTTCAGCTTGTCACAATCCTCCTCAGAAAACATTTCATTGCTTTCCATCAGATCAGCCCCACCATTGGCTATAATGAAAAAATCTCCCGTGCCATGTTCTTGTCCATATTCCTTAATATCACAAATAAGATTGCCCATTTCCTGACGATAAGCAATCTCCTCGTTACTACTGTTATTGGCGGCAGCAATATTGTGATAGGTATATAGCCCTGCCAGAGAAGCAACAATTCCGGCAGCAGCCAGCAAAATTTTTATTTTCATTTAAAAGCTCCTATTGTAATTCAGCATAACACCCCAGCTACGATAATTGGCATCTCCCTGCTGTCGCAATATTCCCCGCTCCATATCCAGAGATAAGCTGTTTTTATCATCCATACGCCAATCATAGCCAAGAGAAACAGAAAACCTCCGCCCAGAAGCACTGGTAAGCCTAGTCAATGGATCATAGCTCTCTCCATCTGCTCGCAGCCAATTAGCAAACAATCTCAGCTGTCTTTTACTATCAAATTGATGGAAATATCCTGCACCATAATACAGCCGATGCATACCTGAGCCAGGAGCCAAACCATTATCATAGGCTGTGCTCCGATCAAAGGTCCAGGCACCATAGGCACCCCAGGAATCCTTTGGGGTAAACCAGCTGCGGTAATACCCTCGCAGGCCAAGGCCATCCCCCTCGGTAAAGCTGTAATCATTGGCTGTGCCGCTAATAGAGGATTTATCACTATTATTCGTATATTGGAATTTCAGCATATAATGAGTTTTCTTATCTGTATGCAAATATTCCAGCTCATTAGTCCATTGATTACCGGGATGCATATTCCCAGTTACACTATCATAGTCCTCCTCATAAGCTCCTCGAAAAGAATAGGAGCCGCGCCAGGTCATACTGGTATATTTATCCAAATGGCGAACGACTTCCATGCGAGGGGTAAAATTCCAGCCCTCCCCCAGTCTGGAAACTCTAGCCAGATAATCAGGCACCACAGCATTGCCATTTGTACGGCTGCTGCCTGTAGGCAGATTAACCTCCAAGCCATAACGCACATCATAAACAGGATGCTTATTGGTATACATAGCGGTCAAAGAAGTATCCGTCAAACCTGACATCTCTCCTCCAGCCAGACCTGTATTGGACATAACATAGGCATTGCTTAAGGAAAAATCATAATGATTCTTGCTCCAATAAAAGGAATTGCCACTGTAGAGCTGATGACCACTGCGTCCCTCCGGCCCTTGCCAGCTATAATATTCCAGGCTCTTTTGCGCCCCCATGCCCTCACCAAAATGCAAAAGGCCAAAGCGGGCCAAGTCCACATCCTTATGAGCCTCATCCAAATCTGCTACAGCCTGCTGTCTATTGGTGATAGCTTCATCTCTCTCCTGGGTGCAAATATTTACATCCTGAATGCAATCCAGCACATCCTGCTTATTCTGAGCCACCTCTATCTGCAGCTCTATAATGTTCTGTCGAGCATCAGCCTCTGCCTCCTCAGCCTCCAGCTGCTGCGCCTTCAACTCATCCAGATACTCACTAACCGAATCAAAATATTCTCTGGCTTCCTCTACCTCTCTGTCCAGCTCAGCCATTCTCTCCCAATAGGCATCCTGCTCAGCCTGAGCCTCAGCAGCATCGTAGCCATCTCCCTCACCGCTGAATCTGGCCTCAATCTCTGGCAGACGATTACTTTCATAGCCTACCTCCGCCCAGGCCTCCTGAATCCACTGCGCCCGCTGTTCATCACTGGCTGTCCAGCCACCACCAGCTCCTGCACTATAGGGCTGGTCTACAGTAGCTGCTTCCTGCACATCCACACATTGCTGCAGCTGAGCCTGAGCCTCATACCAGGTAGGGAGATAATCTGCCACAGCCTGCTGACTAGCAATAGCCTGCTGTGTCAGCTCTATACGGTTCGCCCTTGCCTCCGCTAGTTCCTTTTCTGTTTCTGCCAAAATCTCCTCTGCCTGCTGTTGATTGTCCTGAGCCTGCAAAAGATTCTCCTCTGCATCCCGACAGGTCTGGATAGCTTCATCCAAATACTGCTGAGCCAAAGCTGCATTGTTGACAGCATCTACCACCCAGTCCTTGGCCGCATCATAAGCATTAATGCTCTCCAAGCTATCCTGCATATAATCAAAATCATTATTAATATCCTGTAATACATTTAGAGCGGCATTAGACTGTTGGGGGACACCTACCGCCAAGCTTCCCAAAACAGCAGCGGCAGCTTTTTGACGATTGTGACTAGCTTGCCTGCGTTGCTGCAGTAACAAACGGCGTTGCCGTATTCTGGACATTCGCATTATATTTTCCTCCTTTCCTTAGTTTAATTTATCCCCATACAGATAAGCCGCCAATTTGGTAAAAATACCATTAGTGTGTTCAAAGAACACCGGCCTGCTGCAAAATACAAAATAATTAATTCTCTGACAAAAATATTGTAACCGCCAAATAGCCACAGCACAAGCCAACACAGCTGCCAGGAAGAAAGTAAAGCCATAGCTTATCTCTCCTACCAGCTGTCCTACTATACCAAATACCAGATTTGCCAGCAGGAAGCTGCCTGTTATAATCAAAGCACCATGCTGATCCTCCAGATAAAGAAGCAGGGTATATACCACCTGCAGGATGCCACAGAAAAATGCCCCTAAAACCAAAAGGCGATAGATATTTACATCCTGATAAGCCACTCCTCCCAAGGTCAGAAAATAACTGCCCAAGGCTAGGAATATCAAAGAAAATACCAGCTGGAACTCCATGATATTCTTAAACTCTGTCCACAGGGTATAAAGCAAATCCTTCCGGGAATCATCCACCTCTTTAAGATTACCTTTTTGCGTAATATAGGTAAAATATATGGCATATTGCTCATAAAATTTTAGCTCCATGGAAACCACAAACATAATCATAATGGGCAGGATGGACAAAAAGGCATAAAAAGTAATTACATCATACCTTGGAGAATAAAGGTACGTACCTGCCACCATAACTCCCCAGGAGCTGTTCCAAACAATAAAATTTGCCACATAGATAGACAAGGTATAAAAAATTATCAGCAAAAACAGTTTGTAATGCTGCTCGAAATATGGCAAAAACTCAAAATTCATGGCTTGGGATGGATACCCAAAATATCTAACAATCTGCACCATAAAGCACAAATCCAGAATCCCCACTCCTATACACATGGAAAGCATGGTGCCCTCCACAGGAGTCATAAAACCATATTGCAGATTCAGCCAGGTAAGAACAATGCTTATGGCCGCTCCCGCAAAATAACTGGCAAATATGGATTTATAATCCTTGAGAGCTGTTAAATATACCATTTGCAGCCACATGGCTATCATTTCCGCAAAAAAGGTATAGGTTATCAGCTTCAGATGCAAGGGCAGAGGCTTATCCCAATAAAACAGCATGGCAGCCACTGCCCCTGCCAGCTGAGCCATAAAAATTATTCCATAACAGGAACCGGAGACATTCTCATATTCCCCTTCATACAAACAATCTGCCAAGTATCTAGTTATAATAATAGAAAAACCACAGGAAATCAACTGGGAAAATACAAATGGATAAATCACTGAGGAAACATATAGCTGGCTGTTATTTACATCAATGCCATAGCGAAGAAATAAAAGCTGAATAGCCAGAACCATAGTGGTTAGCAAGGCAAAAGGGCCTGCTGTAATCACCGCAGAATAGCCATAGGCCATGGCATGACCGGTCAAAGTACGGCGATTAAAAAGTTTTTTCAATTCAAAGCCAATCCCTGCCATTAGCCCTCAGCTCCTTCCAATTGTTGATATATTTCTCGGTAAGAATTAATAAAATTTTCGTAGGTATAACCATTTTTTACTCTCTGCCAGCCTATCTGCCCCATCTTATGCCGTAAATCGAAGTTTTTAGCCAGGCGGATAATCTCCTTGGCCATCTGCTCATAATCCATGGGAGCCACCACTGTTCCTGCTGGGCCTAAATCATCATTAGATGCACCATATATCAATTCCCGGCAGCAGCCTACATCCGTAGTAACAAAGGGACGTCTGGCGGCCTGTCCCTCCAGCACTGCCAAGGGCTGTCCCTCACTGATACTGGATAATAATACAATATCCAGCTGAGGGAATACCTCTGCCACATTTACAGAGCCAGTAAACTCAACATTTTTCAGCTTTAGAGTTTCCACAGTCTGCAGGCACATTTTATAATAATCCGGATCCTCGGCATAAGGCCCTATTACCTTAAGGCAGGCATCTGGAAAAACCTGCTGTACCAAAAGAAAGGCTCGCAGCATGGTAACAATATCCTTAATAGGCACCACCCGCACTACCCCTCCAATAACCAAAGGACCATCATGGTCTGTAAGCTCTGGTATATGGGCGAATCTTTCCATACGAATACCATTAGGTACGATGCGGATTTTATCAGGATGACAGCCCAGCTCCTGCTCAATAATAGCATTGCGCTCAAATAGAGTTACCACCATATTAGCAGTTGTATAGGCCAGCTTAGCAATATTATAAAAATACTGTATCCAGACAGATTTAAAATCCCCCTTGGCCCAGCCACATTTGACAATTTCTGTTTCTCTTTCCCGGGAATAAATACCATGCTCCGTAATCAAGAAGGGCTTGTGATACATTTTGGCCGCAATACTGCCAATAATACCACAGTATCCCGTTGCCACGGTATGATACAAATCAGCCTGTGGTAAGGGATGATGGAAGAAATAAAACAAAGGCAAAAGCATGGATCTCATGGTCCAGAAAAAATCTGTAAAGGGCAGATAGCTGTATTTATCCGCATAAACCTGACTGATAATATCAAAAAAATCACTGCTCATAAAAATGGTCAAAGGATTTTTCTTATGCTTTGCCTGAGAAAACATATTGACAATGGTTTCTATATCAATAGGCTTTTCTCCCACCACCAAATCATATAAGCACTGTCTTTCCTGAGCATTGAGAATATTCTCCTGCAGCTTAGGTGAATGACAGCTCAAAATCTCATCCAGAAAAACCTCCTGAATGCCTACCACATTGGCAGGGAATTTGTATTTAAACTTACCTCTATCACGAGAATCTGCCCCAATGGCATAAATAAAAAATTCATATTCAGGCAATCCCTCCATCAGCATCTGAAGCCAGGAGGAAACACCTCCTACTACATAGGGATAGGCCCCCTCTACCAGCATGCATATTCTCATTATTCTTCACCTACCCATTTGATTTCAAAATCTCCATCCGTCACAGTCAGCACATAGGCATTTGCCTGAATCCTTTGAGCACTGCCTCCGGTTACAGAGCCTATCTCCTTATCGGTACGCAAAATAAAGGTTAATGGCTTCTGGAAGTTAGAAGCATTAATCTTGATGCCCTCCTTACTCCTTGTTAAGCTGTAATCCATCTGAACATAATCCTGCAGCTTTTCATAGGCCTCAGTAGCAGTAACCGGCTCCAGCCAGCCAAATCTATTCTGCAGCTCTGACAAAAGATCCGTCATGCCTTGCTTCATAATAGCCCAGGTCAAATTCTCACTTTCCTCATAGAAAATTTCATCAGGATGTACAAAATGAGAAAATACACCATTATAATTTAAAACATTATAAGCCTCCCAGATTTCTTCAGGGCTAGGGGCATAACCAGAGGAAGCGCGAGGTATCTCGCTGGTGCCATCACTGTTTAGCTGGAAATTCTGGAAATACTCACTGGCTGTAGCCAATCCTTCCCACAAGGAAGAATATACTTTTATATCTGTAAAGACATTTTTAACGGCTGCCTTGCCCTCTGGGCTAAGAATATTAGATGGGGGTACATAGGCATGAATTTCATAGCCTGGATATACATCCTCAATATAGCGCTTTAGCTCTCTAAGGGATTCCTCCATATCAGCCTGACTTTCCCAGGTGGCATAGCCCAGCTTCTCCTGTCCATAGCCAGCGGGAGCCAAGGACTGATGGTTATAACCATGAATGCCCAGCTCACCGCCAGCCTTCAACAGCTCTCTGCCGTAGGCAATCAGACTATTGCGGGCCGCTCCATTGGCCAAAGGCTTAAATGGTCCCTTTACCTGATCCCCATAGGATTCAATAATCAAGCCTGTATACTTAACATTATACTTTTCTCCGTTATCCAGCATCTCAGGCCACCAAAGGCGACGATAAAAATCAGAGGTATTATAGCCTGTTTCCTGATATATTCTGTCAAAATTTCCTTCTGGTACAGGAGATGGAAAATCATCTATGTAAAACAGCTTTATATTTATAACCGGATAAATATAGTCCTCGTTCAGCTGACTAAGTATGGCTGTATATGTACCATAGTTATTCTTGTCGTCTCGCTCCCGGCTATTGCAGACAATATATTTTCCCTCACCGCTATTATGACTCCAGATAATAGGATGTCCATCCTGAGATGTAACCTCTGGCACTGCATCTCCTGTCAGCTGTACATCTGTCACCCCAGTCATATAGCTAGCAGAATCAAAGCCATAGCCCTGCAACCCCAGGAACATATCTCCCGGCACACGAATACCAGGCACAGAAATTTCCTGCCCAATGGAAGCTATGCCTAATTTAGCTGTCATGTCCTCTGGCAGCAAATCTCCCTGCAGATTACGCAAAATAGCCGCCCGGCCTCCCTGCTCAACATACCCTGCCACAGCAGACATACCTGCTATGCTTTTCAGCCTGTTGCTAGCAATAATTACACCCTGACATTTGCTGTCAATCACCACGGGCTGATAAAAAGGTATGGTCTGAACAGTTTTTTTCTGGTCACGAATAATTTTCTCTACAATATGCCTGCTTAGCACACTTTGCACATCTGTTGGATCATAAATCAGCAAATAATTATCCTTGGCAGCCTTTTGATTCCCCATAGACTGCCAGATATTTCCTGCCCGAATATTGTTCTGCCAGGAATTGAGATACAAAAAAACATCCATTCTATTAATCTGGAAAAACACCCCCAGCAGGGCGGTAATAATAAATACGCTCCAAATTTCTTTCTTAAAATTATCCATGGGAAATACCTCCCCAATAACGCACCAGCTCTAAGGCCTGCAATGATAATTCTCCCGGAATATCCTTTAATTCATTGAGCTTTTCCGCCATTTTAGCCGGCTGCCGCATATTGAAATATAATTTTATGTATTCCAAATAAGGCTCCTCCCGGTCTGGATAAGCCTGCTGAAATTTTTCACAGGCCTCCTGAGCCTGGGTATAATTTTCCAATATAATTTCCTTGCGAATTTTTTCCTGCAAAAACTCCACTTCATCAGGATATGCCTGCAAAAGACTATCCAACAGAGTTACATACTGCTCGGTACGATTCTTTTTGGTAATATTATCCACAAATTCCTGCTCCAGATAATCCTTTAGTAGATAGGCATATTCTCTCTGCAGCTCCATATTATCCTTATCCTGAAGCAGCTCCCCTTCCACCTTGCTGATTTTGTTCTCCAGCTCCTCAATATGACCAGAAATCATGGACACAGCATAATAAGCAATCTCCCGATCCTGATCGTAGGTGGCCATTTTCAGCACTCTTGGATTTTCCAGTACATTCTGCTTAACCGCATCCAAAAAAACCTTGCGCTTAGCACTGACATCATCTACCAAATATGTATCATGCAAAGGAATAACATTTTCGTCATAGCTAATCATATTGGTAAATACATTATTTTGGTTCATTAGCTTATGGGGATCTATATTACACTGAAAGGGCTTTATTTCCTTGATAATTCTCGCTCCCACTACCAGCACAAAGCCTGCCACCGGCATGAAGAATACTATCAAAGCCTCCGTAGCTCCCTGAATAGCATCCCCTTGTCTACGAGCGTACAAATAGGCAGCCAATACCATAACCAGATGACACCCTGCCATTGGCCAAAGCCATCCATCCATATTAAACCAGCTCCCTAATATCCTTGATTTCTATACCACGATGCTGTAACCGCTGTTTAACCAGCTGCAAGCCATATTCGTCTGTATCATGCAGCAGCAGATATACATTGCCATCCATAATACCCACTGTATCCTCCTGACGAATAGAGCCACTAAGACGATTATCCAGCTCCTGATAATTAACATTTTCTGTTCCCAGCTCCAGCAGTACATTATGCACATCATGCTGCAGCTGTGCTCTTTCCTTAATGCCAGCCAGATGTATGGCAAATTCTTCCTCCTGCATAATTCTGGTATCTGCCACAAATCTCTTGCTCTGAATACCATTCTCATAGACATAGGCCTTGCCCATAGCCATGGAAATCAAGCGCGCCGTTACAGACAACAGATTCTGCTGATAAATACTCCACTGGTCAAAATCCATACCATAAATCTCAATAATGGCAATAACCTGCCCATTATAAATAATAGGTGCGGCCAAATCAGGCAAATTCAGCTGCAAGCCGTGATTGACGAAAAGATGGTGATTCTCCAGCATATTTCTGATATAGGCATTGTCCTCAGTCTTACGAGAATGAGGCAATTGTCTGGTTTTATCTCCCAAGCGCACCTTTTGGCGGAGATAGTATTGATCCTTACCCATAACATATATAGCAATATTATTGGCTCCCATAATCTTGCTGGTAATAACTGCAGCCTGGGTAAAAATATTCTCCACCTGTACCGTATCTAACTGCTGAATAATACCATAAAGCCACCCAATGCTATCATCTGAGTTAACAATTTGATAATAAAGCTTATCCTTGATAGCAACAGATTTCTCGTAGTTCTTCTGCAAAAATCCATAACGCTGCCACATATGGTTCAGCTTATATCCTATGGATTCCAACCTGCCCTGCCAGCTATCTGCCACATACCCTGTAAAAACACCTAGAAACAGATAAGTGGAATAATGAAACAGGTTATCTGGTATATAAAATATACTCGCTAATTCGCCATGTCGATTCAAAAGGCCCCAGGTCAGCAATATCATACAGGGTAAAATTGCTGGCATAGACTGTTTTTTGCCATACATAATCCCCATTACAATAATATAGATATAGCATATATCCAAACCAGTAGCCTGATTTACCGGGGAGCCCCCCTGCAATATACTAATCAGCAGAACCACCAGAAAAAGGCCTATATTCTCTAAATAAGGCCTAATTTTCGTAAAATATTTCGTTTGCCAATTAGCTTTTTCATGTTCAAGAGCTGTCCCTTGTTTGGCGTAATCTTTAAAAACAGGCTCCAGCATCTCAAGAACAGGATATTTGGCTTTAAGCACCAAATGATAAACCTGCTCATCCCCCTTCCAGAGATCCGCCCCAGAGAACTCCTCTCCTCTGCCAGCTATCTCTATCTGAGGCAGGGAAGCAAAGCTATTAACAGCCAATACCAGCTGGGTAAAGCTAAACTCCTCCTGAGACTCTATAACAATACACTTCCTATTTATTTCCTTCTGCAAAATAGAAAACAAAGCATAGGCCGCATCCTTGCCATAAAGTATGGAAACAGGCACTGTATCAGAGCCAGCCAAAGAAAAATTCTTATTTTCTTTGATGGATGCCCACAATTTGGCTATGGTTCCTTCCTCAGATTTCTGCCCCTGACCAAATACCTCTGGCATATGAACTACGCTAACATTTTGTTGATGAGCCTCTCCCCAGGCCAACACAAAATCCTCATAACATTTCTGAGCAGACAATCCTCTGGTAATATAAAGAAATTGCTTTACCTCATGCTTTTTAGACTCAGCCAAAACTTGAGAAAGAGAGGCGTCAATTTCTCCATCAGAAAAATATACCACGAACTGAGGATTGTAGAGATTGAAGCTCTCCTCCTGAAAAATAGAGGTTTCCCAACCTTCCTTGCTCATGGTACTCTGCAAAAATTCGGCCAAAAATCCCAACTTGCCAGCCAAAAGGACATTTTTCCTAAGCTGTTTTATGTTTTTACCCATAATAAGATCCTATCCCACATAAAAATACATACACTTAATAATTGTAATATTATTTTCAATGTAGTTAAATAGGACTAAAGACTGGGAATATTGCTTTTTAAGCATTTTATTTAGCAAAATGCCTAAAAATACCATAATTACAATACTTAATTACTAAAAAAGCAAGGAGCTGTGTCAGAAATTACACAGCTCCTTGCCGGAGGAAGAAAAAGTATTACTCAATATTGAGTAAAGAAAGGGCTATTTTTACTGGATATCAACCATCTCAATGCCAAACATGGTGGCCAAATCTACAATCTGCTGCTGAGTAATGGAGAAGCTCAATACAGTATGATGCTCTCCGCCAGCCTTAATCCACTCAGTAGAGCCTTTCTTCAGACCGCACTTAGGAGTCCAAAGCTGCTTAGCTACTGGCAGATGCGGAGTCTCAGCCTCTGGCTTGCGGCAATCTACAGGATAGCTAATCAAGCGGAAACCATCTCTGAAATCTGCAATGGTAACATCAATACCATCGCCTTCGGCACCGGTAAATACCAAACGTGCAGGATCATCCTTATCACCAATGCCCAATGGATGAACCTCCACTCTAGGCTTATCACTGGCAATAGTAGGATCTACTTCCAGCATATGGGCACCCAGAATTGCCTCATGGCCCTTGCGCAAATCAAGGGTATAGTCCTCCATGAATACAGTGCGGTCATTGTGGGACATAACCTTCAGCAATCTGGTTAGAGCTGCCAGCTTCCAATCACCCTCGGCGCCAAAGCCATAGCCATCACGCATTAACAGCTGAGCAGCCAAGCCTGGCAGCTCCTCCAAGCCCAACAAGGTCTGGAAATTGGTGCAGAATGCATTATAGCCATGGTCATCCAGGAATTTCTTAATAGCAATATATTCTCTCAGCTGATAACGAACGCAGTGCTCAAAATGCTCCTGAGTATTATGACCTGGATTCAGGGTATATGCCTCTGCCAGCTTGGCATATTCAGCATCAATATCTGCCTCAGCTACAGCGTCTACATAAGCAACCAGCTCACCTACTGGATAATAATCTACAGTCCACCCCAGCTTAATCTGAGCCTCAACCTTGTCGCCCTCAGTGCAGGCTACATCACGCATGGTATCACCGAAACGGCAAACGCGAATATTAAAGCTTTCGTTGTAGGCAGCAGCCACATCCTGCCAAGCAGCGATTTCAGCAGTAGTCTCCTCATCCTGCCAATGACCATAAACAATCTTGTTGTTCAGCTTCAATCTGGAATTGATATAGCCATATTCTCTATCTCCATGGGCACTCTGATGGAGATTCATATAATCAAAATCAATGGTGTCATAAGGAATCTTATTCAGATACTGAGTAGCCAAGTGGAGCAAAGGCTTCTGCAGCAGCTTGGTACCACGAATCCAGTTTTTAGCTGGAGAGAAGGTATGAGCCCAAACCATTACACCAGCTACATTATCATTATAGTTCGCATCCTTCATAAACTGGGTAATGCCATCAGCAGTGGTCATAACACCCTTGAAAACAATTTTATATGGCAGCTTGCCAGTACCATTGAGATAATCTGCAATCTCCTTGGTATTCTTCTCTACTGCCTTCAAAGCTTCCTCACCGTAAAGATGCTGACTGCCTGCTACAAACCAAAACTCATAATCCTTTACATTTAACATTTTGTTTTCGCCCCTTTTTTTCTACTTAATGATCCTTTATCTTCAACTGTAAAATGCATTAAATTTATTTATCCTCGAAAGCTGCACCTGCTGCATTCTCAACTGCTATACCGCCCTGGAACCGCTGAATAAATTTGCGACACCCCTCTACACCTTCGGGCTGTGGTGCCAAGGTAGTAGCAGAAGCATCCTTGAATACCTTTTCATCCAAGAAATCTGGCAAAGTCACAGTATCATCACAGAATTTGGTAAATACTGCCAATACGGCCATACCCCATGGGCCACCTTCACCAGCACTATCCATAATGGTAATAGGAATTTCCAAGGCATTGGCCAATACCTGCTGACCGATCACCGGCGTTCTAAACAAGCCACCCTGAGCCAACATAACATCAGTCTTGACATGCTCCTCATTAATCAATACATCCATACCGATTTTCAAGGTAGCAAAAGCTGAGTAAAGCTGTGCCAACATGAAATTGCCCAGATTCATTTTGCTATGAGGAGTACGGACAAACATAGGCCGTCCAGCCTGAGTGTCAGTAATATTTTCACCAGATAGGAAGCTGTAGTTTACCAAGCCCCCAGCATCAGCATCTGCTTCCTTAACCTGATTGAATAGCACACTATAAAGGGTATCTGGTGCTACCTCCACCCCCAAAGCCTTGGCAAACTCTCCAAAAAGTCCCGCCCAGGCATTAATATCTGAGGAGCAGTTATTTACATGCACCATAGCTACCGGCGCACCATCTGGAGTAGTAACAATATCAATATCTCTATGTACTGCCTTCAGTGGCTCCTCCAGCACATTCATGGAGAAAGCAGAAGTACCTACAGAAATATTGCCTGTACGCTTTCTGACACTATTAGTACCAACCATACCTGTACCAGCATCACCCTCTGGTGGTGCCATAGTTGCTCCAGCCTCCAATACACCAGTTGGATCCAACAGCCTTGCACCAGCCTCTGTCAAAGTACCGGCAGCTTTACCTGCTGGCAGAACAGCTGGTAAAATATCCTCCAGCTTCCATGGCAGATTACGGATATTTTCCAATTCATCGAATTTCTTTACCATATCCTTATCATAGGAAGCAATGCTTTCATCTATTGGGAACATACCAGAAGCATCGCCAATACCCAATACCTTCTCACCGCACAGCTGCCAATGAATGTAGCCAGCCAAGGTTGTGAAGAACTTGATTTCAGGCACATGAGGCTCCTTGTTCAGCACAGCCTGATAAATATGAGCTACACTCCATCTCTGAGGAATATTAAACTCCAAAGCCTTGGTGAGATAATCTGCAGCCTCGCCAGTAATATTATTACGCCAGGTTCTAAATGGTACCAACAGCTCATCCTTGTCATTAAAAGCAAGATAGCCGTGCATCATGGCACTGATGCCAATAGCACCAATTCGCTTTAATTCTACGCCATATTTTTTCTTAACCTCCTGAGCCAGATTGGCAAAGCAGGTCTGTACACCCTTCCAAGCTTCAGCTAAATCATAGGTCCATACCCCATTTTCCAGCTTGTTCTCCCAGCCATAACTGCCTACAGCAATAGTTTCAATCTCTGAGGTCAATAGCACTCCCTTGATGCGGGTAGAGCCCAGCTCTATACCCAAAGCTGTTTCCCCGTTGACAATTTTTTCTCTCATATTCTCTACTGTCAAGATCGTCCCCTCCTTACAATATTACTTTTTCTTTTGACCGTAATAAGCATTCGGGCCATGCTTGCGCATAAAATGCTTGTCCAGCAAAACCTGTGGCATAGCATCTCTATCCCCTGTCAGCATCTGAGTATGGAAAGCCATCATGGCCACCTCCTCCAGAACTACAGCATTGTGCACTGCATTAAAAGGATCTGTGCCCCAGGTAAATGGACCATGATTTTTTACCAGCACTGCCGGCACATGATCTGGGTTGATACCATATTTCTGGAATCTTTCCACAATAACCCTGCCAGTTTCATACTCATATGCACCCTGAATTTCCTCAGGAGTCATATCCCTAGTACATGGAATCTCTCCATAAAAATAATCAGCCTGAGTGGTGCCATAAGCCCGTACACCCTGCCCAGCCTGAGCAAAGGTAGTAGCCCAGCGGGAATGGGTATGAACAACGCCGCCAATATTAGGAAATTCCTTGTATAGAACTCTATGGGTTTCTGTATCTGAAGAAGGATTTAGCTCTCCCTCCACCTTATTTCCATCCAGATCTACAACTACCATATTCTCTGGCTTCATAACATCGTATTCTACCCCGGATGGCTTAATGACAAATAAGCCTGATTCTCTGTCAATGCCGGAAACATTACCCCAGGTAAAGGTAATCAGACCATGCTTGGGCAGCAGCATATTTGCTTCATAGACCTTTTGTTTTAATTCTTCTAACATCTAATCATACCCTCCCATAAACCAAATATCCAATCTTCATAAAATTCATAAAGATTGACTCTGTTATGTCTATACTACACTCTGTTGAAAATATTGTCAATAACTTTTGTGTCCGTGCACATAACTTTTGTAACTGTTATACTAGCTATAAAGTTTGTATGTTACACTCGTGCACAGATTTTGACATAAAGGGGTTATAATGTTATAGTAACAAAGAGGGGTTTTCCCATGATGGCTTATGTCCCTATTATCGGCCATCATGTGAAAATTGTTCACAA
Source organism: uncultured Anaerovibrio sp. (assembly GCA_934196075.1). Taxonomy (GTDB): domain Bacteria; phylum Bacillota; class Negativicutes; order Selenomonadales; family Selenomonadaceae; genus Anaerovibrio. The sequence goes on from CAKPVW010000013.1 coordinate 32,950, forward strand.
AACTATATATTTACAAAAGGGGTTTTTATTATGGCATCAATCTCAAAAAAAGAATTTGGACGTCTCAGCAATGGTTCCCTGGTATATAGCTATACCTTAGAAAACCGTGCTGGAGCAAAAGCTACAATTATCACCTATGGCGCAAGAATCCAAAGCTTTATAGTTCCTGACAAGGAGGGTAATTTCAGGGATATCATTCTAGGCTTTGACACTGCCAAAGGCTACGAGGAGGAAACCTTCTACATGGGAGCTATTGTAGGTCCTCATGCCAACCGTATTCAGAATGCTGAATTTACTCTCAACGATACTACCTATTATTTGGAATGCAATGATGGCGCCAATCATACCAACAATCTTCACAGTGGCAGCACGGGCTTCCATGCTAAGCTCTGGGGCGCAGAGGTACGTGATGGCAAGCTGCAGATGTGGCAGTTCCGCCCAGATGGCGAAGGCGGCTTCCCTGGCACTCTTACAGCTCAGGTTACCTACGAACTTACTGAGACAAATGCTCTGAAAATTGATTATCAGGTAACCTCTGATACAGATACCATCTGCAATATGACCAACCATAGCTACTTTAACCTGAACGGTATTGGCGGCGGCAGTATTTTGAACCACAAGCTGCAGATTATGGCAGATAGCCTTACCGAATCCGATGCTGAAGCTTTGCCTAATGGCAAAATCTATCAGGCTGAGGGAACTCCTATGGACTTCCGCCAGCTTACTCCTATTGGTCAGCGGATTGATGATGATTTTCAACAGCTCATCTGGGGAGCTGGCTATGACCACAACTGGATTCTCAGCGGCCCTGTAAAAGATGGTCTGCGTCAGGCTGCCTTTGCTGTTTCCGAAGAAAGCGGTATTACCCTTAGCGTATACACTGATATGCCAGGCATGCAGTTCTACAGTGGTAATTTCCTAGATGGCACTCCTGGCAAAAAGGATATTCCATGCAAGCGCCGCAGCGGCTTTGCTTTAGAAACTCAGTATTTCCCTAATTCCCCTATGCATCCAGAATTTCCTCAACCTATATTAAAAGCAGGAAAAACCTGGAATTCCACCACTGTTTTTAAAGCTGGTATAGAAAAATAAATTTTTTTAGGAACTATGTCATTGAAATATCCTATAATGACGTGGTTCCTTTTCTTATGCTACTATTGTCCCTTTTCTTTTTTATTGATTTTATGGTAGGATATTATATATGGATATATATGCATTATTTTAATTTTTTATTTACAAACACATTAATTGGATTTTCATCCCATTGATATTATTATAACGCAAAGGAGATTGGACAATATGAAGGCTATCAGCGTAGACAAGCTGCAGCCGGGTATGGAACTAGCCCGCACCGTCGTTAACGACGATATGGTGGTAATACTTTCCGAAAATACCCTGCTCACCAAGGCACATATTACCAGATTGGGCTTTTTGAAGATTCCCTCTGTATACATCAAGGACGAATATGAGCTAAGCCCTAATTATCAATCAGTAATGGCTCTTTTCAATCGAGGCAATGCTTTTGCCTCAGAGTACAAGGAAGTTCTCCGAGAAGTAAATTCCATTATTGAAGCCACTGCTCATACAGGTCGGATTCCCGTAGATAAAAGTAAGCAGCTTGTGCAGAATTCACTGGCCCCTATGTCCAAACAAAGCGGTGTTATTGATTATCTCTACGAATTAAACCACATGGCAGATGATTTATACAATCACTCCATGCGAGTTGCCATCCTGACCGGTGTTATTGGCAAGTGGCTCTACAAAAAGCCTCGTGAAATTAATGATCTTATCATGGCTGGCTTCCTACATGATATTGGCAAAACAAAATTCCCTGACAGACTTCAGTCTCGTAGAGTTGAATCCCTAAAGGGAGAGGATTTTGAACGCTATATGCAGCATACCATTGATGGATCTCATATGATTAACGAAGATCCTCATATTGCCGAGGGTGTAAAACTTGCGGCTCTGCAGCACCATGAATATACAGATGGCAGTGGCTTCCCCTTCGGCATCAAGGGGAAGGAAATCCATGAATACGCCAAGATCGTTGCCATTGCAGATCTATATGACAATATAACCACGGAACGGGAGGGCTTTGTCCGCCAGACTCCTTTTGATGCTATCGCCAAAATTACTGAAGATATGTATACCAAGCTGGATCCAACTATCAGTGTTACCATTCTCAAGAGAATCAAGGACGCCTTCCTAGGCTCCAAAGTAATGCTAAATAATGGCTTGGTGGGTACTATTGTCAACTATCCTAATGATTTTTCCCAACACCCTCTGGTACGCATAGATCAGGAAAATGTGGTGGATTTAAATCAACACAAAGACATCAAGATTATTGAATACAACCAAAAATAAATAACGAGGTGTCCGATGTCCCCTACCTCTGTATGTGGCGGGATGTCATGCTGGGGTTATAATATGCCCTAGGCATTCCATATGAAAAGATGATGATTATATCAGACTGGCTGAATTTTTCTGCCACGGTATATCATCGTCTTTTTCTTTTCTAACAAACGCATCCATATCCTCTATATCTACTTTCGTATTACTGACAAATAAGATAAAATTCCCCTTTCTACAGTGATATAAATAATATTTTCTAAAGAATTCTTAATTGAGTGAAAATTTCAACTTGACAAAATAACTATATCAGTCTACAATAACAATAAGAACTGTGCACGAGCACTACAAAAACAAAAGTGCAGCATATGATATGTACTGCTTGACCTTTGCGATGTTATCAGACCTTATGGGCGATAGGCTGAAACAGGATAAAGAAAAGGAGCACAGTCCATATGTGGACGAACAGTTTTACAGGCAATTATTGCTGTGGTATCATCAAAAATTTTTAAGGAGGAAAGAGGTATCTAGTATGGAAGCTAGCTTGATGTTTAGCTTCGGAGGTGAGCTTTGATAGCTAAGACCGATTTAGCAGGGGAAAACAAAGCTCGGAGTTATCAATCTAGGAAAGAAGGAGTACAACAATGAAGAAAATTATATGTGTGTTAACCTGTGTACTCATGTTTACCTTAATGCTGGTAGGCTGTGGTGGCGGAGACAAACAGGCTGCAAAATCTGACGGTAAAATTAAAATTGGTGTTTCCATTTGGAGTTCCACTGACGTATTAGGTTCCCAGTGCAAACGCATCATTGATGCAGCTGCTGATGCTCTGAACGTAGAGGTTCAGTATGTAGATCAGGGTCATGTATCTGAGAAGGTTACTGCTTCTGTTGAGTCTTTGGTAGCAGCTGGCTGCCAGGGTATCATCATCTGCAACTCCTCTGATACCGAGATGGCTTCCGCTATCAAGACCTGTAATGACAATGGCGTATATCTCGCTCAGTTCTTCCGCATTATTGACAAGAACAAGAATGCAGATATCTATGAGCAGGCTGTAAAGTCTCCTTATTACATGGGTGCTGTACATGAGAATGAAGTTGAAAACGGCAAGAAGCTGGTTCAGATTCTCATTGACAAGAAGTGCCGCAACATCGGCCTCATTGGCTGGGAGCAGGGCGATGCTACCTGGTTAGGCAGATGGGAAGGCTACAAGGCTGGTGTTGAGGAGTGGAATGCTGCTCACCCATCCGATCAGGTTAAGCTGTCCGATCCTCAGTATGCTGGGACTTCCTCCGAAGGTGGCGCAAAGGCTGCCGAGGCTCTTATGAGTGCAGATCCTACTTTGGATGCTCTGATTCCTGCTGGCGGCGGCGGCGACCCTCTCCAGGGCGCTATTGCAGCTGTAGAGCGTGCAGGCAAGACTCAGACCATCAAAATCGTTTCCACCGACTTCCTGCCTGACCTGGGCGAAAGACTGGAGAATGGTTCCATCGCTGGTGAGTCCGGCGGTCACTATTGCGATCCTCTCTATGCCTTCATGATGGTTTACAACGCAATCAAGGGTAACTACACTGGCATCGAAAACAACTTCATTGATATTCAGTTCCCTTATCTGTATGTATCCTCCCCTAAGGACTATGGCGAGTATGACAAGTACTTCGTAAAGCAGCTTCCTTACACCAGCAACGAGCTTGTTGAAATGGCTAAGTTGCCACTGGATCAGCTGAAGGAAGCAGCTTCCAAGCTGTCTATCGAAGATGCAGCAGCACGTTCAGCTAAATAATTTATTTCCAAGGCTGAAATAAACACTGCAATGGAAGGTAGCCGGCATCAAAACCGATGCCGGCTATTTTTGTAGGGATTTATCCCAGAAGGAGACGACATGGATTCAACTAAGAATGCTGTGAGCGGGAAAAAAATGTCTGCCAAGGTAAAGGGCTATCTCATCCTTTTCTCTTTGGTATTCGTGTCCTGGCTCATATTCAAAATTTTAACTCCGGATAACTTCGGTTCTCCAGAAAATATGCTCAGCTATTTTCAGGCAAGTCTTATTGCCTCCGCTGGTGCTGTAGGATTTTACTTTGTTCTGGTTATGGGAATGTTTGATTTCTCCATAGGTGCTGCCATTATTTTAGCCTCCATTATAGGCTGTAAGCTGGCTGCTTCCATGGGCTTTGGCTATATGGGGCTCATCGTTGGCTGTATAGTAGCAGGTGCTATTATTGGCATACTCAATGGTGTTTTCTACATCAAACTCCGTATTCCATCTATGATTGTAACCACCGGTTTAGCTCTGATTTATGAGGCTACTGCCAATATTATTGCTGGCGGTGTGGAGCAGACTCTCCCCTCCGACCTGCGCATGTTTGGTCAGATGCCTGGCAACTTAATCCTTGCCCTGCTTACCTTTGCCGCAGCATATTTTATTTTGAACTACACTAAAATTGGTACCTATACCTATGCAATAGGCAGCAACGAGTTCATTGCCAAGAATATGGGTATCAATGTCAATAAGTACAAGATTCTGGCCTTTGTTATCAGTGGTATTTTCTTCGGTATTATGTCTATTCTCACCATCAGCTATGGTTCATCTATGGTAGCTGTAACCGGTATGGCCTCCATGAGCCGCAACTTTATTCCTACTATGGGCTGCTTCTTTGGTGTTGCCTTCAAAAAATACGGCATGCCAATTCAGGCCATTATTCTAGGCGAGTTTATGATTAATATCATTTTCTATGGCTTCGTTGCGCTAGGTGCACCAACCGCTATTCAGGATGTAATTACCGGCTTTGCACTGTTGATTATCATTACCCTTACCACCAAAATAAACAAGGGTGAAATCGTTAAATAAGGAGGAGAACATAGATGAGTGAAATAAGATTACAGGTTCAGAATCTGTGTAAATCCTTTGGTATAACCAAGGCAGTGCAGAATGTTTCCTTCAATATCAATAAAGGAGAGGTTCATGCTCTGATAGGAGAAAATGGTTCTGGTAAATCTACCCTAACCAATATGCTGACAGGTATTTACACCATTGGCAGCGGCAAATTTATCCTAGATGGCAAGGAGGTTCATCCTAAGAATCAGGTAGATGCCAACCTAGAGGGAATTTCCATTATCGTTCAGGAGTTAGGCACACTTTCCGGCCTGACGGTAGCAGAGAATATCTTCTTAGGCCATGAGGATCAGTTTGTAAAGCATGGCATCAAAAACAGAGAGGCTATTAACCGCAAGGCCAACGAGCTGCTGCAGCAATATGGCTTTAAGCATATCAAGGCTGAGCATCAAATTGATGAATATAATTTTGAGGATCGCAAGCTGGTAGAAATTGTTAAGGCCACCTACTTCCATCCCAAAATTGTAGTTATTGATGAAACCACTACCGCCCTTTCTCAGGAAGGCCGTGAAGAGCTGTACAAGCATATGGATCGCATCCGCAAGGAAGGCAACACGGTTATTTTCATCTCCCATGACCTGCCGGAGGTTCTGGACAAATCTGATACCATTACCATCATGCGTGATGGCGTCTACATTGATACTGTCAAAAGTGCTGATGTTACCGAGGATGATTTGAAACGTCTCATGGTTGGCCGTGAGGTTACTGGTGATTATTATCGTCCAGACTATGATGAGAAAGTTTCCGATGAAGTTGTCCTTTCCGCGAGAAATGTTTCCGTACCAGGTGTGCTGGAGGATATATCCTTTGATTTACACAAGGGAGAAATTTTGGGCTTTGGCGGTCTGTCTGAATCTGGCATGCACGAGGTGGGCAAAGCCATCTTTGGTGCCTCCTATGACCGTACTGGTACAGTTACCCTGGCTGATGGCACAGAAATCAATGATATTCCTACTGCTATCAAGCATAGCATTGCCTATACCTCCAAGGACCGTGATAATGAATCCATTATTATGAATCAAAGCATTGGTGACAATATCACCTTGCCTTCCCTAGATGATTTAGCTGGCAAATTCAAACTCCTTAGCGACAAGAAGCTTAGTGATTTTGCTAACAAATTTGCGGCTCAGATGTCAGTAAAAATGCAGAACATCGATCAGTTTGTTTCTGATTTGTCTGGTGGTAACAAACAAAAGGTTGTCCTGGCTCGCTGGATTGGCAAGGATTCTGATATTTTGGTACTGGATTCTCCAACCCGTGGTATTGATATCAAGGTTAAGCAGGATATTTATCAGCTAATGGACACTATGCGCAAGCATAACAAATCCATTATTATGATTTCTGAGGAGCTTATGGAGCTTATCGGCATGTGCGACCGTATTATCATTATGAAGGACGGCAAGCTGAATGGTGAGCTGCCAAGAAGCAGAGATTTGGATGAGAACCTGCTGATTTCCAAGATGGTATAAGGAGAAAGTTATGGCTGACAAAGAGAAAACATTATCCAAAGAGGAAGAACTGGCCAAGGCTTCCCGCATGAATAAAATCCGGACTTATCTGCCGGTAGTTGGCCTAGTGGCAATATTTGCCCTGTTCAACTTCCTTACCGATGGAGGTATGAGCAGTCAAAGAAATCTGACTTTGCTTTTAAATCAGATTTATGTAGGTATGATTGCAGCAACTGGCGTATTCTTTATTATGACCATGGGAGGCTTGGATTTCTCTCAGGGCTCTATTCTGGGTATTTCCTCTATTGCTGTATGTATTCTTTCCCAATATGGTATTGGTGTTGCCATTGCCGGTGGTGTGGTGGCTGGCGCAGTGATTGGTGCGATTAACGGTTACTTCTATGTAAACCGCAAGATTGCCTCCTTCATAGTTACCATCTGTACCATGTTCCTGTTCCGTGGTTTTATCAAATACATGGCCTCCAACTCCCCTGTCAGAGCTAGCATGGATGTTTATGATTTTGACCACATTGAGATGAAGCTGCCTTTGATGCTGCTGATTTTGGCTATTTCCTTTGTAGCCTTCCGCTACACTAAATTTGGTACTTATCTAAAGGCGATTGGTGCTGGTGAAAAAGGTGCCATGTTTGCTGGTATTCGCACTGACCGCATGAAATTCTTGATTTATACCTTGGCTGGTGCTATGACCGGTTTGGCAGCCTTTATCAATATTGCCAAAAACGGCTCTGCCACAGCTAATGTAGGTAATCAGCTGGAAACCCAGATTCTGATTGCTCTGGTACTAGGCGGTATGCCTATATCCGGCGGTGCCAAGGTTCGCTTCTCCAATATTATTGTTGGTACCCTGCTGTATTATGTGCTTTACAGTGGTCTTACCATGATGGGCTTGACAACTCAAACTATGCAGCTTATTCAGGGTGTTATCTTCCTGATTTTCGTAGCTGTCTTTGCTGATCGCCAGTCTCTCAAGGTAATAAAATAATTTTCTATAATCCCTCTTTACTATATCTCCTACCAATTCATAATATGACTTACAAAATGAGGCTATCGCAAGGTAGTCTCATTTTATTTGATTGAATCCCTCTCATCTAATTAGTGCACAATCAAAAAGTATAAACATTTTCTTTTAATGATATAGGAGTTATAATATGCATAGCTAAATCTTAATCCTAGGAGATGAATACATGAATATTTTTTTGCTTCTTGTAATTGCTATGACAATTATTATTCTCTTAATGCGGCGGCATATATATGTAGGCCTTGCCATGCTGGCTGGAGGAGGCTTTATTTGGCTAATACGCTCCTGTCAGCCTTGGGATTTATGGCTGGCTTTACAGCAGACTATGACTATGAGCAGGACCTATGATTTGGTATTTTCCCTCTATTTAGTTATGTGCCTGGAAATTGCTCTCCGTACCAGTGGCACCCTTAGCCAGATGGTTACAGCCCTACAGAGGCTTTTTTCCAGTGCCAAAGCTACTTTGGCTATTATGCCAGGCTTTTTAGGTCTGCTGCCCTCTTTAGGCGGAGCTAGATTTTCAGCGCCTATTGTAGAGGAAGCCTGCCGTAATCTAAAGGCAACCCCAGAAGACAAGGCTGCTATCAATTTTTGGTTCCGTCATCCTTATGAGTTTTCTAATCCTATTATTCCCGGTATGATTATGGCTTGCAGTATTGCCCAGGTGCCCTATGCCCACTTTGTAGGCCAGACTGCCTGGGTGTCACTGCTATGCTTCATAGTTGGCTGGCTGGTACTGCTAACACCTTTACAAGCTAAGAGCTCTACTCAGCCTTCATTGAGCAAAAATAACCATGCTGAGCAAAGCTCGTATTTGGATATTCTGCTGGCCATCTTTCCTATTGGCTTTACCTTCCTATTAGTGGTGTTTGCCCATCTTAATGCTTCCATAGCTATGGGTAGTACCACCCTCCTGCTTTACGGCATTCTAAAGGCCATGGGCCGTCAGGTTTCCCTCAAGGAAATGATTACAGGCTCTATTGATAAAAAGATGTTTATCAATGTTCTGTGCATTCTCTATTTCATTCAGATACTTACTGTTACCAATACCCTCTCTGAATTAGTAGCTGCCTTTCAGGCTGCTCCTCTGCCTATACCAGTTATTATCGCTGGCATTTCTCTGGTGGTGGGTATGCTTACTGGCATGAGCCAGGCTCATGTAGCCATTGTTATGCCCATTGTAGCAGCTATGCAGACTGGTAGTCTCACCTTGGCTGCCATTGCCATGGTATATGGCGTGGCTGGTCAGATGATAACTCCTACTCACGTATGCTTTACTGTTACTACAGATTATTTTAAAGCAGATTTTTTTGCTGTACTAAAAAAAATGGTATTGATAGAAGCTATTGTACTAACAATTTTCTCTGCCATTATTTATTGGGTATATTAATTCTTTTGACATGCAAATACCCCAGTGTGGTACTCTACAACGCTGAAAATTCTGATTTGTAGAGTTATACGTCCCCGTTTTTCTGAAAGACAGCCTGCGGTCATAACGACTTTTGCTCTGTC